>JAYTTT010000311.1:0-6083 GCA_043744895.1 Gemmatimonadota bacterium | reverse complement strand
GAGTGCCGAGTGCCGAGTGCCGAGATCAAGGGATCGCTCGTCCCGTTCCCTGAACGACAAACCGCCGGGGAG
Source organism: Gemmatimonadota bacterium (assembly GCA_043744895.1). Classification (GTDB taxonomy): domain Bacteria; phylum Gemmatimonadota; class Gemmatimonadetes; order Gemmatimonadales; family GWC2-71-9; genus SHZU01. Next base: position 6,011 of record JAYTTT010000311.1, on the reverse strand, counting down.
TCTGCTGACTCCGCCGGCGGCTTGTTTTCCGGGGGGCGGGCCGTCTAGACTCACGGATGCACGATGATCGTACGCTGGGGCTCGACCGGCCGATTTCGCGGCGGGATTTTCTGGACGGGGTGGCCCTCGGGCTCAGCGGGGCGATGGCCCTTCCCGGCCTGCTCTCTGGGGGCCAGGATGCCCCCTACTACCCCCCGTCGCTGACCGGGCTTCGGGGGGCCCATGTGGGAGCCTATGAGGCCTTTCACGCCCTCCGTGACGGCAAGCTGGCGGCGGGGTTGCCGATGCCGGCCCCGACCGGCGAGCGGTACGATCTGGTCGTCGTCGGGGCCGGCATCAGCGGGCTCACGGCGGCCCACTACTACCGGAAGGCCGCGCCGGGCGCCCGGATTCTCATTCTCGACAATCACGACGATTTTGGCGGGCATGCCAAGCGGAACGAGTTCACCCACGAGGGGCGGACCTTCGTTGGGTATGGGGGCACGTTCGCGGTCGAGAGTCCGCTGCCCTACAGCCCGGTGGCCAAGGGGCTCCTCCGGGAACTCGGGATCGACGTGTCCCGCTATGCCGAGTATTACGATGTCGGGCTCTATCGCGGGCTCGGGCTTCGGAATGGGTACTTCTTCGACCAGGAGACCTTCGGGACCGACAAGTTGGTGCTCGGGGCCCCGGGCAGTGAGGCCTTCGCCGCCAACGCCCCGATTTCGGAGGCCGCGCGCCGCGACCTGAAACGCCTCACGACCGAGGGGTTCGATCCCTACCCGGGGTTGTCGGAGGCCGACACGCGGGCCCGTCTCGCCCGGGTGAGCTACGCCGACTACCTCACCCGGGTCCTCGGACTCGATCCCGCGCTGGTGGCGCTCTATCAAACGGTGCCCCACACCCTGTTCGGGGCGGGCATTGATGTCGTGTCGGCGCAGGACGCCTTCGGTCTTGGCTTGCCTGGATTCACCGGCATGGGGCTCAGCGAGACGCCCGGGCCCGGGCAGAATTACGACGCCCGAACGACCGTCGAAGCCGAGCGGTTCTTCTTTCACTTTCCCGACGGCAACGCCACCATTGCCCGGCTCTTGGTCCGCGGGTTGATCCCGGGCTCGATTCCGGGAACGTCGGCCGAAGACGTGGTGACCGCCCGGGCCGATTACACCACGCTCGACCGAGCGGCCAACCGGGTTCGGATTCGCCTCAACAGTCCGGTCATTCGGGTCCGGCACGAGGGCGTCGCAGGATCCCGGGTCGAGGTGACCTACCTATCCGGGGGCAAGCCCGTGACCGTCACCAGTCGGTCGGTGGTCCTGGCCTGCTGGCACGCCGCCATTCCCTACCTCTGTCCGGAACTCCCCGCCGCCCAGAAGGAGGCTCTGGCCTTCGCCATCAAAATCCCGCTGGTCTATACCAACGTGCTGATCAGGAATTGGACCTCGTTCCAGAAGCTTGGAATCAGCGGAGTCTCGGCTCCCGGAGGCTGGCACACCGAGGTCCGGCTCGATCTCCCGGTCGGCATCGGCCAGTACCGTCATTCGAAACGGCCGGCGGATCCCGTGGTCGTTCATCTCTCCAAGTCGGCCTGCCAGCCGGGCCACCCGATCCGGGAACAACATCGGCTCGGCCGGAACGAACTCTTCGCGACCCCGTTTCCCGTCATCGAACGAAAAATTCGCGATCAGCTGGGCCGAGTGTTAGGCGCCGGCGGGTTCGATCCGGCCCGAGACATTCTCGGTATCACGGTCAATCGGTGGCCGCACGGCTATGCGTACCAATACAACTCGCTCTCCGACGACTTCTGGTTCGAGGGCAAGCTAACGCCCTGCGAAGCCGCTCGGGTCCGGTACGGCCGGATCGCCTTTGCCAACGCTGACGCCGGCGCCTACTCCTACACCGATGCCGCGATCGATCATGGGTATCGCGCGGCGCGTGAGGTGATCTAGGCACTCGGCGCTCGGCGCTCGGCATTCGGGGTTAGGCGATGGCTTGGGCGGCGCCGAAGGCGAGGGCGGCGAGGGCGCCCGCGACCAGGAAGCTTCGGGCCACCGGGTCGCTTTTGGGGGCCCGGCCCCGGCTGGGGACCCGGCGGAGGACCTGGGAAAGCCAATCGGGCCAGCCGATGGCCGCGAGGCCGAGGAACGCCGCGAGGCAGAGGAGAAAGGCGGCGGTCGGTGGCAGCCCCACCAAGGCTGCCAGCAGGTAACTGACCGTCAGGCCGCCTAACACCATCATCAGGGTTCCCTTCCATTCGCCGGGCAGTAGCGGTCTCGTGGGATGCCAAATCATCGGGTGGACTCGGGGTGGAAGAGCGAAGCGGGCCGCGCGAAACGGTTAGCCGGGTGGGCGGCGATTGGCAAACGTCGGTTCCCCGTCCTCGGGGCTAAGAGGGTGTCTTGACAATAGGTGTTTAGACACCTACTATCACGATATGACAACCGATCTTCGGAGTGAGCTCCGGCAGCGGAAGCCCTTTGCCAGCCTTCACCAGGAGGCCCAACTCAATCTGGCCCGGACCGAGGCCGTGCTCGATGCCGCCTTCGACCAAGTGCTTAAGCCCCACGGCATCGGGGCAACCCAGTACAATGTGTTGCGGATTCTGCGAGGCGCTGGCCCGGGGGGGCTCTGCCGAAACGAGATCCGCGACCGGCTCCTGACCCGGATGCCCGACGTCACCCGGCTCCTCGACCGGATGGAGAAGGCGGGGCTCGTGATTCGGGGCCGCAGCACCGAGGACCGCCGGTTAGTTTCCACCCGGCTCACCGAGCGGGGGAGTGAACTGGTGCTCCGGCTCGACGGGCCGGTGGCCGCGGAGCATCAGCGACGGCTCGGCCACCTGACGACGAGCCAGTTGCGGACCCTGATCGAGCTGCTGGCGCTGGCCCGCCAGAAGGCCTGATCATGGGGGCTCAACCCGAGGCGGCGGTGCCCGGCAGCTACGGCGAGCCGCCGCGGGACTACCGCCTTCCGGAAACAACGCGCCTCGGGATGGTCAGTCTCCAGGTCGCCGACCTCGACCGATCATTGGCCTTCTACCAGCGGATCCTGGAGCTCCGCCTCCTGCGACGTGAACCGGGCCGCGCAACGCTGGGCCGGGATGGCGACCAGGGGGCCCTCGTCGAACTGCACGAGCGTCCCGGGGCGCGCCCGATGTCCGAGCGCGGCCGCCTTGGGCTCTATCATTTTGCGATCCTAATGCCGGACCGGGCATCGCTGGCCCGGTTCGTCCGGCATCTCGGGGACATGGGCGTGAATGCCGGGACCGGCGACCACCTGGTGAGTGAGGCGTTCTACCTTCGGGATCCCGACGGGCTCGGCATCGAGGTCTACGCCGACCGGCCCCGGGGCACCTGGCGTCGGATTGGTCGGGAACTGATGATGGCCACCGACCCCCTGGACGTCGCGGGACTGGTGGCTGCGGCGGGTGACGAGGTCTGGAACGGGATGCCGGCCGGCACCGTCATTGGCCACGTGCACCTGCACGTTGGCGACATCGCGCGGGCGTCGGCGTTCTTTTCCGAGGCGCTCGGCTTCGACCGGATGGTGTGGAGCTACCCGGGCGCCCTCTTCGTCGGCGCGGGTGGCTACCACCATCATCTGGGCGTGAACACCTGGGCCGGCCCCGGTGCCGAGCCTCCAGCCGAGGGCGATGCCCGGCTGCTCGCGTGGACGATCGACCTTCCGGATGGGCCGAGCGTGGTGGCGGCGGCCGAGAGCCTCGGCCGCGCCGGGTTCGCGGTGGAGCGGCTGCCGGACGCGCCGCCGGGCACGGGCATCGAGACCCGGGACCCGTGGGGCACGGCCATCCACCTCCGGGTCGGGCGCGGCGGTCATGGCGGTTGACCGTCGTCCCGGGCCAGCGAGGCGCCCCGGGCCAGAGTGGCTTGGGCCTCGGTGACCATGGCGCCGATGATGGCCGCCGCACCGGGGCGGTCGTGGATCAGCCCGATGCACTCGCCGGCCACGGTCACGACCATGTCGAGGTCTTGCCGGCTCCGCGCTTCCGCGTAGGCCCCGGCCAGGCTCCCGAAGGCCGCGGCCGCGGCCGCCTCGCGGTGCGCCCACTCGGCGGTGAACTTGTTGGCAAGAACTCGGAACGAGAACTCGTCCGGCCACGGAGTACCCCGCAGCAAGTCGATGGCCCGGGTTCGGACGGTGTCATCCCCGGTGGCGGTCGCGGCGCGGTTCGTGAACGCCACCGGGGTCAGCGCCTCGGCCGAGGCCCAGAAGCGGGTTCCCACGACCACGCCATCGGCGCCGAGCATCAGGGCCGCCGCGAGGCCCCGTCCGTCGGCAATGCCTCCCGCGGCGAGCAGCACGGTGGCGGGCGAATGCTTCGCCAAATAGTCGGCGACCTCCGGGACAAAGGGCAGGGTTGACCGGCCGGCGCCGTGCCCGCCCGCCTCGGTACCCTGCGCCACGATGACGGCCGCTCCCGCTTCGAGCGCCTCGCCGACATGCCGCAGCGATTGGACCTGGCAGATCAGCGTGGCGCCGCCTCGCCGAATGGTCTCGGCGAAGGGGCGGGGGTCACCGAAGGAAAGGAAGACGCAGGTCGGTCCGTGGCCTAACGCTTGGTCGAGCGCCGCCGGTGCCCGCGCCAGCGCCCAGGTAATGAACCCGACCCCGAACCGGCGACCCGCGACGAGGGTCAATTCGTGCCCGAGATCGGGTTCACCGCCGAGGAGACCGGCATAGCCCCCACCAATGATGCCGAGTCCCCCAGCGTCCGACACCGCGGCGGCCAGACGGCCGCCGGTCACCAACGCCATCGGGGCGCAGACGATCGGATGTCGAATGTCGAACAAGTCTGTTAGGCGGGTCCGCATCGTTGGGGTCATGGTTCGGCCAGCAGGATGACCCGCGGGTCGTCGTCGCGATAGAGGGTGCCGACCAGTTCGGCCCGGTCGTGGAGAACAGCCCGCTGATTGAGATATCCCTTGTCGGTGATCTCGCCCTGATCGATCGACGGTGGCTCGGTGAGCAGCAGGGCCCTGGTTCCGTACCCCGAGGAGCCATGTCCCTCAGCTCGAAGCCCGGCCAGTCCGCGGCTCACGGCGACCCGAACCGCGGGATCGGCGAAGACGGCGTCGATCGGTGCGTCGGGCGCCAGGGACACGGCGAGTTGGCGGCAGGCTGCCACGTTAGGGAACACCAGGAACCCGATCGCGGGCCGGTCGTGTCCGGTCACCACGATGTCCTGAGCAACCGGGGCGAGCGCCGCGATGGCCTTGACCCGGAGCATCCCGACATTGACCCAGGTGCCGCTGTCGAGTTTAAAGTCTTCGGCCACTCGGCCATCGAACAGGAGCCCCAGTTCGGGCCGGTCTTGATCGACGAACCGGACCGCATCGCCGATCCGGTAGAACCCCTCGTCGTCGAAGTGGGCGGCCGTGAGGTCGGGGCGGCGCCAGTAGCCCGGCGTGACGTTGGGGCCGCGAACCCGGACTTCGAGCTTGTCGCAGTTCGGCACCAGCTTGAGTTCGGTACCGGGCACCGGGAGGCCGATGACGCCCGGTTGGGTGGCCTGGAAGTAGCAGTCGGCCGCCAACGGCGCGGTTTCGGTCGAGCCCCAGCCCGAGGTCACCGCCACTGGAGCGCCGACGGTCTCGAGGGCCAGGGTGGTCAGCGCGTGCCACAGGTGGGGGGGCAGCGCGGCGGCGGCGTAGAAGACGATCTGGAGCCGGCTGAAGAAATGCCGCCGGAGGTCGGGATCGGCCGTGAGCGCCGTGACCAGCATGTCATAGCCCCGGGGCACGTTGAAATAAACGGTCGGCGCGATGCTTCTGAGGTTGGCGACCGTTTGGTCGAACAGCCCTGGGGCGGGCCGCCCGCCATCGATGTACAACGTTCCGCCGTTGGCGAGGACCAGGTTGAAGTTGTGATTGCCCCCGAAGGTGTGCGACCACGGCAGCCAATCGACGATGACCGGCGGTTCGGTGCTGAGAAAGGGCCAGATCTGGCGTCGGGCCTGCTGGTTGGCCGTGAGCATCCGTTGGGTGTTGATGACGGCCTTGGGATTGCCGGTC
>JAYTTT010000310.1:0-23296 GCA_043744895.1 Gemmatimonadota bacterium | reverse complement strand
TACCGGCCCGTCGATGTCGTGCGGCGAGCCGTTCGACTTCGGCCCCGCCGATGGCTACCAGTTCTTTCTCGGGATGGGCCCCCTCGCCAACGCCGACGCCAAGCATTTCAAAGGCCAAGTGCCCGGGTGGACCGAGATGATGGAGCACGGCACCTACGACGATCTCTGGAAATCCCGCGCCATTCTGCCCCATATCAAGAGTGTGACGCCCGCGGTGCTGACCGTCGGGGGTTGGTACGACGCCAACAACTTCTACGGCGCGATTCACCTCTTCGAAACCATCGAGCGCCAAAGCCCCCGCACCGACAACGCCATCGTGATCGGCCCGTGGTATCATGGCCAGTGGGCCCGCGATCCGGGTGCCGCCGTCGGGAAGCTCTCGTTCGGCGCCAATACCTCCGAGGAATATCAGAACACCATCCTGTTGCCGTTCTTCGAGAGCTACCTCAAGGGCCAGGGGCTGGCTACCCATCCGAAGGCGTATGTCTTCGAGACCGGGACGAACCGATGGCGGACCTTCGAGGCCTGGCCGCCCAAGGAAAGCGCGGCCCGGTCGATCTATCTCGGCGCTGGGAAGTCCCTCTCGTTCCAGGCGCCCCAGGCGGCGACCGGTGATCCGTTCGAGGAGTGGGTGACCGACCCCGCCAAGCCGGTGCCGTTCGTTCCCGGCGCCAGTACCGACATGGATCCCGACTACATGGCCCAGGACCAACGGTTCGGTGAGGCTCGCCCCGATGTCGCGACGTATCGCGGCGACCCGGTGACCGAGGATCTGACGATCGCCGGCCCGGTCAGCCCGACCCTCTTCGTCTCGACGACCGGAACCGATGGCGACTGGGTGGTCAAACTGATCGACGTCCACCCCGATGGTTTTCAGGAACTCGTTCGAGGCGACGTGGTGCGGGCCAAGTTCCGGAACAGCTTCGAGCGGCCGGAGCCACTGACCCCGGGGCAGGTGACCCAGCTCGACTTCGTGATGCCGGACGTGTTTCACACCTTCCGCCGCGGCCATCGCCTGCTGGTCCAGGTTCAGGGGAGCTGGTTTCCGCTGGTGGACCGGAACCCCCAGACGTTCGTCGACATCTATCGGGCTCAGGAATCGGATTTCAAGACGGCGAGGCAGCGGGTGTATCGGACCCCGAGTCAGAGTTCCCGGATCGTGGTCAACGTGATGGCGCCGCAGCCGGTCCCTTAGCCGGACCTCTGGTCCGTCGGAACAACCGGCCAAGTACCATCAGGCCGCCGATCAGCGCGCCGATCACGCCGAGGCCCAGCCAGGTGTCGCGGGCGTTGATCGCGGGCCAGAGTCGGGCTGCCCCCTTGACTCGGATCTTCCGGGGCTCTGCACGGTCGTAGTCGAGATCGACGGGGCTCCCCACTCCGAGTTTCGGAATACTCCCGGCGTCGATGGCGTCAACTCCCACCACCGGAGCCCGGGCGCCGCCCGGCGTGAACTCGGCCTCCACGATTTGATACCGTTGCTTGAGGCGCCAGCCGCGGGTCGAGCTCGTGCTTTGGCTGACGGGATAGATGCCCGTGACCGACCGAATCCTGGTGACCTTGGCATGGGCCGAGCCGGCCGGTAGCTCGGGAGCCGGTTCGCCCCGGTAGGGTCGAGCCTCCTGCCAACAGGAGAAACCGCCGCCGCCGAGCAGGACAAGCGCCATGGCTTTCCGGACGGCCCCGCTTGCCCCGGTCCCGCCGTAGAGAAACACCCCCACCAGCACCGCTACGACGCCGACGACGAAGAGGACTAATCCGGAATCAGCGACGATCCCGAGCCAGCGGGCCCCGGTCATCGCCTCGAGCCGCCCAAAGCTCGGCCGCCAGCTCAGCGATCGCACCGCGATGGAGTCGCCAAGGGCCAGGGTGTCGAAGAGGCCTCGGTCGGTTCGGAGGTTGACCGTTTCCCCGACGGCCGCCCCCCGCTGCTTGACGGTGACCGAGTAGTTCTTGAGAAAGGAACCGTTCGGCATCAGGGTAACCCACTCGGTCTTCCCGACGACCGCGGGCTGGGTCGGGGTGCCATAGCGATCAAGCGCAGAGCTGCCGGCGACAGCGGCGGCGCCGACTCCCACGACCGGCAGCACCAGTGCGAGCCAGGGAGCTCGCTTACCGCCGAGCCAGCCCCCGAGCTTGAGGAGCCCGCCAATCAGGGCGATCCCACCGAAGAGCAGAACGAACGAATCGAGGAACTGGCTCATGGCGACTCCAAGATAGCTGAGCCCTGGGCCCGTTCTGGCGTGGAACGCCGACTGTCACCATCTTCCCCAGCATCATTCACCCCGGTCCTGCGCCCATGCGGTTTTCGGCTTCCAACCTCGCGTCTGTCGCCCTGCTCCTGATGGGTTGTTCACCCAAGCCCCCGGTGCCGGCGGCCGACTCGGTCGCCGTCGCGCCGGCGCCCAGTCTGCCGCCCGGCGAAGCGTTCCTCCCGGTGGCGGCCGGGAAACTATGGTACCACAAGGTGGGTACTGGCTCCGGGACGCCGGTGTTTCTGCTCCACGGTGGGCCGGGCTATTCGAGCTACTACCTCAAGGTCTTCGAGAAGCTGGGTGACGACCGAACCGTGGTCCGGTACGACCAGGGCGGCTCTGGCAAGTCCGGAACCCTGACCGATACCACCCAAATGAGCATCGCCCACTTCGTCGCCGAGCTCGACTCCCTTCGGAGTCATCTCGGCTACGACCGGATTCACATCCTGGGCCACTCGTGGGGTACGATTCTCGGCTTCGAGTATTATCGAGCCCACCCCGATCGGGTCGCGAGCCTCACCCTCGGGAGTCCCGCGCTCAGTATGCCGGCCTGGGAAAAGAACGCCAAAACCCTGCTCACGACGATTTCCGATTCGGGCCAACGGGCCGTGGCCGAGGCGGAGAAGACCGGAAATTACGAGACCCCGGCCTATCAGGCGGCCAACGCGGAGTTCTGGTCGAAATACGTGATGCGAAGCCCGCCCGGACCGGTGCAGGCCGATCTCGACAGCACCCTGACTCAGATCAACGCGGCGATCTACAACTACATGCAGGGACCGAGCGAGTTCACGATCGTTGGGACCCTCAAGTACTATGACGCCACCAAGGATCTGAAAACGATTGGGGTGCCGGTGTTGTTTACGGTCGGCGAATTCGATGAGGCCAACCCAGCGCTGGTTCGGCGCCAGGCGGCGATGGTGCGGGGCGCTAAAGTTCTCGTGCTCAAGGGTTCCGCGCACATCACACCCTGGGATGCGCCGGACGAAGGCCTCGCCGCGGTGCGCGGGTTCCTGCGATCGGTGGACCAGCCCAGGAAGTAGTGTCGCTCTTCGAGGACCTCACAGCTGCCTTCGACGGCCGCTACCGGCTCGAGCGAGTGCTCGGGGTCGGCGGCATGGCCACGGTGTACGCGGCGCGCGATGCCAAGCACGATCGGATGGTCGCCCTCAAGGTCCTTCACCCGGAAATCGCCGAGGTGGTTGGGGAACGGTTCCTTCGGGAGGTTCGGCTCACCGCTCAATTCTCTCACCCCGGCATCCTCGGCCTGATCGACTCGGGAACGGTCGAGGTCAACCACACGTCGCTGCCGTATTACGTGATGCCGGTCGTCGAGGGCGAATCGCTGCGCGAGCGGATCCGCCGGGAACGGGTGCTCTCGACCGCCACCGCGGTCTCGATCGGCCACCAGATCGCCCTCGCGTTGGCCTATGCGCACGAGCGCGGGGTCGTTCATCGGGACATCAAGCCCGAAAACGTACTCTTGGTCGGCGACCATGCGGTGGTGGCCGACTTCGGGATCGCCAAGGCCGTGACCGACACCACCGGTGTCACCCTCACCGCCCACGGTGCCCTCGTGGGTACGCCGGCCTATATGAGCCCGGAGCAGGCGGCGGGTGAGCAGGACGTCGGCCCGCGATCGGACCTCTTTTCGCTCGGCGTGGTGCTCTACGAGATGCTCACCGGCGAACTCCCGTTCTGGGGCGCGACCGTCCAAAGCCAGATCGCCCGCCGGCTTCACGAGACCCCCGTGCCCGTTCGGACGCTTCGACCGGAAGTGCCCGAGGCGCTCGACCGGGTGGTGAGTCGGGCTCTCGCCCGCCATCCGGTCGACCGGTTCCCGGACGCGTCGGCCATGGCGAGCGCCCTGTCGGACGCCCTCACCGCTCCAGCCGCGACGAGGCGTCTGGGTCGTGTGAGTATCATCGGAGTCGAACCGGGCGGTCGTCCTCGATAGCACGCTGGCCGATGCGTACACCGCCCTCGGCTTCATCCATCTCTTCTACGATTGGGACTGGCAGGCGGCCGACCGCAGCCTGAAGCAGGCGCTCCGGCTCGACCCGACCTATGGCGAGGCTCGGTTGTTCTACGGGTGGTTGCTTGTTGCTACGGGCCTGGTCAACGAAGCGGTCGACTCACTTCGTGCCGCCGTCCGCGACGAGCCGGTCTCGCTGATCCTGAATGCCCGCTTAGGCTCGATGCTGATGCTGGCGGGAAAGTATGCCGAAGCCGAGAGACAAATCGCCCACACCGACGAATTGGCCGCCGGAAGTTTTTCCCCCGCCCGCCTCGATCGAGCCAGAATCCTCGCGGCGCAGGGGCAATTCGACTCGGCGGTGGTCACCGTGTCGGCAGTACCGGAACGGGTGGGAGCGTACGGGAGCGGCATCGCCGGGTATTCGTTGGCCCGCGGCGGCCGCCGGACCGAGGCCTTGGCGGAAATCGCCCGGCTCTCTGCGGGCCACCAGTCGCCAACCACCTCGGCGCTCGGCGTGGCCCAAACCTATGGCGCGTTAGGCAACCTCGATCAGGCTTTTCGCTGGCTCGACCGGGCCTATGAGGAGCGAGACTGGGCGTTGTTCTTTTGCCGCAGCGATCCGCTGCTCGAGCCGCTTCGCGGCGATCCTCGGTGGGCGGCGTTTGTCGCCCGGATGCGCTTCCCTTAAGACGGAGGGTCCGTGGCCTTCATTCGATCCGTGTCATCCGAAGACCTCGCCCCCGCCGACCGGGTGTCCGACCCGGACCATATCATCCAGGTGCATGCGGTCCATCCCGAGGTCATGCGGTACCATTTCGATCTCTACCGCGCTCTGATGCTTCGTCCCGGCCCGGTGAACCGGCGGGAGCGCGAGATCCTGGCCGTCCGAGTGTCGGGCCTCAATCACTGCCCGTATTGAATCCACCATCACGGAGCGGGTCTCCGTCGGATCCTTGCGGCCGAGGGCATGGCCGTTGAACAGCAGGCCGCGCTGGTGAATGGCCTCCAATCGGATCGGGGCATCGACGATCTTCCGCTGACCGAACGGGAGCGAGCGCTGGTCGTCTATGCCGACAAGCTGACCCTTACCCCGGCGGCGATTCGACGAGAGGACATCGACCGACTCCGCCTGGCGGGGCTAGACGACCGGGCGATTCACGACGCCTGCGCGATCGTGGCCTACTTCGCTTTCGTCAATCGGATCGCGGACGGGCTCGGCGTGGAATTGGAGGGGCCTTCCGGCCTCAGCTCGCCATGACGTAGTGGCACCCGGCTTCTTGCGCCCGCAGGGCCGCGAAGATCCCGTTGGGCTGCAGAATCACCCCTGGGATCATCAGCTCAAGCGCTCGGGCTCGGGCCGCGGGCCGCTCGAGTTTGTCCTTTTCCATAATTCTTCCAACGACCATGCCGAACGCCCAATTGCAAGCGAGGACCACGCCGCCTGCGGGCAAGAACGCCTCGAGCTTGTACTTGGCCTGCGGATCAGTCGACGTCGTGCCGCCGTTGCTGAGCGGGTTGGCCTTGGCCCACTTGTGGCCTTTCTCGTCCCGGATCTTGAGCTCTTTGCCGATCTCGAACCGCTCCCAATAGGCGTGGCTCATAATTAAGGGGATGGCCTCGTGCCGAAACACGATGACCGGAGACATCTCTTTTCGGTCGGCGCCGTACACTTCCTTGTACATATCGCACCACGCCACCGCCCGAAAGAGGGCCGACCCCTCGGCGACCCCCGGCGAGTCGAACACCGCCCGGTATTTCCCGGTGACCTGATCGGTCCAAGTCATGTCCCACTTGTCGGCGACCGGTACCGGGTGGTCGCTCGGGTTGGGCAAGCCGATCGCGCCGAGGAGCGAAGTCCCGCCGACCCAGCCGAGAAAACGACGTCGCGGGTGCTCCATCAGGTCCGGTCCTTGTCGAGGTCTTCGATCCTCGCGGCGCTCGGTGGCCGCTGCCGCTTGAGCCGGGCCGAGACTCGCTCGACTTGCCGCATGACCCGGAGGAAGTTGCCACCGATGATCTTCTTGACCTGCTCGTCGGAGTAACCCCGGCGGAGCAATTCGGCGGTCAGGTAGGGGTAGCGGGAGACGTCTTCGAGACCCTTCGGGTGATTGGTGAGCGACCCGTAGTCGGCCCCGTACCCGACGTAGTCGATCCCGGCGACCTTCACGATGTGGTCCACGTGATCGGCCACCTCGCTTAGCGTCCCCGGCTCCATCTCGGTCATGGTCTTGGTGAGCCACGCCAGGTATTCGGTTGACGCCCGTTTCGGATCGTCAGGATACTTGGCCTTGTAGTCGCGCTCCCGGTCGAGAACGCCGGCCGCCTGCTCGGCCGCGATCGCATTGACGAAGCCGGGAAAGATGTTCACCATCACGATCCCGCCATTCTTCGGCATTCGGCTCAGGATGCTGTCGGGCACGTTCCGGGCGTGCTTGGCGAGCGCCCGGGCCGAGGAGTGGCTGAAGATCACCGGCGCCTCGGACACCCGGAGGGCGTCGGACATGGTGCCGTCCGACACGTGGGAGATATCGACCATCATCCCGAGCCGGTTCATCTCCCGGACCACCTCTTCCCCGAACTTGGTCAGGCCGCCGTGCGCCGGCGCTTCGGTCGCGGCGTCGGCCCAGGCGGTATTGCCGCCGTGGGTGAGGGTCATGTAGCGAACGCCCAACTCGTAGAACATCCGGAGGTTGGCCAGCGAGTTCTCGATCGCGTAGCCGCCCTCGATTCCGATCAGCGAGGCGATCTTGCCAGCCGCGTGGACCCGGGCGATGTCGCCGGCGGTCGTGGCCCATCCGAGGGATGGGGATTGGGCCGTCATTCGGCGAATCACGTCGATTTGTTCCAGCGCGTAGGTGGCCCCGCCCTTGTCGACGAAGGACGCCGGCACATAGGCCGCCCAGAATTGCCCGCCCACCAGGCCCTGCTTCATCCGGGGCAGGTCGGTGTCCAGGGTTTCGAGCCGTTGCTCCGGATTCATCTTCGACAAATCGTTGTTGGCCCGCTCGCGGAGCATTTCCGGGAGATCGTTGTGGGTGTCGATCATCGGGATGGCTCGGTGGAGCGCCTTGGCTCGGGCCAGATAGCGGTCGGTGGATTGGGCAACAGCGGGTTGCCACATGCCTAACATCAGCACGGCGGTCAGGAGGCGCATCGGAGCCCTTCGAGGTAGGTGGTAGAGTCTTTCAATCGTACTCGGGGACCGGCGGCCCCACAACGGGCGGCCACTGCCGGCCCTTTCCGCGGCGGCCGGGAACGACGAGATTCCGGGTCCGTCGTGCGATGGAGGTTGCCGAATGACCGCGTCCGATCCCCAGGCCGGGGCTTGGAACACTTGGACCAAAGAGCGCCTGGAGCGTGAGTACTCCCCGAGCAGCACGGTGGCCGACATCGGAGCCGAGATCGCCGGGTATGTCCGCGACAGCGCGGCGGCCCGCGCCGCCCACCCGCCCGCACCGGTGCGGTACGGGCACCAGCCGACCGAGACGATCGACCTCTTTCGCCCCAAAGGCAGCGGCCCCCACCCGACCGTGATCTTCATCCACGGCGGTTATTGGCAGGAGCTATCGAAACACGAATCGGCCTTCATGGTGCCGGCTCTCCTGGCTCAGGGGGTGGCCGTCGCGGTGGTGGACTACCAACTCGCCCCGGCCGCCCGGCTCCCCGCCATCGTCGCGCAGTGCTCGGCTGCCTGCCGGTACCTGGTGAACGACGCCGTCCAACTCGGTCTCGATTCCCGGCGGATGGTGGTGGCCGGCTCGTCAGCCGGCGGGCACCTGGCGGCGATGACGTTAGGTGCGGTCGCCGGCCTGACGGGCGGCATCCTGCTGAGCGGCGTGTACGACCTCGTCCCCCTGGTCGGAACCTACGTCAATGACGCCCTCGGTCTCGACGAAGCAACCGCCCGAAGCCAGAGCCCGGTCGCGCGGTCAATGGTGTCCAGAGTCCCCCTGGTGGTGGCGGTCGGCGCCATCGAAACCAGTGAGTTCCACCGCCAGACCGCCGAGTTCGCCGCCCGAAAACGAGCCGCCGGCCACCCCGTGGCCGAACTCCGCGCCCCCGGCCGCCACCACTTCGACCTCCCCTACGACCTCGGCAACCCCGCCTCCCCACTCGGCCAACTCACCCTCTCCCTCCTCCAAACCGGCACCCTCCCCTCAGTGCCGAGCGCCGAGTGCCGAGCGCCGAGCACCGAGCCCTTCATCCTCCTTTTATCTTCGCCTGATAGTTCGCGGCCCAAGAGAAAGGAGAGATGAGGGAGCCTCGACGCCCATGCGAATTCTCGCTGTCGAAGACGATCCGGCCTTTCGCGACTCGTCGGTTCGGGTCTGCGCCAAGCGGGCCATGCTGTGGACGGGGCCGTCACAGTGGCCGAAGCGTTGTCAAAACTCGGTGTCGACACGTACGACGCCGTGGTGCTCGACATCAGCCTTCCCGATGGTTCAGGCCTCGACTTGGCTCGGACCCTTCGGCGCACCGGATCGACCGTGCTGATCCTCGCTGCCACGGCCCGTGACGCCATCGCCGACCGAGTCGCCGGGCTCGATGCCGGGGCTGACGACTATTTGGTGAAACCGTTTGCGTTCGAGGAATTGCTGGCGAGGCTTCGGGCGCTCGACCGCCGCCAGCGGGCGGTCCGGCCGGCGATCATCGAGGTGGCGGACCTCCACCTCCATCCGGCCAGCCGCACGGCCCGGCGGGGAGATCACCTGTTGGACCTGACCACGACTGAGTTCTCCCTGCTCGAATTCTTGGCCCGCCACGCCGGGCAGGTGGTGGGGCGTGCAATGATTTCCGCCCATGTCTGGGACGAGAACTACGACCCGGTGTCGAACATCATCGACGTGTACATCGCCCGGCTCCGGAAGCGGGTGGACCTGCCGAACTATGTCCCGCTGCTGCACACGGTTCGCGGGGTGGGTTACGTGCTTCGGCCTGGATCCCCGGATGGCTGAGTATCCACTGTCGGGGCTGCGCGTCCGCCTGGCCATGACCGTGGCCGGGAGCTTTGCCTTGTTGCTGGCACTTTCGGCCGTCGTCCTTTACGCCGTGCTCCGCCGGGAATGGCGCGCGGAGGTCGATCGGGGGCTCCACCAGTCGGTGGAGGCGGCCCAAAGACTCTTCAGTTCGGATCTTCCGGACTATGGGAGCACTGAGGCGGCCATCGTCCACATTATGAGCGAACTGGTCTTTGGCGATCGGGCTGTGGTCGCGCTGAGCCCGACGGGACGGCATCTGGCCAAGAGCCGGCCGATTGCGGGCTTGCCCGATATCTCATCCGCGGCGCTTGATGGAGTCGGTAGCCGGC
Organism: Gemmatimonadota bacterium; assembly: GCA_043744895.1. GTDB lineage: Bacteria > Gemmatimonadota > Gemmatimonadetes > Gemmatimonadales > GWC2-71-9 > SHZU01. Next base: position 13,758 of record JAYTTT010000310.1, on the reverse strand, counting down.
CGACCACGTTGCCCGCGGCGGGCGGCCCGGTCCGGGCGATCTCGGTTCCGCTTCGCGACGACTATTCCCTGGTCATTGCCTTTGCCCTGGCTCCGCTCGAGGAGCGCCTCGCGAATCTCCGGTGGAATCTCGGGCTGGGTTTTGTGATGTGCTTGATCGTGGGTACCGGGGTCGCGATGCTGGCCTCGCGCCGAGCGCTCGAGCCGATCACGACCATGGCGGTCCTTGCCGACCGGGTCAGCGACTCCGTTGCTCAGGGCACCATCCCTCATCCCGCCATTCCCGAAGGCATCCGCGGCGACGAAGTTGGCCGACTGCAGAAGGCCTTCAGTCTTCTGATCTCCCGGTTGGACTCGGCCCTCGCCAAGGAACGCGACGCCGCGACCCATCAGCGCCGGTTCTTTGCGGACGCAGCCCACGAATTGCGAACCCCGGTGGCCATCCTCCAAAACGAGCTTGGCATTGCCCTGAGCGGGCCGGCGGCGGCGCTCAACCGGGAGACCTTGAGCCGCCTGGCCACCGAGGTGCGGCAACTGAGTCAACTGGTTGGAGACCTTCTGCTTCTTGCCCGGGGTGAAACGGCCGCGGATGTCGGGGCGCAATCGGTTTTCCTCGACGACGTCGCCAGCAAAGCGGTGCTCCGGGTCGGCCGCCACCCGGCCGCTGCCAACCGCCGGATCGGGATTGGCCAGTTCGATGCCGCGCGAGTGCGGGGCGACGCCACCCTGCTCGAACGGGCGATCGTCGCGCTGATCGAGAATGCCCTCCTCCACGCCGCTCCGAGCGACGTCGAGGTCGCGGTGGGCGTCGTACCGGGCGGCGGGGCGTGGGTTTCGGTCGCCGATCATGGCGAGGCCATTCCGGACGAGGCCACCGGCCGGATCTTCGACCGGTTCGTCCGGCTTCGCCACGATACGCCGGGAAGCGGGCTCGGTCTCGCCATCGTTCGATGGATTGCCGAACTGCACGGGGGGACGCTGACCCTGACCCAGCACCCGAGCCCGGCGACTAAGGCGTTTACGATTCGGCTCCCCGCGGTCCTGAAACCAACGGGCGACGCGATCGGTCGCCCAGGAGGTCGACCATCGAAATGCTGCCATTGTCCATGACGACGAGGTGTCGTCCATCCTTCGTCTGTGAGGCCGGCCAGAGAAACTTGTCGCTTCGGGTCAGCACGTTGGGCGGGCCGGTCCCGTCCGTGGTGAGGCGGACCACAGCATGATCGCCAACGCCTCGCCGATAGGTGGCAATGTGCCGACCGTCGGGCGCCCAAATTCCCCCTCGGACTAGCCATCGGTGGATATTGGGGTGAGCACATCCCTGGGTCAAGTCATAGAGCAGGACATCGCGCCGTGGTTCGTCCTGGACTCCAAGCAGGACTCGGTTCCCATCGGGAGAGAGGCCGAGCCCCATGCACGACCGGGCCGGTGCCGCGAGCGGTTGGGCTCGGCCGTCACGATTCGCCCAGGCCAGGGATCGGGTCGCTCCCGCCGCAGCCCGGTAGATGAGAAGATCCCCGGAGAGCGCCCATCCAGCGGCGGTCGAATTCACCATTGGAGCCACCCCGTCAATCAGGCCCGATCATTCGAGAGCGCCAGAGTGGAGAGGTTGAGATCCGCGACCCGTAGTTCACGCCCTTTCTGATAGATTAACGTCTCGGCGTCCACCGTCGCGGCCCTGACACCGTCGATCAGGACCCAGGCCGTCGCGCCGGAAACCGGACGGACCATCAGGCGGAGGAATGGCCCATCGCGGTTGGTGCCGCGGACCCTGTACATCAGGAATTTTCCACCAGGCAGGAGCCGTGGCGCGATGTAGAGCCGGTCCCCTCGCGCGGTGTCGACGGCAAGAACCGGTACGGGGGCTCCCCCGTTTACGGACACTCGCCAGAGCCCGTAGCCCCCGAAGAGAATGAAGCCGTCGGTCGTCTATTCTGGCTCGCCGGTAGTGGACGTGCTGTCGGCGACAAGGGTGATGGCGCCCGACGGAAGCGACATCTTCTTGATCTGGTTACCAAGGGTGAAGCCGGGCCAGGTTCCATCGGGAGAGAACATCGGGTATGCCGCGTCTACTGACTGGGGCACCGGGATCGCGTCCCGCTCCCCGAACCGCTTCAAGTAGAGTTGGGTGTGGCCGGTTGTGTCGGTCGCGACGAAGGCGACCACTCGGCCCCGAGCGCTTACGGCAATGCCGTCCCGCCAGGCTGGTGCCGAGGTTCCAGGAGGGGTTGGGAGGGCAAGGTGGGGGACCCCCCCCGCCGCGTCCGCAGCCCGCGAGACCAGCGTACCTCGCCATCCCAAGATCCCGACGACCGACGCGAGGATGGCCACGAGAACCCAGGGCAGCCGGGACGGACCGATCTGGCGCTCGGCCGGACGGCTCGACTGATTGGTCACGGAGGTTGGGTCAGCGGGCTGAAGCGCGGCGGCGAACTCTGCCGCCGAGGCGAACCGATCTGCGGGGGTTTTTTCCAGCGCCCGCATCAGCGCCGCCTCGATCCGAGGGGGCACCGTCGCCCGCCGCGAGCGGACCGGCACCGGCGTTTCGGTCATCACTTTGGCAATGACGGCCTGAGCGGTCTTCCCGGTGAACGGGGGCTCGCCCGCCACCATCTCATAGAGGACGACGCCGAGGGCGTAGACATCACTGGCGGGCCCGAGATGGCGGTCCGCGCTGGCCTGTGCCGAGGGATAGCCCGGTCTCGGTCAGCCGGCCCAGGCCGGCGGACTCCATCGCGACGGCCACGCCAAAGTCCGCCACCAGGGCCTGGTTTCCGCTGAGCAGGATATTCTCGGGCTTGACGTCGCGGTGGATGATGCCGCGCTGGTGAGCATAGTCGAGGGCGCTGGCCACTGAGAGGGCAATGTCCAGAGCCTCACCCACGGCCAGCTGGTGGACCCGGTCGAGACGGGCCCGAAGCGATTCCCCGTCGACGTAGGGCATCACGTAGTACACCAACGAGCCGGCCCGGCCGGAGTCGTACAGGGGCAGGATATGGGGATGCTGGAGGGCCGCCGTCACTTTGATCTCGCGGAGAAAACGCTCCGCGCCGACCGCGGCGGCAAGTGCCGGACGAAGCACTTTGATCGCGACCCGCCGGTCGTGGCAGGACGTCGGGCATCGGGGCTTCCCCGGGGTGGAGGTCGAGCGACTTGTCGACGAGGTCATGAACCGCTCGGCCGCGGGTCGCAACCTCGAGGGCCTCGGCGACCTCATCGACATTCCCGCCGCCGAAAGAACCGCAGTTCACCACTCTTCCGACCGGAACATGGGGCGGGCCGGCCAGGAACGCAACGTGGTCGGCGTCGGGGAGGGACCTCCAGCCGCCTCGATCGCAGACTACGGTGCGCGCGGACCCGAATCAGGAGGGACTCCGTGAGCTGGGGCTTGCGTTGATACTATATGACATATACTATATGCTATGCAAAAGAAGCGAATGTCCAGAGTTCAACCGTTGGTCCGGGGCATCGACCCCGCAATGCTCAAGCGGGCCGCCGACATTATCAAGCTCCTCGGCCACCCCGACCGCCTCAAGATCGTCGAGGCCCTCGAAAGCACCGAGCTCTCGGTCACCGAGATCTGTGACACCTGCGAACTGGAGCAGGCGATTTGCTCGCAGCACCTCAGCCGATTGCGGCTCCACGGGGTCGTGACCGCCCGAAAGGACGGGCTCCACGTCAGGTACCGGGTCATCGAGCCGAAGGTGCACCACATCCTGGAGTGTATCCGCACATGCGACGTCCAACGCTGATTCTGGTTCTGGCCCTCGGGGTCAGGGCCGCTGCGGTGGCGCAGGCGCCGCTCCGGCTCACGGTCGCCGATGCGATGGTGCGGGCCCGGGACCAACACCCGGAGTTGGCGCGGGTCCGCTCCGAGCGGCGGGCCCGAGAGGCCGATGCCCAAGGATCGCTCGCTACCTATTTGCCGGTGGTAACGGCCGAGTGGTCGATGGTACGGACCAACGATCCGGTGGCGGTGTTCGGCAGCAAGCTGCGGCAGGGCCGCTTTGCCGCGACGGACTTCGGCATCGATGCCCTCAACCAGCCCGCGGCTATTTCCAACGCGGCAGTCGGGATTACCATCGAGCAACCGCTGATTACTCCCGAGGGTTGGCTCGGCCGGCGGGCGGCCTTGGCCGGCGCCGAGACCGGCCGGTTGGCGGAATCGCGGGCCCATCAGATGGCGGCGTTCGATGCTCTCCGGGCTTACTTCGCGGCGGTCGTGGCCGGGGCGCGAGTGGCGGTCCTCGACACGTCACTCGCCGCCGGCAGGGAGACGCTTCGCCAAGTCCAAGCGCTTCGGCGCGAAGGCGTGGTGACGGGAGTGGACGAGCAGCTCGCGCTGTCCCGGGTCAGCGAGTTGGAGGCGGCCCGGGCCATGGCGGATGCCGAGCGGATCGGGGCGCTCGACCGCCTGTTGCTGACCCTGGGCGAGGCGCCGGGCCAGCCGGTTGAGCTCGCCGATCCCCTCGAACTGGCGACGGCCGCTCCGGACTCCGGGCAGCGCACCGACCTCGAGGCGCTCCGGAGCGCCCTCCGGGCGGAGGAAGCGAACCTGAAGCGAGTCCGGGCCCAGCGGTTGCCGAGTGCCGGGGCGTTCGGATCGATGGCATTCAACGACCGCACGTTAGGCGCCGTGTCCGGCCCGGCCCACTGGACCGCGGGCGTGATGGTTCGGTGGACGCCTTTCAAGGGGTTCCGCGATCTGGCCCAGGCCGACCGGGCCGGCGCCGAGGTCGACCGCGCGGCGGCCGACCTGAGTGCGGCCGAGCGACGGGTCGGCGCCGAGGTCCGAGCCGCGGCGGCGCGGCTGGCCGCCGCCCGGGTGGCCCTTGCCGCCACCAATCGCGCCCTCGACTATGCCGCGGAGGCCGCCCGGATCGCGGCTGCCCGGTACGCCGGCGGGGTTGCCACGATTTCTGAACTGCTGGCCGTCCGAGCGGGAGAATCAGCTCAACGGCTGACCCGTCTCGACGCACTCTTTCAAGCCCGGATCGCCCAGGCCCAGTTGGCCGTGGCACGGGGAGGTAATCCATGAGAACCAGTTTGGTGGCCGCGGGGGCGCTGCTCGTCGCGTTAGGCTGCTCCGGCCGGACCGAGTCACCCAAGGGCGGGCCGGTTGGCCCAGCCTTGCCGGTGCCGGCGGTTACGGTCGGCCCGGCCGGGGGAACCGACACCTACCGGGCCGCGGGATCGGTCCGGGCGGTCCGCCGGGCTCTGCTGGCTACTCGGATCATGGCGCGGATCGAGACGATCCGGGTCCGTGCCGGCGACCGGGTCCGGGCGGGGCAGGTCCTCGCCACCTTCGAGCGGGGTGCGGTGGTGGCGGCGGGCAGCCAGGCAGCAGCGGGGCTCAGTCTGGCCACGACTCACCTTCGCCGGATGGAGCGGCTCTATGCCGACAGCGCGATTCCGGTCGCGCAGCTCGAGGGGGCGCGGGCGGCATTCGCGCAGGCCCGCGGCCAGGCCGATGTCGCGTCCGCCGAACTCGGCTATGCGTCGTTGGTGGCTCCGTTCGACGGTGTCGTCACCGCCCGCACCGCCGATCCCGGGGGCCTTGCGGCTCCCGGGCAGCCCGTCTTGGTCGTCGAAGACGCCGGCCTCCGAGAGATCGTGGTCGGGGTGCCGGAGCCGGTGGCTGCCGGACTCACGGTTGGCCGGGTGGTGACGGTGCTGGTCGGCGCGGAGGCCAAGCCGGTCTCGGCGATGATCGCCGCGGTGGTGCCCTCGGCCGACCCGGTGAGTCGCACCTTGGAGGTCCGGCTCACCACGCGGTCTCCGTTGACGTCGGGGCTGACCGCGATCGCCGAATTCCCGGTGGCGGGGCGGCGGGCCGGGGCGTTGGCGGTGCCCCGAAGCGCGGTGTTCGAGCGGGGCGAATTGACCGGAGTATTCCTCGTCACGGCCGACTCGACCGCCCGGCTTCGCTGGATTCGGTTCGGCCCGACGTTAGGCGACGAGGTGACGGTGGCGAGCGGGCTGGTGGCGGGCGACGTGGTCATCACCAGGCTCGGCCAGGTCAAGGACGGAGACCGGGTCAGGCCGGTCTTCGGCCGGGAGCCTGGGCGATGAAGACCGGCCTCGCGGGCCGCGTGGCCCAGACGTTTCTGCAGAGCAAACTGACGCCGCTCCTGATCGTGGCCTCGTTGGTCGCGGGGCTCGGCGGCGTGCTGACGACGCCGCGGGAGGAGGAGCCGCAGATCAGCGTGCCGATGATCGATGTCTTTCTGGCCGCCCCCGGCTCGAGTCCGGAGGAGGTCGAACGCCGGGTCCTCGAGCCGGTCGAGCGGCGGCTGTCCGAGATCGCCGGGGTCGAACATCTCTACAGCACGTCCTTTGCCGATGGTGGCATGACCACGGTTCGGTTTGCCGTCGGGGATGACCCCGAGACGAGCGTCGTGAAAGTCTTTGCCAAGCTCTCGGGCACCCCGGCGCTGGTGAAGCTCCATACCATCGACGAAGTCCCGGTCTTGGCGCTGACCCTCCACGGCGGTGGCTATGATGAGTTCCAACTCCGCCGGATTGGCTCGGAACTCCGCGCCGAGATCCAGCGGATCGAGAACGTGGCCCAGGTCGAGTTGATCGGGGGTGCCCCCCGGACGGTCCTGGTCGAGCCCGATCCGGCCCGCCTGGCCGCGCACGGTCTTTCGCCCGGCCAGCTGGTCCAGGCGTTAGGCGGCGCCAACGCCATGCTGCCAGCCGGCGCGGTGCTGGTTGACCACCGGAGCCTGCCGGTGCGGGCCGGGAGTCTCCTCGCGACCGCCGAGGACGTCGCCCAGGTGTTGGTCGGGGTCCATGGGGGCAGGGGGGTCCGTCTCGGCGACGTGGCGTCGGTGCGGGATGGGCCCGCCGAACCGGTCTGGTATGTGAGCCACCTCGAGGCGGGCCGGCCGACCAGTCCGGCGGTAACGATCTCGGTGGCCAAACGGCCGGGGGTGAATGCCGCGTCGCTGGCCGACCAGATCCTCGCCCGGGTCGAAGCCACTCGCGGCGTCCTGGTACCGGCCGATCTGACGGTCTCGATTACCCGGAACTACGGCGCCACGGCCAACGAAAAGGCCGCCGAGTTGTTGAGTCACATCATCGTCGCGACCCTCGGGGTGGCATTGCTGGTCTGGCTCGCGCTCGGCTGGCGCGAGGCCCTGGTGGTGCTGGTGGCCGTTCCGGTCACCTTGGCGCTGACCCTGCTGGTCTATCGGCTCTTCGGCTATACCCTGAACCGGATCACCCTTTTTGCCCTGGTCTTCGCCATCGGGATCCTGGTGGATGACGCGATCGTCGTGGTTGAAAACATCGCCCGGCACGTCGGGATGGGGACTAAGTCGCCGACCGCGGCGGCCGTGGAGGGTGTCGACGAGGTCGGCAATCCGACCATCCTGGCCACGTTCACGGTCATTGCCGCGATTCTCCCGATGGCATTCGTCACCGGCCTGATGGGGCCCTACATGCGACCGATTCCGGTCGGCGCGTCGATGGCGATGCTGTTCTCCCTCGCGGTGGCCTTCATCGTCACTCCCTATCTGGCGCTCCGGCTGATCAAGAAAGCCGGTCATCAGGCGGCCCCCGGCGAACCGCGGGCCGGACCGGTCGGTCGGTTCTATCGGGCCACGCTCGAACGGTTGCTCGATCGGCGCGGCGAGCGGTGGGCCCTGTACGCCGGCGTGGTTGTGCTCCTGGTCGGATCGATGACCTTGATCGGCCTCAAGGCCGTGACGGTCAAGATGCTCCCGTTCGACAACAAGAGTGAGTTCCAGGTCATTCTCGATTTTCCGGAGGGAACTCCGCTCGAGGGAAGCGCCCGGGCGGCCCACGAGATCGCCGAGCGGCTGCTCGCCGACCCGGACGTCCGGGACATCCAGGTGTACGCGGGCATCGCGGCGCCGTTCAACTTCAACGGGCTGGTGCGCCACTACTTCCTCCGCCAAGGCCCGGAGGTTGCCGACCTTCAGGTCAACTTGGCGCCGAAGGACGAGCGAAAGGCGCAGAGCCACGCCATCGCGGTCCGGCTTCGGCCGATCGTCGTCGAGGTCGCTGCCCGGTATGGTGCCCGGGCCAAGGTGGCCGAGATCCCGCCCGGTCCGCCGGTGTTGTCGACGTTGACGGCTGAAGTGTTCGGGCCTGACGAGGCGACCCGGCGGCGAGTGGCCGGTGAGGTCCGCCGGGCGTTCGACTCGACTCCGGGCATCGTGGATAGTGACTGGACGCTGGCCGACCCGGCCTCCGAACTGCGAGTGGTGGTCCGGCCCGATGTCGCCAATTTCGCGGGGCTCGCGAGTGCCGAGGTGGGCGAGGCGGTCCGAAGCGTCGCGGGACTCGAGGCCGGTTTGCTCCACGACCCACGCGCCGCGGGGCCGGTGCCGATCGTGGTGCGGCTGGCGGAGCGGGACCGGATCGGTTCCGGCGGCGTGAAGGCCATTCCCTTGGTGAACCGAGCCGGCGCGGTGGTGCCGGTCGGCGCGGTGGCGTCGATCGACACGGCGCCCCGGATGGAGCCCCGGTTCCGGAAGGACTTGAAGCCGGTGATCTACGTGACAGCCGACGTCGCCGGCGTGATCGAGGCGCCGGTCTACGCAATGCTTGCGGTCGAGCCGGCGCTCAAGCGGGCCGGGGTCACGACGACATGGAGCGGGCCGGCGCCATCAACCGAGGCCGCCTCGGTCAACTGGGATGGCGAGTGGCGGATCACCTACGAGGTGTTTCGCGATCTCGGCATCGCCTTCGCCGCCGTGCTGGTCTTGATCTATTTCCTGGTCGTGGCCTGGTTCCAGTCGTTCGTGACGCCGCTGGTGATCATGGCGCCGATTCCGCTGACACTGATCGGGATTCTCCCGGGTCACGCTGCCGCCGGAGCATTCTTCACGGCCACTTCGATGATCGGGATGATCGCCCTGGCCGGCATCATCGTCCGCAACTCGATCCTGCTGGTGGACTTTGCCGAGCTGGAGCGGGAACGGGGCCGGTCGGTTCGCGAGGCGGTGATCGAGGCCGGCGCGATTCGAGCCCGGCCCATCGTGCTGACCGCCGCCGCGGTGGTCATCGGCGGGGCCGTGATGGTCGCGGATCCGATTTTCCAGGGACTCGGGCTGGCGTTGATGGCGGGGGCCGTGGTGGCGACCCTGCTGACGCTGGTGCTGATCCCGTTGCTGTATGCGGAGGTCTCATGAACATGCCGATGCACTATGCGATCCGGCTCGTTGCCGGCACCTTCATCCTTGCGTCGCTGGCGCTGGGCCACTGGGTGAGTCCCTACTGGTACCTCTTTACGGCGTTCGTCGGGTTGAATCTGATCCAGTCGGCGTTCACGCGATGGTGCCTGATGGAAACGATCCTGGCCAAGCTTGGGTTGGTCACCCCGGGTGGTGAGTTGCGCTGACCGAGGCGGCTCGTCGCGCCACGGCGCCCCGAATCCGGAGCAGATCGATCAGGTTGTCCCGATCGATGAGGCCGCGGATCCCGGCGTCGTCGCCGACCGGCGCCACCCCATCGGGGAGTTCCTGGAGCCGGGGGAAGACGCTCGCCAGCGGCTCGTTTGGATCGATGACCAGCGGCACCCGGGCCATCGAGTCAGCCACTCGGGAGTTGCCGCCCCTGGCCGCGAGGCCTTCCAGCAGGCCGGCTTGGGTCAGGATGCCGATCACCCGCTGGCCGTCCATGACCGGGTAGTGGCGCTGGGACCCGGCCAGGGTCAAATGGACCGCCCGGTCGAGGGGATCGCCCGGGTGGAGGGCCTCGAAGTTGGTGATCATCGCGGCCGACGCCGGCAGATCGCCGATCAATTGGCGGGTTTCCATTTCCGAGAGTTCGAGCCCCCCACCGATCCACAGAAACATCGCGATGATCACGAGGAACGGGTTGCTCGTTAGGCCGATCAGGGCCAACCCCGCCGCCAGGATCCGGCCGATGCCGGCCGCGATCCTGGTGGCGCGCAAGGGGCCGATTCGAGCACCCAAGGCAGCCCGAAGAACCCGGCCTCCGTCCATCGGGAACGCGGGGAGCAGGTTGAACAGTCCGAGCAACAAGTTCTGCCCGGCGACTCGCTGGAGGAGCGACCCATCCGAACTGAAGGCAACCGTGAGACTCAGCGCTCCGCCGCCAGCGGCGACCAGAGCCCCGAGTCCGGCCGCGATGGCCAAGCTCACGGCTGGCCCGGCGAGCGCGATGACGATTTCGTCCTCCGGTCGCTCGGGCATCCGCTCAAGCCGGGCCACCCCTCCGATCGGCAGGAGCGTGATGTCCCGGGTGCCGATTCCGCGACGGCGGGCCGTGAGGGCATGCCCCATCTCATGGAGGACCACGCCCGCGAACAGGAGCAGCACCGAGCCGACCTCGGCAATCACCGCCGCGGCCGAACGGGACGCCGACCACGCCCCCAGCCCAACCCAGCCAAGAAGGATCAGGAATGTGAGGTGGATCCTGATTTCGAGCCCGGCGATCCGGCCCATCCCATAGGTCCACCGCATCGCGTCAGCCGAGCGTCCCGGCCGCGAAGGCACGGTTGATGTCGCTCCGCGAGATTACCCCGATCAGCCGGTCCTTCTCCATGACGAAGAGTCGATGGACGTCCGCGTAGTCCATCTGGAGCGCGGCTTCGCGCAACTCGAGCTCCGGACTGACGGGAAGCGCCTTTCGGGTCATGATATCGCGGACCGTCGCCACCGCCCAGAGGCGGTCCCGCACCGGCTCCGATGCCATCTCCGCCTCGGCGTTGACGATGTCGGTGGTGGAGATCACCCCGATCAGGTGCTGGTACTGGTCGACCACGGCCAACCCCGAGACGTGACTCTCAGCCAGTAGTTCGACCGCTCGGGCCACCGGCACATCGGGCTCGATGGTGATGACGTCGGTCGTCATCAGGTCGCGGACGGTCTTGGGGTGACGGGTTTCGCGTGAGGTGGACATGTTGGCCTCGTGGGTTAAATCAGGTGGAACGGAACCGGAACGTGGCAGCCAAGCCGTCGACCCGGGCGGCAACATCGCCGTCGTCGATGACCACGACCTGGGCCCCTTGGCGGAGGGCGTCCTCGATCGCATGATCGACCAAGTGGGGCACCGCCAGCGGTTCACCGGCGGCGCGACACTCGGCTCGCGAGAGCACCAGTTGTCCGGTGTCGCGGCACCGGAACCCCGCGCCCGCCGCGCCCTCGGGAACGATCAACTCACGAACCTGACCGCGTCCAAGGGCCCGAAGGGTCTCCCGGGCGCCGTTGGCCGCCCAGCCGGTCGGCACCGCTTCCTCGACTCGGTCGAGCAAGCTGGCCTCATCGCGACGCTCGGCCTTCCATTCGAGTTCCCATACCACGCGGGCGACGTCCGCCTCCGACACCGCTGTTGGATTGAGGCGCCCCGTGCCGAGGCAGAGCGCGGCAAGCCTGGGGGGGAGGAACGACAGCAACGCTGAGGTCCGGTTGTCGGGGCCGAAGATCGCGATGCCGCGGTAGGGGCGGGCCTGGAGGAGGCGGGCAATCTCGCGGGTCGTGGCCGCGTAGTGGCGGTTCTTCTCAGCCCGAATCTGCTGGTGATAGCGGAACTCACCTTGACCGGGGGCGTCGGCCCGGTCGCTGTGGAACTTCCCCCCACGGCGGCTGACCGGCACGAGCGCACTCAGCTCCTGGGTGCCGGTCGCGGCCACGTGAAAGAACCGGGCCCGGCTCCGGTCGACCACGACGCCGAGGTAGTGACCCAGCGTCTCCCGGGCATCGAGCAGTTCCTGCAACAGCGGGCGGGTATCGACGGCAATCCGGTTCCGATGGACCCGGGGGAGCGGAACCGCCTCGAACAGTCCCAAAGGCTTCGATGCGAAGAGGGCGACCCCCGCCAACCCGGGCAGGTTGGTCGGGTTCGCCAGCCAGCGGACGATTCGCTCGACGTCGGCGGCCACCTGCGCCCGGCCGGCGCGATCGAGGGTGAGGAGACTCAGGCTGCTTTCCAAGTCGCGGACCCGGTTCAAGAGATCCACCAGGTACCCGCGGTTTCGCCGAGCCGCCGGATCGAGCTTGAGGAAGCACGAGACGACGGTTGGGGTCCGGCTCTCGATCCGGCTCAGCCGCTCGATCAGTTCATCGCTGGCGGTCAACATATTCACTCCGAACGTGGGTGCTCTGGAACGCTACCGGAGCCGGTGTGAAGCGGCGGTGAAACTGACCGGAGTGTCTCCTAGGTCAAGGCCAGGATCAGCTCGATGGCGATCAGGATGATGACGATCCATTCGAGCACTTCGAGCCGCCGGGCGGTCGCCCGGTCACCGACTTTCTGGTAAATGCCATCGAGGACGTCGAGTTTCCGGGTAATGGCGCGGTCCCAGGCCTTGAAGTGGAACCGCTCGGACACGGCCTGATAGACTCGGCCAAAAAACTGGTCGCCGAACAGCTTCACGGCGCTCGAGACCCGTTCGAACAGGGTGGCGGCGTCCATCTGGAGCTCGCCGAGGTGCCGAAGCGATGCGCCGGGAGGCCGGAGGCTCCGAAACCAGCCCTGGTCGCCATGGGCAAGCACGGTGTAGACCTCGTCGACGGCCCGGTCGAGCTCGATGTCGAGGTGCCGGAGCTCGAGCAACTGGACGTTGGCAAATTCGAGCAAGAGCCGGGTGTCGTCGGGTTCGCGGTCGATGATCAATGACGCGTTCCAGTCGATGACGGTGAGGTCGTCGGGGCTGAACGACAGCCGCTGGCCGATCGCTTCGGCAATTTCTTCCTCGGCCAGTGGCCCGCTGGTGCCCCGGAGGATCGCGGCCAACTCCGGGGCCCGATCCCGCACCACGACGCCGATGCCGGCGCCGAGGCTTGCCGGGTCGATGGTGACCACGAGGTAATCCTCCGAGGCCTCGGCAAGGCGAGGCCGAGTCACCGCCGACCCGAGCCCCGCGAGGAGGGCGGTCAGACGGCGGCGGGCGTCGGGCTCGAAGGTGTCGTTGGCCTGGAGCGACTCGGAGAGTTGGGCCAACTCCCTGGGGGTACACTCGACCGGAATTTCGTACGTCACCGCCGCCGCGCCGAAGTCGTGGAGGACGATCTCGACTCGGGTCACGGCAGCGGTTCCATGGGAGAGACTGGCCGGTGGCTCGGCAATCCGGAGCGGCCGGGGCCGGTAGTCGAAATGAGGGGGAACTCGGCGGCTCTTCTTGACGGTTTGGCGGGATGATCGCTCGAGCTGCCGGTCGCAGGCATCGAGATCGATCCCGAGCCCGACCTCGAAGGCGTAGCTCAGATGGCAGACGGCGTGGATCAGGGCGGGCATGGCGGGTCCCCTTCGAACGGTGACGAACCGAGAAGATCGCCCTGGGACGCCACCGAGGGCCAGCGGGCGATCTCGTCCGTGCGCCGTGCCCCGACTACGGTACGGGACCGCCGGAGCCCCGGGCCGGACAGGGCCTTGCTCGCCCGGTGATAGTCACGAATCCGGCCGAGGGTGTCCTGGGCATCTCGGAGCCAGGCAACGACCGGCGCTGACGCAACCTGGCCGAGACGGTCCCACCACTCGAGCCCGTAGCGGAGCTCGCGCACTCGGATCCGGATGGCATGAACGGCCTCGCGGCCGGCCTTCCGCCGGAGAGACTCCACCAGTGGCAACCCCCACGCCGGTTCGCGGGCAAGCTGCCCCGCGACCTCGGCCCACCAGGCTCGGGCGGCGGTCAAGCGCTCGGACGCAGGGGCCGGCGGCGCGGTCGAGCCCTTGAGCGCGCGGGCAACCCGGCCGACCCGATGGCGGTCGAGGGCGGCCACGGCTCGACGCCGGGCCCGGCGTGGGGGCGGGGCGCGATGCC
>JAYTTT010000309.1:0-23362 GCA_043744895.1 Gemmatimonadota bacterium | reverse complement strand
ATGGACGACAACGTGCACCCGGCCATGACGGTCCAGGTCGTCGACGCGCTGATCAAGGCCAACAAGAGCTTCGATTACCTGGTGTTGCCGAACCGGGCTCACGGATTGAACGAGCCATATGTGATTCGGCGCCGGTGGGACTATTTCGTCGAGCACCTGGCCGGCCGGAAACCGCCGGAGAACTACGAGATCGTCCGACCCACCGAGCCGTGGGCAACAGGTACCCCTCCATGACAACGTACGCCCGCCGGCTTGGGCTGTTCAGCGGAACCATGGCGGTCATTGGCGGAATCATCGGGTCGGGGATCTTCCTCAACCCCCCGATCGTGGCCCAGCGGGTCGGGACCAGCGGCCTGGTGCTCGGTGTCTGGGCCTTAGGTGCGGTCGTGGCCATTGCCGGCGCGTTCATCTTCGGCGAACTGGGGCAGCGGCTGCCGAGGGCCGGCGGTCAGTACGCCTATCTCCGCGAGGCATTTGGTCCGTTGGCGGGTTTCATGGATGCGTGGGCCATGCTCTTGATCATCGCCACCGGGGCCATCGCCGCGGTGTCCTACACGTTCGCTACCTATCTCTCATCCCTCTTCGGACTGGCTCCGGCCACGGTCCCGTTCTTTGCCGTGGCGGCCATTTGGATTCTCACGGCAGTCAACGTCTTTGGGGTGATCTGGGGCGCCGGGGTTCAAAACGTGTTTACCGTCCTCAAGTTGGGCGCCATCGCGGTGCTGATTGTCGTTGCCCTTCTCGGCGACACTCAATCCTTGTCGGCGGCGGCAACGGTGGTGGCCGCGCCGGCCAATCTGTGGCTCGCGGTGTCGGCGGCGCTCGTGCCGGTGCTGTTCTCCTATGGCGGCTGGCAGCAGACCAACAACATCGCGGAGGAATTCGTCGATCCGACTCGGGTCTTGCCGAAGGCCATACTGGCCGGAGTCGTGGTGGTGGTCGCGGCGTATCTGCTGACCAATGTGGCCTACCTCAAGGCGCTTGGCGCCGGCGGCCTGGCGACGAGCCAGGCCCCCGCGGCCGAGACGATGGCGGTGTTCTTGGGGTCCGCGGGCCGGCGGTTCATCAGTGCGGGGATCGTGGCGTCGACCTTCGGGTTTCTCGGCCTCACGATTCTGGCGTCTCCGCGGGTCTATCAGGCAATGTCCCGCGATGGATTGTTCTTCGACTGGTTCGCGAGGCTCCATCCTCGGTATCAGACTCCGACGGCGGCCTTGGTGTTTCAGGGCGCCTGGGCCACGGTTCTCGTCTTGACCAACGCCTACGCTCAGCTGCTCGACTACGTCGTCTTTGCCGATTGGATCTTCTTCGGCTCGACGGGACTGGCACTCGTGGTGATTCGGCGGCGCGCCCCCCTGACCTCGGGCTTTCGATGCCCGGCATTTCCACTGACCGTCACGATCTTCGTGGCCGCCGCGGCCTATGTGGTGTTCGGCTCAATCACCTCGAATCCCGGCAATGCGCTGCGGGGCGCGGTGCTGCTGCTCCTCGGCGTTCCGGTCTACCTCTGGCGGGCCCGGGTGGCCGCGGCCCACGGCCCGACTTGATTCAGTAGGTGGCCCACACCCCAGGCGTGGCCAGTTCGATCGAGTGGTTGTCGGGGTCCCGAAAATAGAGGCTGACGCCGCCCCGGTCCCAGTTGATTCGGCTCTCAAGCTCAATGCCGAGCTCCGCCAGCCGGGTTTCCCAGCCAGCCAGGTCTTCGCGGTCGATCGCGAACGCCATGTGAGTGGGCCCGGCGCCATCGTGGGCCGTGAGGGATCCCCCGCCGGTCGCGACGGGCTGAAGCGACTGACCCCGTTGGAAGAGGAGCAAGACCGTGGCGCCCCCCGCGTCGAACGCCGACAGGCGCTCCGTGGCGACCAGCGGCTCGGCGTCCAGCAGCCGCCGAAAGAACGCCGTCGTGACCTCCAAACCGTCGCAGTAGAGGGCGGTCTCCAGGACCCGCCGAATCCGCGGGAGATGCCTCAACGGACGGGAACCACTGGCAGCACGATCCGCGAGGGCCGACTCGCGTCTCGATAGATCGACACCATCGGCGGCGGGTTCGGAATCACTTTCTTGTGGGTGTCGCGATCCGCGCCTTGGATGGTGACCCGAATTCGGTGGCCCGGCCGGAACCGCTTCGCGGTCGGAAGGAGGTCGAATACCAACTCGGCCGGCTCGTTCGGGAGCGGGGTGGCTTCGCCGACCTGACTCGAGGGCCAGGGCAGGTCGAAGTTCCGGAACGGCGGGGTGCCGAGCTTCCGGTGTGATGCTCGCAACCCCCCCTCGGTGACGTAGGTCGATCGGCCCGATGGCTCGATGTCCTCGAGGTAGGCGATGGCATCGACATCGTGGGCCGAGGACGTCACCCAGAGATGAATTATGGGATGCCCGACCACCTCGAGTGCTTTGCTGAGCGGTGCTGTCGTGTAGGTAAATCCCTTGGCGTCATTCGACGCCAAATCGGGGTACCCAACGGCCCCGCCATAGGTATTGGCCCACCGATTTCCCTTGCCTAACGTGGCCGTCGTATCAACGCCTTGGCTATCCGCCGACGTTCGGGTGACCGGCGGGGCCTCGAGGAGGCGCCCGTCGTTACGAGATGGCGAACTGCCGGATTTTCCTTCTCGAAGATAGAAGTTGGTCGGCTTGGCCTCGGCCAGGGGCCACCCCCTTGCGGTTCGCCACTCCTGGCCGGCCGGGGCGTCGATGACGTAGTACTTGATCGGGGGTTCGCGGTTGATCCCATTGTCGACGCCCTTGAGCCAATGGTCGAACCAGCGAATCTGTTCGGCCGCCAAGTTGAAGCCGTCGGTCTGGCCGTGGAACCACGGTCCGACGACCAGTTTCTGCGGCACGGTCAGGTTGGCGAACCAGAGAAACGCGTCGCGGGGAAAAGCGTCGTACCAGCCGGCCAGACCGTAGATGGCCACCTTGGACGCGTTGATCGCCTTGAGGTAAGTGGCGGGCCCTCGTTCCAGAAAGATCGGCTTGCCGGATTTGGGGTCGAGGCTGTTCCGATACGGCACCCCGCTCCACATCTCGTACATATCACGGTTGATCCGGTGGCCGACGATCGCTGAATCCCGGAGCACCATCCCGTTCAGTCCATCGACCGGTGCCACTCCCTGGAAGTTCATCGCGCCCCACTGGAACTTCTCGCCGCTGTCGAGTTGGTGGGTCAGGCTTTGCCATTGGCTGAAGAAGTCATCCCGAAACACGCCGCCGGGGTAGATCATCGGATACCACTCGAAGACATACATCTCGGGAAAAATGGCGGCCAGATGGGGCGGGGCCGTGCTCGCGGCGAACAGCTGGGTAATCCCTAGATAGGAACGTCCGACCATCCCGATCTTGCCGGTGGACCACGGCTGGGCCGCGAGCCACTCGGTCACCTCATAGGCGTCCTTGGTTTCGTCCGGCATGAAGAACCCCTGCTGGGTCCCGAACGAGGCCCCGCCGCCCCGGGTATCGACGGCGGCCACGATGTAGCCGTGGCTCATCATCTCGCCGGCGCCCCGTCCGAACCCCTTGACGTAGTCGATCAACGAGTCGTTCCGGAAGAACGCACGGTTGTACCGATGGTGGGTCCAAACGACCGGGAGCCGCCCTTCGTGGAGGACCCCCGCTTTGGTGGGCCGAAGCACGTCGACGGCCAGCCGGATGCCGTCGCGCATCGTGAGATATTCGGAGGTTCGGCGATAGCCATCATAGGCCGGTGCCTGGGAGGCGAGCGAGGCCGGTGCTAAGGCCACGGCGAGCGCGAATAGGAATGGGCGGACCATCGGAACCTCCAAGGTTGAGCCGGGATCCACCAATCTACGATGTTCGTTCGCCCAACACCGCCAGCAGGTCCTTGCCGTATCGGGCCGCCTTGGCGGGCCCGATCCCGTAGACCCCTTCGAGGTCGGCGACCGTTCGGGGCTTTAGTTCAACCAACTCTCTGAGGGTCCGGTCACTGGCCACGACATAAGGTGGCACGCCCCCGGCTCGGGCCAATTCGAGCCGGCGGGTCCGGAGCGCCTCGAACAACGCCGCATCGGCGGGGTCGAGGGCCGGCTCCGCCGCCGCCTTTCGTTTCGATCCACCGCCCGGAGCCCGGGTTTTCGGGCGGGCGGTTTCGTCGGGCGGCAGCAACACCCGCACCGGCCCCGAGGCAAACAAAACCACCTTGCCGGCCGGCGTCAGGAGCACCATCGGCCGATCGCCGGTGGTGAAGTCCACCCACCCGGCGGTAACGCAACGGCGGAGGAGGGAGAGAATCCACTCAGGGCTCTTGTCCTTCAGGATGCCAAAGGTCTTGCTGGCGTCGAGGCCCGAGCGGACCAGCCGCGGATCAGGCAAGCCGGCCAGCAAATTGAGCGCGGCCTGGAGTCCGAATTTGCCGTGGGTCCGCGCCACGGCACTCAAGGTCTTGCGAACGGTCGTAGCCGTTTCGGTCGCGTTGGCGGCTTCCGGTTCGTCGAGCGCCGTACAGGTGTCGCACCGTCCGCACCCGGCGAGGGTTTCGGCCTCGTCGCCGAAGTACCTGAGGATGGCGTCGTGGCGGCAGGTGCCCCCCTCAGCCCATCGCATCAACTCCAGAAACATCGACCATCGGTGCTGGACCCGGGCGGGGTCGGGTGTTTCACCCTCGTTAGGCGCCTCCAACAGGCGGCGGCGAAGCGGCAGGTCGCCGGGACTGGTGCAAAGCAGCCCGATGGCGTCGGCCCCGTCGCGGCCGGCCCGGCCCACCTCCTGGTAGTACGCTTCGACCGAGCCAGGGGGCGCCAGGTGGATGACCGCCCGGACGTCGGCCCGGTCGATGCCCATTCCAAACGCGTTGGTGGCGACGATCACTTCGAGCTTGCCATCCCGAAACCGCTGCTGGGCCTTTTCGCGCATCGAACCGTCAAGCCCGGCGTGATAGGCGGCGGTTCGCCACCCTGCCGCTTTTAGGCGATCGGCCTCCTCCTCGGTCTTCCGGCGGGTCGGGGCGTAGACGATCGCCGTCCCGCGGGCCGCCCCCGGAGTGCCGATCGCTTCGCGGAGGGTCTCATCGACCGCCCGTGCCACCTCGGCGCCGGAGCGCGTGTCGCGGACCCGGAGGCCAAGATTGGGCCGGGCAAAGCCGCGGACCAATTGCGGCGTGTCGGGCGGGAGGCCGAGCCGCACGAGGATCTCGTCTCGGACGATCGGGGTGGCCGTGGCGGTGCAAGCCAGGACTCGGGCGCTCGACAGATCGCTGACCAGGTCGCCGATTTGGAGGTACTCGGGACGGAAGTCGTGTCCCCATTCGCTGATACAGTGGGCTTCGTCGACGGCTACCAGGGGACAATCGAGGTCGCGGGCCAGCCCGCGGAACCCCGGGAAGGCGAGCCGCTCCGGCGCGACATACGCGATCGAGTACTCGCCCCGAGCGAGCGAGGACATCCGGCCGCGGACTTCCTCGGAGCTGAGCGTAGCCGCCAGAAACGTGGCCGCCACCCCCCGGGCCACGAGCGCGGCAACCTGGTCGTGCATCAACGATACCAAAGGCGACACGACCAGCGTGGTGCCGCCGAGCACCGTGGCGGGGAGTTGATAGATCAGACTTTTCCCGCCGCCGGTCGGCGCCACCAGCAGGAGCCGCCGGCGCTGGATGATCGTCTCGACCGCTTCGCGCTGCCCGGGCCGAAACTCCGAGTAGCCCAAGCGGGCCAACGCGGCATCGAGGTCGGGTGAGAGGGCGGTGAGCGTCATCGGGGCGCAAACATCGCCCGACTCGCCGCCGGAGCGCAACCGAGGAGCTTATAAGCGCGATTTGGTCATTTGGCGAGGAGGGCTCGAATCTTCGTCATGGTTGCGAGGTTTCTGGTCGTCACGGCGTCGCCGACCGCTCGGCCCATTTGGCTGAGCAGCTTGCTGGCCAGAATGCCATTCGCGCACCAGAGGTACGCCACCCGCCGGCCGACCGCGAAGCCTTCTCGGGCCCAGTCGGTTTGAGCGAGCGGGGCGAGTTTCACCCGATCAGCCGGGTTGGCAAGAACCGCGATGAGCAGGCGGGCCGGCTCGGTGGCGATCTTGGTCAGCGGGTTTTCGTCGATGGCGGTGGCGACCTCGGCGGCCGAGAGCACCGTAACGCGGGACCGGATGCCAAGCTGGGCGGTCAAGGCCCGTTCAATCCGGCCGGCTGCGGTTCGGCCGATTGCGCCTTTGCCGCTGAACACCAGATTGCCGCTGTTGAGCAACGTTTGGACGTCGTGATATCCGAGACCTTCGACGATTTCTCGAAGGTCGGCCATCGCGATCCGTTTGGCCTTACCGACGTTGATGCCTCGGAACAGCGCGACGTGGCTACCGGCCATTGGGTCAGTCGCGCCGATTGGAGAGTGGGGCGCGAGAGCTCATTTCGGTTCCCGCCAGTGACCGACGGCCTCGAGGGCTTGGGTTAGCCGAGCTGGTCCCGTCCCCCGGATGACGACGGGTTCAACGCCAAATTCTCGCAAGGTGTCAGAAAACCTGGCCTGCATCGCCGCGCGATCAGCCGGCCGGTCTCGGATCCCGTCCGAGGTCCACGGGAGATCGATGTCGCAGAGTAAGTAGAGCGCCAAGGGCGACCGCCGGATTTCCCGCTCGACCCAGCCCGGCACTGTGCCGTAGTAGTGTCTCGCGTAGACCACCGTGCTGATGAGATCGGTGTCGAGCACGATCAGTCCGGGGCCGACCAACGCGGCCGTCTCAGCCTCGAATTGACCCCGGGCAATCGGCTCGACGTCCGCGGCGGTCAAGAGGCCGCCCCGGGCTTCAGCATATCCACGCGAGAACTCCGGAACCCAGGGGACGCCGAACCGGCCGGCCAGTTCCCGAGCGAGCGTGGTTTTCCCGGTCGACTCCGACCCGGTCAGGACGAGGCGACGAGGGATCGGCGCCACTGAACTAGTCCGCTCACGCCCAGTCCCCAGAATACCGCATACTGGATGGCTGTAGGATACTCGCCGCGAAACACGAAGAACGGCACCGAGGCGGTGTTGACCCCGATCCAAACCCACCAGGTCTCCAAATATTTCCGCGCCATCATCCATTGTCCCACCATCGAAACGACCGAAATCGACGAGTCGAGATACGGTTGCTGCCCCGTCGTGTACCGGTCGAGCATCCAGCCGAGTCCGCTCGACCCGATGAGGGCGACGGCCGTCAGCCCAAGGCCGAGCCCCATGGGAATCCGGGTCACCGGCCGGCCCTGCTTTGTTTCCCCGCCCCGAAGCCACTGATACCAGCCGTACAGCGAAATGATGAAGAAGAAGACTTGCAGCGCCATCAGCGCAAACAGCTGGCTCTTCCAAAAGAGGTAGGTGTAGAGCCCGACGTTGACGAGGCCCGTCGCCCAGCCCCTCACATTTTGGCGCGCGTTCAGGTAAACCGCTACGATGCCAAAGACGACGGCGATGATCTCGATCGTTCTCACCGAACAACCGCACCCAGCGTGTCATGGTGGCCGCTCAAGAACTGCCGCAAATACGGGCCGATGTGATTCCGGGACTCAAAGCCGGCCGCCTTGGCCGCTTGGTCCTCTTCCGCGGCGGACCGCTTCGTCGGCTCGGCGTAGTGCTGCAGGTCGCGATAGAAGCCGATCGTAAATGAATCCCAGGCCGGTCCCGTGATCTTGGTGAAGATGAAATTCCCCGCTCGCCCGATTCGGTGGAGAAAGTCGTTCTCCATAGCCCGCTCCGCCAACAGCGAGTCCCGTTTGCCCGCGAGCGCCTGGAAGATTTCGAGATGGAAATAGCCGGCCGGGCCGGCCGCGGTCTCGAACTCCGCCACCGGTGGGCCCTCGACATACAGCTCCTCGCGCCACGAGACCCATTCATCCATCTGGCGTCCGAACCCGGCGTCGTCGAACTTCACCCGTTTGGCCGCCGCCGGCCATCGGGCAGCCCGTTCGGCCCCGAAGTGTTCGGCCACACTGCCGATTGGAACCAGCAGGACGAGGTCCCACTGATCGCCTTGGGCATGGCGCATCAGCACCGGCCGAGGCTCGCCGGCGGCTTGGTACACCGGCATTCGGGCTTTGATGGCGTCGATCAGATGGAGCAGGTGGCCGGGCGCGGCCCGCATGAACATGGCTTGGTAGACATTTCCGGGGGGCGCCGCCAGCGTCGCGGCCAGCAGCAATGAAGTCCATGGCAGCATCGGGGTCTCACTCGTCGTCAAAAGGGTTGTCGCGCCGGGTCTCCGGCGGGCGATATTCGGACAGGCGTCGCAACAGATCGGCCGGGTCCTTGCCGACCACCAACCGGCCCCGCTGCGTTTCGGCGATGAAACGATCGAGCACCGGATCGGGGGCGAGTCCGACCAGCCGAGAGTAGTACTCGTCCTCGTCGAGCAGGCCGAGCGGTTGCTCGATGCCACCGCCCGCCCGCCAGCCGAACGGGCCCAGCGCGGCCTCGATCGTGTCAAAGCCGCCGGGGAGGGCAAGATAGCCATCGGCCAGCAGGGCAATCATCGCGCGCTGTTCCTCGATCGATCCGGCATCGCGGCGCTCTCCCAAGTCGTCCCGAACCGGAAGACCGGACTCGACCACCACCCCCACCAGCCGGCCGCCTGCGCCGGCTACCGCTTCGGCCACGGCACCCGCCGCCCCGACCGCCCGACCATCGAACACCAGCGTGACACCCCGTTCCCCGAGCAGCTGTCCCACCCGCTGCCCGGCGGTCAGCTCGTCGGGCGACGCCAGCTCGGACGGGCTGGTGAGCACCGCCAGTCGTCGGATCATCGTTAGGCGGCGCCGGTGAGGATCCAGGACCGCATCGGGCCCCGCACCGCGCCGTCCACCATCAACGGGGCATAGGTCCGGGTCGCGGCTTCGGCCACCGCGGCCGTTTCCTCAGCGGTCAACTGGGCCAGCATCGGCCCGAGCGGCGTTCCGGTAAACGCCCGGAGCGTCTCGGCGAGGCCGCCCTCGAAAACCAGTTCGCGAGTTTCGTCGACCGCGCCGGCCGACTGAAAACCGACTTCCCGAGCCCGGCCGGCAAGGTCCTCCCCGGTCCACCGCGGGAACGGGATGTTCATGAAATCGGCGAGCCCCGTCAGGCCGGCCGCCCGAAGGGCCTGCTGGAACGCGAAAAACACCGAGCAGTCTTCCGGCTGGCACCAGACACTCAAACTCAGCCGGCCCCGCGGCCTGAGGACCCGGCGCATCTCACTGAGCGCCTCCTTGGCGTCGGGGAAAAACTGGAGACCCTGCTGGCAGGTCACGAGGTCGAAGCTCTGATCCGGATACGGCAGCGGCACCGCCGGGCTCAAGGTATACGCGATCGGGGCACCGCCCTCGATCGGGGGCTTCGATTCAGCCCGGGCAATCATGGCCGGCGACGAGTCGCAGGCGGCCACCAGTCCCTCGGCGCCCAACTGTTTCGCGAGCACCCGGGCCACCGTGCCGGGGCCGCACGCCACGTCGAGGGCCCGAATCCCTGGCTCCGGAGCTAGGGTCCGCACCAGCGCCTCGGCCCACGGGTTGAACAGCCGGGGCACCAGATACTCATCGTAACCTTGTGGGACCGTGGCATCCGTAAACCGGAACTCCCCGGATCCGGTCATGGAATCGGCGCCCGGTTCTTCGGTACGATGATCGCCGGTACGTTCCGGGCGCGAACCGTGGCGTTGAACCGTTCGACATCTGCTCCGATGATCTGCCGGACCCGCTCCGCGATCGGGGCCCAGATTTTCTCGAGATCACCGAACCGGGTCCGCATGCCCTGCGTCACGGGAGCGTCGGTGCCGTCGATGGCGGCAATGAGATTGAGATACTGGTCGTTCAATCCGTTGCGGAAATTGATCACGTCCTGGAAGGTCCGGGCCCGGGCGTTGATCATGACACCCTCGACCGAGTCGATGGCCGCCGTGAGAGTTTTGCCGGCCACGGTCACGGAATCGCCCTCTGGCTGCCCGGTGGTCCGATCGGCCAAGGCCTTGACTTGATCTCGGATGGCGCGGAGCGTAATAACCCGGCGGTGGATCTCATCGACCCGTGCGGTGGCCTGGGCGAGCCACTCTTGCTGGCCTCGGACGTCGTCGGCCGACGGGTTGGTCCGGGGATCGGCCACGACATCGAAGGAGCGGGTCGCGGTCTCTTTGCCGACGGTGAGCCGAGCCTGATAGCGGCCCGGAGTGACCCGGTATCCGGTCAGCGCGGTACCCGATTCAGCCCCGAAGACCCCGGCGAGTTGGGTGGGAGGTTCGCGCCGGAGATCCCAAACCACTCGATTGAAACCCGCTTTGACCGTCAGCTTGCTGCCCTCAGTCGGCTTGGCGTCGGTTGCGAACGTTCGCACCACGGCGCCCCCTTGATCGAGGATGTCGAGTCGCGCGGTCAGCGTGGTATCGAATTTCGGGATTTGGAAGGAGACCAACGCCCCTTGGGGAGCGTTCTTGCCCATGCCCGGTACAGTACCGTTGCTGCCGAGCGCCGTCCGGTAAGTGGTCCGGGGCTGGAACAGGGTCATGCCCGTGCTTCCGCCGGCCTCGATGACCCGGCGAATCGGGGTGATGTCGTCGAGGATCCAGAAGGCCCGGCCTTCGGTGGCGATGACCAGGTCGCCTCGGTGGACCCGGATATCGGTGATCGGTACGTGCGGCAAGTTGAGTTGGAGCCGCTGCCACGCCACGCCGCCGTCATAGGAAACCCAGAACCCGGTTTCGGTTCCGGCGTAGAGCAGATTCCTGACGGCCGGGTCTTCGCGCACGACCCGCACCGGATCGCCGGCCTCCAGCCCGCTGACCAATCGGGTCCAGGTGGCGCCGTAGTCCGTCGTCTTGAAGAGATGCGGGGTGTTGTCGTTCCACTTGTAACGGGACGCCGCCACGTAGGCCGTGGCAGGATCGAACGACGAGACCTCGATCATGTTGATCAGCGCCTCGGGCAATCCTTTCGGGGTCACGTTGGTCCAGGTGGTTCCCCCGTCACGAGTCAACTGGACGAGCCCGTCATCGGTGCCGGCCCAGAGGACCTTGGCATCGTGGGACGACTCGGCCACATAGTAGATCGCGCTGTAGACTTCGCCGCCGGCGCCCTCGTTGGTGATCGGGCCGCCGCCCAGCCCTTGTTTCGCCCGGTCGTTTCGGGTCAGGTCGGGACTAATCGCTGCCCAACTCTGGCCCCGGTCCGCCGAACGAAACAGCACATTGCTGCCGTGGTAAATCACTTTCCGGTCGTGCCCGGACGTGATGATCGGGCTCGACCAATTCCACCGATACTTGGTCTGGTCCGACGGCTCGGCCAAGCCGAGAAACGGATAGGCCATCACGTTCCGTTCGGCCTTGAGGACTCGGTCGTACTCGCCGATGATGCCGCCGTAACAGTTGCCGTAGAGATACCGGGGGTTGGCCGGATCGAAGGCCACGTGGGCGCTCTCACAGCCGCCGGCCGAGTGAAACTCATCGTTGCCGATGCCCGGGCCCATGACGGCATTTGGAATGGCCACCGACCCATTGTCCTGTTGCCCGCTTCACAGCCAATACGGATACTGGTCGTCGACGCTGACCCGATAGAACTGCGCGGTCGGCTGATTCATGATCGAGGACCAGGTGGCGCCCCCGGTGAACGAGATCGCCGCCCCGCCGTCATCAGCCTTGGCCAGGTTCATCGGGTTGGCGGGATTGATCCAGACCTCGTGATTGTCGCCGTGGAGGTCGGGAAGCGCGGTGAAGCTTTTGCCGCCGTCGATCGACTTCATCACCGGCGCATTGATGACGTACACGACCTCGGCGTTGGTCGGGTCGGCCGTCACCCGCATGTAGTACCAGGGCCGGGCATGGAGGACCCGGTCGCCGTTGACGAGCCGCCAGGTGTCACCGCCATCGTCGGAACGATAGAGGCCGCCCTTGTCGGCTTCGACGATGGCCCAGACCCGGCTCGGCTGAGTGGCCGAGACGGCGACGCCGATCTTGCCCATTAGGCCGGGCAGTCCCTTCGTTAGGCGGACCCAGGTGTCGCCGCCGTCGGTCGTCTTCCAGATCCCGCTGCCCGGGCCCCCCGAACGAACGTACCAGGGCAGCCGCTGGTGGTCCCACATCGCCGCGTAGAGCACCCGCGGATTGGTGGGGTCCATGGCCAGATCGCTTGGCCCGGTCAGCGAGTCGCCGGCCAGGAGGAGTTTCCAGGTCTTCCCTCCATCTTGGCTTCGGTGGACCCCCCGGTCCTTGCTCGGGCCCCAGCGGCTGCCCTGGACGGCGGCGTACACGACTTCGCTGTTCTTGGGATGGACGATGACCCGGGCAATGGTCCGGCTTTCGCGGAGCTCGGCCAGGTGGTTCCAGGTCTTCCCGGCGTCGGTGGTCTTGTAGATCCCGTCGCCCCACGACGAGGACACCCCGCGAACCGGCGCCTCGCCCATGCCGGCGTAGATCACGTTGGGATCGTCCGGCGCCACGGCGAGCGAGCCGACCGAACCCATCTTGATCTGGCCATCGGCAATCGGCCGCCAATTGGCTCCTGCATCGTCCGTTTTCCAGATCCCGCCCCCGGTGGCGCCCATGTAATAGAGCAGCGGATGGCCGGCGACGCCGGTGATCGTGGTTGCCCGGCCGCCCCGAAACGGCCCGATGTTGCGCCACTCGAGGCCGGTGAGGGTTCCGATATCCGGCGCGGGCGCTTTGGCGACTGTAAGAGCACCCCGATCGCGCTGGGCGGGAAGGACCGATGGCAAATCAAGGAGGGCAACGAAGGCAACGACACCAAGCCGGAGCGGCTGGAGCGACATGAGCGGAATTTCTCGTTGAAGGTATAGTAGCCTATAGGCAGGAGAGGTCGGGGGCTAGGGGCTTAGGGGTTTTCCTAAGCCCTCGCTGGTTTCGTGGGGACTACCGCTTCAGAACCGCCTGGACCCGCGCCAGTTCGATGTCGAGGTGCTCCAGATACCGTTCGGCCTGGCCAACCCGCTTGAGGCGGGCGTCGGCTTCGACCAAGGCGGCCAGTTTGGCGAGCGGTTCCGCCCCGATCAGACCGGACATCCCCTTGAGCGTTTGGGCGATTCGTTGGGCGGCCTCGGCGTCGCCGCCGCTCACCGCTGCTCTGAGATCCTGAATCCGGTTGGGCGCATCGGTGCTGAACGAGGCCACGAGGCGGTCGGCCAGCATTCGGGCCGGGCCTTCGCGTTCGGGGGCGATCTGGTCCAGGAATGCGGCGCTGACCGCCGGAATTTCGGCCGGCAATCCGGCGGGGCAGGCCGCGGCCAGCGCCTGCCGGACTTCGTGGAAGCCGTTCTCCAGGGTGCTCAGCAGGACGGTGGCGTCCTCGAGCCGGTCAGCCTCGACCAGCCGGAGCGTCTGGCCGGCAAGCTCCGACAGCCGGGCGGCACCGATCGAATCGCTGGTCCGCTCCAGGCCGTGAAGGGACTCCTCCATCCGGGCCCGGTCGCCGCGGGTGGCTGCGGTGACGAGACCCCCGATTCGGGACGGCGCTTCCCTGAGGAAACTCACCACCAAGTGCTGCGTGAAGAATCCGCCGCCGTGCGACAATTGATCGGCCACCATCGGGCCGAGGATCTCGGCGCTCGGCGTTCGGCGCTCGGCACTCGGCGGCTCGGCGCTTGTGATGCTTGGGGGCTCGGCGGTCGAGGGTTCGATTACGGGCTCGGCCAGTTCGATTGAGAACGAGGCGGGCTCGGGACTCGGCGGCTCGGCGGCGATCTCGATTGAGATCGGCCCTTCGAGGGCGGGAGCGTGGGTATAAACTACTGGGGTCGGCGACAGCTCATCACTGGGGAGGGCCACCGCGATCGCTTCGACCACGGCGTCGTCGTCGGCTTCCGTCGGTTCGCCGACCATGAGACCATCGATGGCGGCAATCTTGGTTGGCGACTCCCACAGTGAATCATTGAGACCCTCGACGGGTGTGATCACGAAATCCGCGGCCGGCGGCGGTGCCTCGACGGCGATTGGGTCGATTGTGATGGCCACAGTCGGCTCAAGCTCGGCCGCCGGCTCGACAACCGCCGGTTCGAACTCGGCGATCGGTACATCCGCCACCTGAGCCTCTGCTGGCGACGACGGCTCTTCGACGACCAACTCGGCGACCTCGACCACGGCTGTTTCTTCGACGACCGCCGCCGCTTCGTCAGGGACCGCCTCGGCGATGATCGCCGGCACCTCGGTCGTGGCCTCGGGGACTGGAACCGGAGCCCCGGTCCACTTGCCGATCGTGGCGGCGGCGTCGATTTCTCGAATCGGGACCATCAAGATGTCGTCGATGCCTTGGGACAGCAGTGACAGCCGGCTGCTCTCGTCCCTCGCCAGCGCCACGATCGGCACACTGCCGCGGCCCAGGCGTTCCCGGATCATCGCCACCGTGGCGGCCGGATCATCCAGGAACCGGGTGTCGAGCACCACGATCTCGTATCCGCTGGCCGCGACCTGATCGATCTCGAAGTCCGGCCCCTGCACCGACTCAGCCTCGAGGCCGTGCGCGGCGGTGGCCATCTTCAACGATTCCTGGTCGGCGGAATCGCCGCCGAGAACCAGGGCCCGCCGAGTCGGGGCGGCGGTCAAGGTGGCCAGCATCTCGTCGATGCCTTCCACCGCGAAGGATTGGGCATTGCGAACTTCGGCGAGCAAATGGCGGGTGATCATGGTCGGCCCGCGACCGTCCGCGCCGACCCGCTCCAGGGCCCGGAGGGTCTCGTGGACCTCTTCAGTGGGGACCGGTTTCCGGAGATACCCGGCGAACCCGGCATGCCACAACCGCTTCGCTTCGCCCGGGCTCCCGACGGCCGTGGCCATAACCAGGGCAACCGAGGCCAGGCGTTGATCGGCCTTGAGTCGAGTGGCCAGTTCGGCATGAAGCGGGCGAACCGCATAATGGGAGAAGATGCAGGCCTGAAATGGATTGCCGATGGCCGCACCTTCGCGCAACATCTCGACGACCGAATCGACGTCGGCCGAAAATTCGGCGTCCCAGCCGGCCGATTCGATCTGATCGGTGAGGCGAGCCCGGCTGGCCGGGTCGGCTTCGATGACGAGGATGCGCCCGCCGCGGACCTCTTGGCTGACGCGGAGTGCCGCCGTACCATCGGTCGCCGGCACCGGCATCGGAAGGGCGAACCAATACCGGTTGCCCTGGCCGGCCTCATGCTCGGCCCCGATTTCACCGCCCATCAACCGAACCAGCTCGTCGGAGATCCGAAGCCCCAGTCCGGTGACGCCGAACGATCGGTAGGACGTGGCGTCCACGGGCACGAAGTCATCGAATAGGGTGCCCAGTCGCTCGGGGGCGATCGCGACGCCGGTATCCTCGACCACGAACCGGACCACGGGTACCCCACCTCGTTCGCCGTCGGCCAAGACTCGAATCACGACTTCGCCTTGCTTGGTGCTATTGACAGCATGGCCGATCAGGTTCCCGAGAACCTGGCGAGTCCGACCCGGGTCGCCAATGACTTGCCGGGGGAGCTCCGGCCGGAGATCGACCCGGAGAGCCAGGCCACGTTCGTTGGCCCGGGGCGACAACACGCTCGCGGTTTCCTCGATCATCGACTTGAGATCGAAGCGAATCGGCTCAATGACCAGCCGGCCGGCCGAGACGCGGGCTAAATCGAGCACGTCATTCAAGGTCGCGGAGAGGCCTTCGCTGGCCGCGTGGATCGTGTTGACGTACTGGCGCTGCTTCTCGCTCAAGTCGTCTTCCAGGAGGAGCCCTGACGTTCCGATGACCGCGTTGAGCGGCGCTCGAAGCTGGTGGCTCATCGACAAGAGATAGTCACCGATCCCGGGGCGGGCGGCGGCGGTCTCGCTTGGTTGCTGATTGATTCCAGTCATGGGTTCGCTCTCGTTACGTGACTGCGCCGGTTCGGGCGCCCATCAGGCTATCCAGCACTTGGGAAACGCGGTCCCATTCCGTTCGAATCGCCAATGCCTCGGTCCAGGCGTCCGATCCCACCGCCTCGATGGCGGCGGTGCAGCGAGCCGCCAACGGCGCGGCGCCAATCAGGGCGCACATCCCTTGGAGGTCGCCGGCATTGGTCTTGACCGCCTGCCAGTCGGCCCGTCCGGCCGCTTCTTCAATAGCTTCGACCTGACCAGGCCCCTCGGCGAGAAAGAGCCCGACCAGCTGGGCGCCCAATCCTCCCTCGCCGAGCGACGCGCTGAGCTGTTCGAGCATGGCGGGATCGATGGACGGATGGCCGGGCTCGGACATGTAAGGGGCGAGGGCCTCGGCCGTCCGACGCCAGGCGCCGTCGAGGGCCAGGACCAATTCGTCGCCGGCGTCGAGGTACTGGTTCTCGGCGGCGTCGATGACGTCGCGGCAACGAGCGGCGACCTCGGTGGCTTCGATCGCCTCGGCGATCCGGGCCACGGTCTCGGCTCCGTCGATCACGGCCCCGATCTCTCCCGCTTTCACCGCGCCCTTGAGTTCGGTTAATCGGGCCGGGATCTCGGCCCCGGCGGCACGGACGGCCTGGCGGGCGGTCCGGTCGTGCGCCTGGAGGCTTGCCAGGAATCGCGCCCCGATCGGCGCTCTGGCGCGGGCCGGCACGGTGTCGTCGAGATTGATGGTGACGGTGGCATCGGCGACCAACTCGACTCGACTCGTTGGGCGCGACGGTCGCGGGGCCGGTTCCGGCTGAGGTTCGGCGGTGAAGGTTGCCGCCGATGGCTCCCCATGCCAGGCTGGCGGCGTCTGGAACGTGGGCTCAACCACGGAACTCGGTTCGGCGGTGGGCATCGGTCGAAGCGGCACCGTGATCCACCGCCGGGTGCCGGTCGGGGTGGCCTCGACGCCGGCGACGCCGCCTAACGCCCTCGCCAGGTGATGCACGGCTCCCCAAACCAGGAAGTTGTCACCGGCCTGATTTTGGCCCGTGGTCAATGTCGCGCCGATCGCGGCCAATGCATCGGGGTCGGCCGGGGTTCGATCTTCAATCGTGATCCGGATCCGCTCCGGGTGACTCCGGTCGGGCTGGTCGGCCCGGATGATGGCGCGGTCGGTTGCCTTCGACAGAAGCTCAATCGCGCTGGTGAGGAGGGCGCGGTCGCCCTCGACCTGAGCGGGAACCGCGGGAGCGATGGACAGGTCGCCGCCGGCGGCCGCCTCCTGGAGCAGGTCGTAGAGATCACAGGGAATCGGGGTGGTGCCTAACGTCCCAGCCATGCCTTGCCCGATAAAGGCAAGCTGCTGGGCCGCGGCGGGATCGGCGGTCAGGTGGGGTGCCAGCCCGGCCAGGAATCGCCCCTCGGCGGCTCGGCGCCCGTCGTTCGACCGGGCCGCGGCCAGCGCGTCGGCTTCAGCCTGGCGGACCGCGGTCAGGTCGGAGACCCGGCCGATGACCCGAGCCGGGAGCCCAGCGGTATCGGCCGTGAGTTCGCCCTCGATCCGGAGCCAGATCACCCCGCCGCCGCGCCGGACCCGAACGTCGGCAGCGAGGGTCCGCGGGTT
This sequence comes from Gemmatimonadota bacterium, assembly GCA_043744895.1. Lineage (GTDB taxonomy): Bacteria > Gemmatimonadota > Gemmatimonadetes > Gemmatimonadales > GWC2-71-9 > SHZU01. The sequence continues at coordinate 5,988 of JAYTTT010000309.1, read as the reverse complement.
GGGAACGTCCGCCTGGATCCACGGGAGGACCTGAGCGGCGTCGTCGGGGTCGAGCCGAGCGGTGAGCGCGGCCAGTGGCGTCGCAAACTCGCCCGCCTGATATCCGACCAATTCGCGGAATCGGGAGGTCACCGTCCACTCGCCCGAACCGAGGTCGCGCTCCCAGGCGCCATCGGCGACGACGCCGGCGAGGCGTTCGAAATGATCGCTGAACGATCGACTGTTCGACACCAATCGATTGACGGCCTGGACGACGCTCGTCCACTCAGCGGCCGGCGCGATCGACCCGATCAGGCCCGGCGTCTGCCCCGAATGCACTGGAGCGAGGGCTTGGGAGAGTCGGGCCACGGGTCCAATCAGGAACCGGTTGGCCGCCCGATAACCGGCCCAGGCCAGGGCAGCGATCGCCAGGATCCCGACGAGGGCCAGCCACAGAAGACGGTCCTCGAGGCGGCTGAACTCGGATCGGCTGGTGGTAATGGCCGCCAGGGTATTCTGGCGTGCGAAGATGTCGGCAAGCGCGAACTCCACCCGGGCACTGTCGCGGGTGGTGGCCGGCCCGACTCGGGTTCGGAAGCCTTCTTTGGCCGGTTCGAGCGCCGTCAGCTCCACCCGGCCCGACCGGCCGCTCGTGGCCGGTGACACCAAGCCCGGGTTGAACGGCTGCGCGACGACGACGTAGCCCCGGATTGGCTGGTCTGGGGCGGTGTAGTTGGTTGGGAGGACCGGGGCTCCGGCAACCCAGAACAATTTTTCGCCCTGGCGAACCAGACCGGACGCGGGTTCCCGATTGTCGAGGATCCGGAAGAGTGGATTGGTGGCGACGGTTTCGAGCTGTGACTGACCGCTGTCGGTCCAGGCATAGACCCGGCGGCCGCTGAGGTCGTAAATCGCGACGAACCGGTCACCATACTGGGCCGGGAACTGGTTGGCGAACGCGGGCCGAATGAACGAGTCGGGCGGGGCGGCGCCGCGGGCCAGCAAGTCGTAGAGCCCGTCGGAGAACGCGGCGTCCATCATCCGGTTTCGGTCGCGGCCGACCAGTCGATCGAGGCGGACGCGGGCGTCGGCCGCAATGCCGGCGTACTGAGATCGCTCGAGGTTGCGGATGGCGACGCCGGTCCGGGCCAAGAGGATTCCGCCGACCACCAGCACCGCGGCGCCTCCCATCCCGATCGCGGCTGCCGTCTTCGCGCCAAGGGTTGTGAGTTGGAATCGAGAATGACGCCCGGCCGCGACGGACTTCCCCCCGTTTGCACGCGAGGGTTTCAAGTCGTTTTCTCGGGTTCGGGGTCCGTCGAGCGCCATCGGCCAAGCCCTTCTCCGTCACCGGTTTCGGAATCCTCCGGGGGGCTCTATTGCATAAGTCGGGCTTGTTTTTCGCCAACCCGTAGTCCGAAGGAACCAGTGTCGGAATTATGTTCACTCAACGTGTTGTGATTGTGAACGGAGTTGTTGTCGCTACTGTTATTAGTTCCTCTGTCATTTAACTGAGTCTAATACGTTGCTCTGCAACATGATGCACAATGGATGTGAACCACGATATCCGGCAATCCACCTCGCAAACGTCGGTGAAATTGACATTGGATAGCGGCGGTTGTGCAGTTTTTCGCCGGGCTCGGCGCTGCGCTACCCCGAGGTTACTCAAGCCCCCGATACTTGAATTTTGCGGGGTTCTCGGGTCGGTGGCTGGCTATCGGCCGGCGGGTTCCACGGGGATTCGGAGGGTCAGGTACTCCCATCGGAGCACCAATCGAACCGGGCCAATCGGTGAGGTGCTCTCGGCTGAAATCGAGAAGGCCTCACGGTACTCGGTACCGGTCTCCACCAGCAGGACGGTCCGGCCGATTTCCTGTCCAGCGATCTGGTCGCTGTACGCCGACTCGATACCCCACTGAGTCGTGGCACGATTGAGGACGACCTCCCAGGTCTCCGGTCCCGGCACCGTGTACAACGAGGCTTTGCCCCCGATCACCAGCTGGCCCGCCACCACGATCGGCCCGCTGGTTCGAATGGTGGTCGGTTCGTTGGCCCCGGTGCGCCACAGCCGGCCGAACGGCACCGCGGCTCCGCCGATCATCTTCCGGCCCCGGGCACGGGGGGAGCCGTAGCACACTTTGACTCGGGTCGATCCGACCGCAAACACCACCGACTCGGTCGGGCTTGGCCTCGGCGTATACGAAGGAAGCCAGCCCCAGTTGCGACGGCAGGGGAGGTAGGTGCCTAACGATCCACCCCAATCCACTCCCACCACGGCCGCCATGCCCACGGCAGCGACCACCACCGCGATCAGCCGCCGTCTCACCAGCCCTCGCGTCGTCGCAGTTCCGTGATCTGGGCAACATGGTGGGCACCGTGCCAAGCGTACGCGGCGGTGACGCCGTCGAGGGTGACGTGTTGCTCGCTTTCAGGGTGGAAATAGGTCCGCCGGAATGATTCGCCGGGTACCGCCACCAGCAGCGCCACCCACCGCTCATGAAGGTGATCCAGCAGCGCGAGCGATCCTGCGATCGGCCGGCTCGAGTCGGGCAACTCGGCCCACCGGGCCTCCTGGTACGGCTTGATGGTCGGATTGTCCTCGGTCAGCGCCAGCTTGCAGCGGGTGTAGGCGTGGATGTGACTGTCGGCCACATGGTGGGCCACCTGTCTCACGGTCCAGCCGCCCGGCCGGTATGGGGTATCGAGGCGCCGATCGTCGAGGCCGGCCACCGCCGCCCGCAACCGGGCCGGGGTGACGGCGATGGCCGCCACGAATCCGGCGCGGTCCGCCCTGGTGATCGACTCGGGGACGACGAGGGGACCAATCGGGTAGCGGAGATCGGGCATCGGGTTACTCCATTCGACGACGGGAGATACGGCTGGCGTCATACACGGAGCGGGCGCGAACAAAGGCCGCCAACCCGACGGCGACTCCAAACAACTCCAGGGTCAGGAACCCGGTCTGGACTCGATCGTATTGGCCTTCCATCGTCATCCCGACGGCGCGTCCGAATGCGAGGCCACCACACGCGAGGGTCACCGCACCAAGCCCGGCACGGATCCATCGCTCCCGCACGTTCGCCACCAAGAAGAAGATCCCGAGCCCGAGTTGGAGGCCACCGTCGACCGCCTGAATCGCCACCTGGCTCGACCCGGCCGGTTGAAGGGATACGAAGCGGCTCGCGTCCCGGGGGTCAATCAGGAACGCCAGTCCCAGCGCCACGAAAACCAGGCCGGCCACCGCCAGGGTGATCCGCGGGAAACGCATGCTACCGCCTCGGTCTTGGCGGGCGCGAGCCGGCCCCGCTGTCGGCGGCCGGGCCGGGAACGGCGATGGCCACCGCACCCTCGCGGAGGGCAAAGCGGGCATCGGGCGGGACCTGGACGTAGAGATCTCGGCCACTCTTGGTCAGCGCCGGATACTGGCGCCCGACCGACGCCATCATTGGGGCCAGGAGGAATTCGGGAAACGGAAACCCGCTCACTCTAAGGCCCCGAAGCCAGAACCGCACCACCTCGGGGCCGGTCCGTTGGACGCTCACCTCGACCACGATGACCGTGTTCGGGTCGACTTGGGCCGCGAGCGGTCCGAGCAGCGCCCTGGTTTCCGGGGGAAGGTCGGCCAAGCGGCCGGAGACCTCGATATGTGTCGAGTCGATTGCGATCGCAATGCCGAGGCTGTCGGGAATCGGGCCGGCCCCGAGCCGGGCCAGGAGGTACGAGGCCCAGTCACCCCCGTCGATCAGGGCGGCGCCCTTGGTTCGATCGACAAAGACCGAATCGACTTGCGAGGCTGCCCGACGCACGCCGGCGTTCGAAAGCCGCCCGGGCGCGGGACTCGTTTGGGCCGCGGCGGCCGTTCCAGCCAGGGACAATGCCACCACCAACCGCCTCATATTTGCTCGGGGCGCTCTGCTTTGGACAACAGCCACGCGAGGAGCATCGCACCGATCGAGACCCCGATGTCGGCGACGTTGAAGGTCCAGAAACGTAGCGACCCGACCCCGAGGTCAATGAAATCCACCACCCCGCGCGGCGACCGGATTCGGTCGACCAGGTTGCCGAGCGCACCGGCAATCACCAACCCGAGGGCCACCACCTTGAGGGTCTCGCGATTGTCGCTGCGGCGGTAGAGATAACCGAGGATGGTGATCTCGATCAGGGCGATCATGCTGATGATAAGCCGCGAGTTCTCCCCGAACGAGATGCTCATCGCCCCGCGAGGGTTATAGGCCAGGGTAAAGCGAAACAGGTCTCCAACCACTTGCTCCGGGACCCAGGGCACCAGGTGGGTGACCGCGAGGTCCTTGGTGCTGCAGTCGGCCAGGAGCAACAGCAGAACGATTGGCCAGAAGATCCGGGCTTTGCGGGCGACCGTCATGGATTCGAAGATGCCAGGATCGCCCGAGGAGGGAAAGGGTCAGCTGATCGTGGCTCGGAAGGTGGGGGCGAACCGGGCCTGGGTGGCTTGCTCGAAGCCGGAGGCCAACTGGAGGAGCCGCCCCTCGCTCCAGGCCCGCCCCATGAAAGACAGGCCGACCGGAAGCCCACCGACGTGGCCCATCGGCACCGTGATGTTCGGGTAGCCCGCGACCGCGGCGTAGGTCGAACTGCCGCCGGTAAAGCGGTCGCCGTTGACCAGGTCGATCGGCCAGGCTGGGCCGGCCGTGACGCCGATGATGGCGTCGAGGCGGAGCTGATTCAGTCGGCGATCGAGGCCCTCGGTCCGGGCCAGCCGCCGGCAGGTGGCGAGCGCGGAGCGGTACTCGGGACTCGAGAGCGGGCCCAGCTTGGCGGCCCGGTCGAAGGTCTCCTGGGCGAAATGGGGCATTTCCCGGCTTCGGTTGGCCAGGTTGAACGCGATCAGATCGGCCAAGGTTCGATGCGGAATCTTCGGACCCAAGGTTGCGAGGTACGCCTCGACCCCCGCTTTGAATTCATACGCCAGCGCCTGCCACTCGACAGTGCCCAGGGGCCCGGGATCGGCCAGGTCCACGGGGTCGACGATCACCGCCCCGGCGGCCTTGAGCGCCCTGATGGCGTCATCGTACACCACCTCGGTCTTGGCGCTGACCCCCAAATGTTTTCGCATCACGCCGATCCGGGCGCCCTTCAAGCCTGCTCGATCGAGAAACCGCCGGTAGTCGGTTTCCGCTCGCCCGCGGCTCGCGCTGGTGGCGGGATCCCTCGGATCTACGCCGGTGAGCGGACCGAGCAGGACGGCCGCGTCGGCCACCGTGCGGCACATCGGGCCGGCGGTGTCTTGGGTGTGGGAAATCGGAATGATCCCTGACCGGCTCCAGAGCCCGACCGTCGGTTTGATCCCGACCAAGCCATTGATCGACGCGGGGCAGACAATCGATCCGTCGGTTTCGGTGCCGATGGTAATGGTCGCCAGGCTCGCCGAACCGGCCGCGCCCGATCCGGCACTCGAGCCGCAGGGATTCCGGTCGAGCACGTACGGGTTCTTGGTCTGGCCGCCCCGGCCACTCCAGCCGCTCGATGAATTGGTCGATCGAAAGTTGGCCCACTCGCTCAAGTTGGTCTTGCCAAGCAGCACACACCCGGCCGCCCGGAGCCGCTCGACGATGCCGGCGTCCTTCAGCGCGATCGATCCCTCGAGGGCCAACGAGCCGGCCGTGGTCTGCATGCGGTCGGCGGTGTCGATGTTGTCCTTGATCAGGACCGTGATCCCGTGGAGCGGTCCTCGAACCCGCCCCGCCCGCCGTTCTTGATCGAGCGACTCCGCGATCGCGATCGCCTCCGGATTCACCTCAATGACCGAGTTGAGCGCCGGCCCCCGGCGGTCGACACTCTCGATCCGCGCCAAGTACATCTCGGTCACCTCCCGAGCCGAGTAAGTGCCGGACTGCATTCCGGCCTGGAGCTCGGAGACGGTGCTCTCGGCACTCGGCGCTCGGCGCTCGGCGTTCGGAAGGAGGGTGCCAAGTGCCAAGTGCCGAGCACCGAGTGCCGAGATCACCAACTCGCGTCGATTCATTTGCCGCT
>JAYTTT010000308.1:0-6115 GCA_043744895.1 Gemmatimonadota bacterium | reverse complement strand
GAAAACCCGTTGGCCACCGCCCCGCCGGGCCCGACCGGGGCAGCCGTCGGGACCTTCAGCGTGATCGATCGCCTCGTCGGCGGCGCCCGATTTGCCCTGCAGCGGCGGCTCGGCGGCCGGGCCAAAGTTTCGGCCGGCGCCGACTTCCAAACGATGCGGGACGACCGCCTCAATCAGCGAGCCCGGGGCGGCATTTCAACCGACACCACCGTGGCCGACCAGCGGGAAACCGTGACCGAAGTCGGACCCTTCGTCAGCCTCCACCTCGAGCCGACCGCGCGCCTCACCGTCACCGGCACCACCCGCTACGACCGGATCCGGTTCCAGGTGGCCGATCGCTATCTCGGCGATGGGATCAACCAGAGCGGCGTCAAAACCATGGCAAGCGGAAGCGGCAGCTTGGGAACGAGCTTGGCCCTGGGCCGCACCGCCGCCGTCTATGGCTCGGTGGCAAGCGCCTTCGAGACCCCGACCACGACGGAACTGGTCAATCAGGCGAACGGCGCCATCGGCTTCAACCGCGACTTGGGTCCCCAACGAACCGTCACGACGGAACTTGGGTTCCGAACCGGGGGCATCGTTGCCGTGACCGCCGCGCTCTATCGCTCCTCGATCCGGGATGCCCTGGTCCAGACTCGCGAGCGCGACGGCCGGGCCTTTTTTGAGAACGCCGCCCGGCTTACGATCCGCGGGTTTGAGACCGGCGCCTCGTGGCACTTCGGTTCCGGCCATTCGGTGGATCTCGTCTATAACCACACCGACGCGACCTTCCGGCGCTACGTCCTCAAGAACGGGGCCGCCGTCGATACCCTCGACGGGCGCCAAGTGCCGGGCATTCCCCGACACATCGTTCGGGCCATCGGCACCGCGGCCATCGGCCCGGTCACGGCGGAGTGGGACCAGCAAATCGTGTCCCGGTTCTTCGCCGACGACCGCAACACCATTGCGGTCGAAGGATGGAAGGCTGGGGTCACCTCGGTCCGGCTCCGAAGTCGCTGGCCGATCCGCACCACCGGCGGCCGGGCCACCATCGCGCCGTTTTTGGCCGTGAACAATCTCTTCGACCGGCGCTACGTCGCCGCGGCCACGATCAATGGTTTCGGGGGACGAGTGTTCGAGCCCGCGCCGGGCCGCTGGGCCTATGTCGGCATCGATCTCAGTTTCGGGAAGGGCTCCGACTGACTTATCGGACGGACTTATAGGAGGCTGACCGGATCGCGGTCGATGGCCACTCGCACGTCCCGGCCGGCTTCGAGTCTGGTGGCCGCGTAGCGCACCACTCGGCCCAGGGCGTCGGTCGGGCCCTTGATCAAGAAGTGCCAGCGATACCGGTCCTTGACCTTCTCAATCGGGCAGGGCGCCGGCCCGAGCACCTGAACGGGAATGGTGTGGCGGTCCACCAAGGCCACGACCCAGTTGGTCGCCTTCGCGGCCCCCTTCGACACCGCTTCCTCATCCGGCCCTGAGAGCACGACATTCACCAGCGACACCTCCGGCGGATAGAGCGGGTCCTTCCGGGCCGCACCCTCGGCCGCCCAGAACCCCTCGGTATCGTGCTGGGCCGCGAGGCGAAGGGCCGGGTGCTCCGGGTTTTGGGTCTGCACCAGTACTCGCCCGCCCTTGGGCCCTCGCCCGGCCCGGCCCGCGACCTGGGTGATGAGTTGGAAGGTCCGTTCGGCCGAGCGGAAATCAGGGAGATGAAGGCCGGTATCGGCGTCAACCACTCCGACCAGGGTCACGTTCGGAAAGTCGATGCCCTTGGCGACCATCTGGGTCCCGATCAGCACGTCGACCTCGCCCTTGCCGACCCGTTCGAGGATCCGGTGATGAGACCATTTCGTCCCGGTGGTATCGAGGTCCATCCGGGCAATCCGGGCCCCCGGCACCCGTTCCGCAACCACCTGCTCGACTTGCTGGGTCCCGATCCCGCGCGCTCGTGACACGGCGGTGCCGCATTTGCGGCAGCCAGGATCCGGTGAGGTCGCGTAGCCGCAATAATGACATTTGAGCGCCGCCGGCGACCGATGCACCGTCAATGAGATACTACAGTGCGGGCACATCGTGACCTCACCACAGGTCGGGCACTGGAGAAACGCGGCATAGCCCCGCCGGTTCAACAACAGCAACGCCTGTTCGCCCCGGGCCACGGTCTGGCGAAGCCCGGCGTCAAGCACCTCACTCCACGGCACACTCCCGATGTCTCGAACCCGGGGTGCGGTCTTCATGTCGATCAGTTCCACCGGCGGCAGGGGCCGGGAGCCAACCCGGTCCGGCAGCCGAATCATCGTGAGCCGAGTTCCGACGTCGGCCGCGCTCTCGAGACTTGGCGTGGCGCTGCCGAGGATCAGCTTGGCGCCCTCGAGCCGGCACCGAACCCGGGCCACGTCGCGGGCATGGTATCGGGGCGACTCGCCATTCTTGTAGGTCGCTTCGTGCTCTTCGTCCACCACTACGAAGCTGAGCGGAGAAATCGGCGCGAACACCGCCGACCGGGGGCCGACCGCCACCAGTCGCTCACCCCGCCGCAAGGCGCGCCAGGCGTCGGCTCGCTCGCCGTCGGACAGGGCGCTGTGAAGGACCGCGACCTGGTCCCCAAACACTCCCCGGACCCGGGCCACGGTCTGCGGAGTCAGCCCGATTTCGGGGACCAATACGATGGCCCCCCTGCCGGACTCGACCGCCCGCCGAATCGCCTCGAGATAGACCAGGGTCTTGCCGCTTCCTGTCACCCCAAACACCAATGCGCCATCGCCGGGGGCCACGGCCTCAATGGCGGTGACCGCCGACCGCTGCGGTCCGGTCAGTTCCGGGGGCGGCACCGAGACGTCGTGATCGGCGAAGGGGTCCCGATAGCGTTCGAGCTCGACCACCCGAGCAAGGCCGGCGGCGACCAGCCCGTCAACCACGCTGGCACTGACCTTGATTCGATCGCGCACCTGGTCGAGCGCCAGGCGGCCTTCGGCTTGTTCCAAGGCTTCGTAGAGCGCGCGCTGCTTGGGCTTTCGAACGAACCGCTCGTCGCGCTCGAGCAAATTGAGGCGGGTCACCAGTTCGAGGACCCGGGAGGTGGCCCGGTTGCCATCGGTGGCGGCCGGCTCGACCAAGACGGTGAGGGCATCGACCCGCTGGAGCCGGTCGACCACCGACCAGAGCGGCTTCTTGAGCGCTCGCGCGGCCATCTGAATCGAGGCCCGCCCGCCGCGGCGTTCGAGCCACTCGACCAGCGCCCCGGCCGTGCCGCCGCCAACCCGGGCTCCGGCTCGCAGGGAGAGGACGATTTCCGACTCACCCCAGAGCGGGGCCGGTAGCATGGCTTTGAGGGTGATGCCTAACGGCGCGCCGTAGTATCCCGCCACCCACTCGGCCGTTTTGAGCAGAGGCCCGGTCAAGGCCGGTTCGAGATCCGGCGCCGCCAGGACATCTTTGGCCGCGACGCCCGGGGCGGCATCGTCGACCCCGACGACGATCCCAACCAGTTCGCGGCGGCGCACGGGCACCACTACGCGGGCGCCCGGCACGATCCGGTCGGCCAGGATCTCGGGAATGGCGTAGGTGTAGGGCGTCGCGAGGGGAAGCGGAAGCGCGACGTGGGCGAATCGGGGCGACGACATTGCGGAATGTAGTCGGACCCCGAGGGGAGCTTACGTCCGGACGGTTACCCCGAGCCCCGGCAGGTCCGGCAAGGTGATTTGCCCGTTGGCAATGCCGGCCCCGACGTAGGGATCGTCGGCCAACAGGGCGGCCCCGTCCAGATCGGCGATGTCGACCAAGGGGGTGACCTGCGCCGCGGCGGTGATCCCGATCGAGCTCTCGATCATGCACCCGACCATCACCATCAGATGGTGGGCTCGGGCGATGGCGATCATCCGAACCGCCTCGCGGAGGCTGCCGGTTTTGGCCAGCTTGATGTTGATCCCGTCAACCAACCCGGCCAGCCGGGGAATATCCGTCGCCACCAGGCAGCTTTCATCGACGATGACCGGGATCCGCGACGCTCGCGCGACCGCGGCCAAGCCATCGAGATCTTCCCGCACCAGCGGCTGCTCCAACACGGTGACCCCGAATTCTTCGAGGACGGGCAGCATCCGAATCGCCTGCTTCCGGGTCCAGCCGCAGTTGGCGTCGACTCGAAGTTCCCGGTCCGTCACCTCCCGAATGGCCGTCAGAATCTCGAGATCGTTGTCGAGTCCGAGTTTGATCTTGAGGATCGGATATTGGGCGGCCTCGACGACTTTCTTCTTGATCATGTCCGGGGTGTCGATCCCGATCGTGAAGGTCGAGATCGGCGCCTTGGCGGCATCGAGTCCCCAGAGCTTCCAAATCGGCACGCCCAGGCGCTTGCCGACCAAGTCATGCAACGCCGTGGAGAGCGCGGCGCGAGCGGCATTGTTGCCCACCATCGCCTTTGCCAGCCCCCGCTCGGCATCCTCTAGGTGGAACGCATTGGTGGGCATCACGGAGGCGTAGACGTCGAGCGCCCCGAGCACCGTTTCGCAGGTCTCCCCGTAGAACTGCTGGGGGGCCGCCTCGCCCCACCCTTCCATCCCGTCCCGGTCGATCACCTTGACCAAGACCGTTCGGTAGCTGTCCCGGCTCCCCCGGGCAATCTTGAACGGATACTTGGTTTTGAGGGTGAGGATTTCGGCTTCGATCCGGAGGCGATTCGACACGGGAACCTCGCTGAAGAATACTTTGTATACAATTTCGAAGGCGGATTATAGCCGACCACCCCGCCGGTTCCAAGACCATCAGGCCAAGGCCCCCGCCACCGCGGCCACCCCGTCGGCGAGGCGGCTCGGCACATATCCCCCCTCGAGCACCGCCGCGAGTGGCGTGTTCGGGAACCGGGTCCGGAGCCGCTCGATCCACCCGGCATAGTGCTCGGGTTCGAGGGTAAAGCCGCCGAGGGGGTCTCCGAACATCGAGTCAAAGCCGGCGGACACGAGCAGGACATCGGGCGCCCAATCCTTGGAGGCGGCGGTCACCCCGGACCAGAGCGCTTCGACGTACCGGTCGGGCGGCAACCCGGCCCGCATCGGCCGGTTGAACACGTTGCCCACGCCGCGTTCGTCGGCGGCTCCGCTGAACGGCCAGTGAGGCCACTGATGCATCGAGAGGAACCGGATCGTGGGATCAGCCTCGACCAGCGCCTGGGTCCCGTTGCCGTGGTGGACGTCCCAGTCGATGATCAGGACCCGGCCGGCCCCGCGGGCTTGGGCCTCCCGGGCGGCAACGACCACGTTCGCCACGAAGCAGAATCCCATCGCGGACGCCGCGAGGGCGTGGTGGCCGGGGGGCCGGCCGGCGGCAAACGAGGGCACCCCGCGCAACGCCGATTCGAGCGCGGCCAGGGCCGAGCCGGCCGAACCTAACGCCGCGTCCCAACTCCCGGCGTTCATGACCGTGTCCGGGTCGAGCCGGCCGCCCCCGGCGGCCGCCGTGGCCGCCAACCGTTCGAGGTATTCCCGGGGATGCACCCGCTCGAGCGAGTCGAGCGACGCCCCCGTCACCTCGCGAAGCGCCGCCGGGTCGATGGCCCGGACCCGTTCGACGATAGCCCGAAGCCGAGCCGGCGCTTCCGGATGTCCGGGCCCAGCCGAGTGGAGATGGCAGGCGGCGGAGAAGAAGACGGGGCAGGATCTCGGCGCTCGGGACTCGGCGCTCGGCACTCGGCGGGTTACCTGACGGGGGTGCGGGTTCTTGGGAGGACGATCAGACCGGCGTTGGCGACCACGCCGGCGTCGCCGAGGGTCTGGTTGCCCTCGGTGAGTTCGGCGCCTCGGAATTTTACCACGTATTCGGCGGGGGCCTTTCGAACCTTGGCTGCCACGAGGGCTTGGGCTTTGAGATCGCTGACTAAGGCGGTCGGGGGAACGGCCAGGCTGATCTCGTCCCAGGTATCGAGGACCATGACGCGGAGCGGCAGTGGGTTCATTGCTGGGTGGCCGGCAGCGTCGAAAGGAAGCGGCTCACGACTTGGTCGAAGAGGAGGGTCGAGGCCCGGACCCGCTGGCCGTCGGCGTTCGAAAAAATCGCGATGGCGATTTCCTCGCCGCCTTGGCCGCGCAAGGTTAGAAACCCCTGCCCTTCCTTTTCGGGAAAGGCGGCGTTGTTG
>JAYTTT010000307.1:0-1605 GCA_043744895.1 Gemmatimonadota bacterium | reverse complement strand
CTGGAATCACGACCTGGCCCTTGGACGACAGGGTGGTCGTGGCGGAATCGGCCATGATCTGCTCCGGTCGGTCTTACCGGTAAGATCGCGCCGATTGGAGTCTCGGGTCAAGGGGAGGGCGGGTTTGACAGCTAACGACGACCCAGAAATAAGCTGCGGCGGCGCAGCCGCCGTCTGCTTCATTTCTTGGTTAGCCCGCACCCCGCCTCATCCAACGGCGAGGCAACCGCTTCCCGTGATGGATCGAAACCACGACACATTCGCCGGGTCGGATCGTGAAGTAGACCGAGTAGGGAAACCCGGGCACGATTGCCGCCCGAATGGTCCGATGCGCAACCGGGAACGCCTCTGGGCTGGCCCCGATTCTCGCAAACGTCGCCTCCACCGCCGAAATGAAGGCCTCCGCGGCCCGATCGGATCGGCGGTAGTACCAGACCGCCCCCTCGGCGAACTCGGCGTCCGCGACCGACCTGACGCGGACCGGAAGCCTCACCTCAGCGTCGCGCGAATCCGGGCGATCACCTCGGCAGCCGGCCGACCGTCGGACGGGTTCTCCTCCAGATCGGCCAATCGTCGGTCGAGTTCCGCCTGAAGCTCCTGGGAGATCGGCAACGCCTCGTTCTCAAGGCTGTCCCAGATCTCGCCGATGAGGTCGAGTCGCTCCTCAGGAGACAACTTGGTGAAGTCAAACGCCGGCTGAGTCATGCATCAATCTTGGCGAGGGGGGCCAGGGTGCGCAATCCTGGGTGCCTTGAGGCTCCGCCGGGGCAATGGAGGGCCGCGGTGCGGGCTAACGGATCAGATTTCAGCTGCGAGGGCGCTTGCGGCGGAGCCGCAAGATGGGCGCCCTCGTCAGCTGCAAATCTTTGTTATGCCGCCGTGACACGACGCGTGGCCCGCCGGCGAGCCGGTTGGCGCCGGAGCTCGGCCCGGACCACCCGGCGGACGACGGTCTCCAGGGGCTCGCGTTCCGAGCCGATGATCCGGCGAAGCGTATCGTTGATGAGGGTCTGATAGTTGCCACCCCCAGCCGCCTCGACCTGGGCCCGGAACCAGTCGAGCACCTCGTCGTCCAATCGAATGGTGATCCGGGTCTTCCCCTTGGCGACCGGCACCACTGGACCCCGACGACCGTCGGTGAAATCGTACTCCTTACGCATGCCTATCCCTCCTCATATTGGCGCCGCTCGCGGGGAGTCGCAAGACGGGCGGAGATCAGCCGGATGTGGTCGCCCCGCCAGGTCCAGCTGATGAGCACGAGGCCGTCAAGGAAGTCGAGCCCGACTGTGGCGAAGCGATCCTCGGTCGGATGGGGATCCTCGCCGGTCAGCGCGAGGGGGTCCTCAAACGCTCCAACCGCATCGGGGAAGCCGACGCCATGCTTGAGCCGGTTGGCTCGGGCCTTCGCCGGGTCCCACTGGAACGCCATGAGTCAATGTATGTACAGCTGTGCACCGAAGCAAGATGACGAGGCTTCGTGGGGATTGGAGGCCTGACCGGGCGGCATAACGGATCGTGCTTCAGCGGCGGGCGCCACCGGGAACCGAGCGGTCGCGCCATCCCTTCACCAACATTGGGGCGCGGCCGCGACTTGTCAAACGATGC
>JAYTTT010000306.1:0-23487 GCA_043744895.1 Gemmatimonadota bacterium | reverse complement strand
TTCTGGCCGTCGATGGTGACGACCAAGTCTCCCTGCTGGAGCCCGGCGGCCTTGGCCGGCGACCCCTCGGCGAACTCACTGATCTTGACGCCGTAAATGTCAGAGAGGCCGGCCCACTCGGCGTCTTGGGCGGTCACTTCCCCGACGACCACGCCGAGGGCAGCTCGTTCCACCTTGCCCTTGGTGATGAGTTGGCTCATGACTTGGCGGGCGAGGTCGATCGGGATCGCGAACGCGTAACCGGCGCTGACCCCAGTCGGGCTGTAGATCGCCGAGTTGATTCCGATCACTTCTCCGCGGACGTTGAGCAGCGGCCCGCCCGAGTTGCCCCGGTTAATGGCGGCATCGGTCTGGAGGAAGTCCTGGATCGAGAGGTTGCCCCGGCCCGGCAGCGGAAGTTGGCCCCGCCCCTTGGCGCTCAGGATGCCTGAGGTGACCGTGAAACTCAGGTTTTCCGACAGCGGATTGCCCACCGCCAAGACCCATTCGCCGACCCGGGTGGTGGAACTTGCTCCAAGGGCCGCCGGGGTCAGATGGATCCCTGCTTTGGGTTCGATCTTGATGACGGCCAAGTCGGTGTTCGGGTCGGTCCCGATCACCTTCGCCGTGTACTCGTGCCGGTCAAGCAGCCGAACGGTGACCTGATCGGCGCCGTCGACCACGTGGTTGTTGGTGAGGATGTAGCCGTCTTCGGAGACGATGAACCCCGATCCGGCGCCGGTTTCGACCGGTGGTTCGGCGGCCGCGCCCCGGTTGCCCCGATTCCGGGGCGTTCCGAAGAACTCCTCGAAGCCCTGGGGAACAGCCCGGCGTTCACCATCCCGCTCGGTGCGGCGTGAGCGGATGTAGACGACACTCGGCCTGACCTGCTCGGCCACGCTTGCGAAGGCATCCGACAGGGCGACCAGGGGGGCGATCGCGGCGGGCACCGAGCCGCGAGCCGGCACAGCCGACGCGGGGATGGCCCGAGGATCAGCGGGCTTGGGGTTTTGGGCCAAGCTCGACGACGGGAGATCGAGCAAGCCGGCGAACAAAAGGCCGAGCATGAAGGCAAGCCCGACCAACCCACCGAATTTGAGCCAATTCAACGAACGGACTGTCATAGGTGCTTGGGATCCTCCGCCGCAGCGGTTCTCGGTTCTGGCTTTTGGTGCCTGAAAGCGTGTTCAATATACCCGTGATGCGTGACTCACAAGCTCGGTCGCAGGACTACTTCTTGGAGTCGTCCACGATCTCGTAGTCGGCCTCGACCACGTCCTCCTGCTTGCCCTTCGGTTGGCCACCCTCGGCCGTCTGGTTGTCGGGGCCGGGCTCCGCGGCCGACTGGGACGCGCTTTGATAGAGCGACGCGCCGGCCGCCGAATATGCGGTGTTAAGCTCGGCCAACGCGGTCGTAATCGCGGCGGCGTCGCCGGCCCGGAGCGCCTGCTTGCCGGCTTCGACCGCGGCATCGAGTTTCGTTTTGAGGTCGGGGCCTAACCGGTCGACCCAGTCTTTTGAATCTTTCTCGACTTTGTAGACCAAGCCGTCGAGTTGGTTCCGGGCCTCGATCCCATCGCGCCGTTCCTTGTCGGCCGCCGCATTGACCTCGGCGGTCTTGACCATCTTGTCGATATCGGCGTCCGACAGGCCGCTCGAGGCCTCGATCCGGATTTTCTGTTCCTTGCTGGTGGCCTTGTCCTTGGCCGACACATGCAGGATCCCGTTGGCGTCGATGTCGAAGGTGACCTCGACCTGCGGCATCCCGCGAGGGGCCGGCGGCATCCCGGTCAGCTGGAACTTGCCGATCGTTCGGTTGTCGGTGGCCATCTGACGCTCGCCCTGGAGGACGTGAATTTCGACCGTGGTCTGGTTGTCCTCGGCGGTCGAAAAGACCTCCGACTTCTTGGTCGGGATCGTGGTATTCCGCGGAATCAGGACAGTGGCGACGCCGCCGAGGGTCTCGATCCCGAGCGACAACGGAGTGACATCGAGGAGGAGAACATCCTTCACCTCGCCGCCGAGCACCCCGCCCTGGATCGCGGCCCCGATCGCGACGACTTCATCGGGATTGACGGACTTGTTGGGTTCCTTGCCGAAGAAGGTCTTGACGATCTCCTGAATTTTGGGAATCCTCGTCGAGCCCCCGACCAGGAGGATTTCGTCGATGTCTTTCTGGGCCAGACCGGCGTCCTTCAAGGCCTGCTGCATCGGCGGAATGGTCCGCTGGATCAGATCGTCCACCAACTGCTCGAACTTGGCCCGGGTCAAGGCCATGTTGAGGTGCTTCGGCCCCGACTGGTCGGCGGTGATGAACGGGAGATTGATATCGGTCTGCTGGGTGCTCGAGAGCTCACACTTGGCCTTTTCGGCGGCCTCCTTCAGCCGTTGAAGCGCCATGGCATCCTTGGAGAGATCGATGCCCTGATCCTTCTTGAACTCGGCGACCAACCAGTCGATCAAGCGCTGGTCGAAGTCGTCGCCCCCTAAGTGAGTATCGCCGTTGGTGCTCTTCACTTCGAAGACGCCGTCGGCAAGGTCGAGGATTGAGATGTCGTAGGTGCCGCCGCCGAGATCGAAGACGGCCACTTTCTCGTCTTTCTTCTTCTCGGTCCCGTAGGCCAAGGCCGCGGCGGTCGGTTCGTTGATGATCCGGAGCACGTCGAGTCCGGCGATCTTGCCGGCGTCCTTGGTGGCCTGGCGCTGGGCGTCGTTGAAGTACGCCGGGACGGTAATGACGGCCTTGTCGACGGTGTACCCGAGGTAGTCTTCCGCCGTCTGCTTCATCTTCTGAAGGATCATCGCCGAAATTTCGGGCGGGGTGTAATGCTTCCCGGCGATCTCGACCGAGGCCAAACTGTTAGCCCCCGATCCGATCTTGTAGGGCACCCGCTTCGACTCCTCGGTCACTTCATTCATCCGGCGGCCCATGAACCGCTTGATGGAGAAGATGGTCTGCTTGGGGTTGGTGACGGCTTGCCGCTTGGCGACCTGCCCGACCAACCGCTCGCCATCCTTCGTGAAGGCGACCACCGAGGGGGTTGTCCGTCCGCCTTCGGCGTTGGGGATGACGACCGGGTCGCCACCCTCCATGACGGAAACCACCGAATTGGTAGTGCCAAGGTCGATACCGATGATTTTCGAGGCCATTTTCGCTCCCTAATTGGGGCCCAACGGTGATGATTCTGCCTAGCTTTGGGCAATACCCATACCTGCCATTTCTGCCAATATGGCGGTTCTCGGCACTCGGCACTCGGGGCTCGGCGCTCGGCGATTTGGGCTGGCGGCGGGGGAGGGGTGGCGGGTACTTTGGGCGCCGTGAATACTCGATTGTTCCCCCTGCTGGTCGGACTTCTGATTTCGCCGGGCCACCTGTCGGCCCAGGACGGGCCGGTGCGGCTCAGCGGCTACGTTCGCTCGGAGGCGAGCGGCGAGGTGATCCGCTATGCGACCCTGGTGGCCGAGTGCCGAGCGCCGAGTGCCGAGTGCCGAGCCTCTTCCAATGAGGACGGCTTCTACGTCCTGACCCTTCCCAAGGGCCGTCATCCGATTCGGGTTCGGGCCCTCGGGTATTCGCCGCGGGTCGATACTCTCGACCTGGAGGCCTCGGCCAATCGCGACTTCCGGTTGACGGCGGTGCCGTTCGAACTGGAGGCCATCGAGGTGAGAGGTCGTCGCGACTCGTCCGATGTCGATCCGGGCAGCACGGAGATGAGTACGGCTCGACTCGACCTCACGACGGTTCGGTTCGTTCCTGTGGTTCTCGGGGAGGTCGATCCGATTCGAACCCTGACCCTGCTTCCCGGGGTCACCACCGTCAGCGACTTTTCAACGGGGTTCAGCGTTCGGGGCGGGACCGCCGACCAGAACCTGATTCTGCTCGACGAATCCACGATTTACAATCCGGCGCATGTATTCGGATTCTTCTCCGTCTTCAACGGCGACGCGATCGATGACGTGAAACTGTACAAGGGCGCCATTCCGGCCCGGTATGGCGGGCGGTTGTCATCGGTGCTCGACGTCCGGCAGCGGGAAGGGAACGCCAATCAGTTCGAGGGCAACGCGTCGGTCGGGCTGCTGTCGAGCCGGGTGTCGGTGGAGGGGCCGCTGCCGAACCGGGTCGGCTCGTACTTAGTGGCGGG
The DNA here is from genome assembly GCA_043744895.1 of Gemmatimonadota bacterium. GTDB lineage: Bacteria > Gemmatimonadota > Gemmatimonadetes > Gemmatimonadales > GWC2-71-9 > SHZU01. The sequence continues at coordinate 19,366 of JAYTTT010000306.1, read as the reverse complement.
CCGGCGGACCTACGCCGATCTGTTTCTCAAGCTGTCGAGCGATCCCGATCTCAATCAGAACGTCGCCTATTTCTATGACCTCAATGCCAAGGGCAACATCCGCCTGGGAACCAGCGGAACCCTGATGGTGTCTGGGTACTTCGGGCGGGACCGGTTCAAGGTGGCCGACCAGTTCGGGGCCAGTTGGGGCAATAAGGCGGGGACGCTACGATGGAATCAGGCATTCGGAAACCGGCTGTTCTCAAAGGCTGTGCTGGCGGTCAGCGACTACGACTATGGGCTCGAGTTCCTGGGCTTCGGCCGCGACCTCCGGTGGACCTCGCGGATTGGGAGCGCCGACTTCAAAATCAACGAGACCTACTACGTCGGGAACGGGAGCTTGGTTGAGTTCGGCGGGGAATTGACCGGCTTCAATCTCAAGCCCGGGAGCATTCGCCCGGTCGGTAATTCGCCGGTGCTGCCGATCGATCTGCAGCAGCGCTTCGGGGTGGCTCCGGCAATTCATCTGAGCCACGAGATTGAGCTCGGGCCCAAGGTGTCGCTTCGGTATGGTGTGCGGCTGGCCGGATTTCGGCGGACCGGGCGGGCCACGATCTATCGCTACGCCGGCGCAGGGCCCCTCGCCTACGATCCTGCCCTCGGCCGCTATCAACGGGGCACCGCCGTCGACAGCACGGTGTACCGGGATGGCGAGACGATCAGCTCCTTCACCGGACTCGAGCCCCGGGCCTCCCTTCGGATCGGGCTGTCCCAAACGGCCAGCCTCAAGGCGAGTTACACCCGGACCCGGCAGTACCTCCACCTGGTTTCCAATACCAATTCGCCGACGCCCGTGGACATCTGGGAGCCCGTCGGGCCGTATCTCAAACCTCAGGTCGCCGACCAGATGGCGTTAGGTTACGCGACGAATTGGGGCGGTGACGGGTACGAGCTTTCGGTCGAGGGCTACTACAAGCGGCTCGCCAACGTGACCGATTTCATCGACGGGGCCGACCTGGGGCTGAACGACCGGCTCGAGACCGAAATGCTCCAAGGCGACGGCCGGGCCTATGGACTGGAGTTCTATCTTCGGAAGCGGGCCGGCCACCTCACGGGCTGGCTGAGTTACACCCTGAGTCGGTCGGAGCGTCGGCTCCTTGGCCTCACGGCGGACGACCCCGGGATCAACGGAGGCCGGTACTATCCGTCGCCGTTCGACAAGACCCACGACGCGTCGGCGGTGGGCTTCCTGCCGCTCAACCGGAAATGGACCCTCGGCGGCACCTTCGTGCTGGCCACCGGCTTGCCGGTCACGTATCCCGTGTCCCGGTATCAATACAACGGCCTGGTGGTGGTCGAGTACGGCGACCGCAACGCCTCTCGGCTGCCGATGTATCACCGCCTCGACTTGACCTTTACTAGGACCTCGGGTTCGAAACAGTGGCAGTTCGGGCTGTACAACCTGTACAATCGCTTCAACGCCCAGTCGATCAGCTTCCGGCAGGCCGAGTCGAATCCGTTGCAGGTCGAAGCGGTGCAAACGTCTATCTTCGGGATCGTGCCCAGTGTCAGTTTCTCGTTCCGGTTCTAGCTGGCTGCTGTGGCTCGCCGCCGCCGGCTGCACCCGGGTGGTGGACGTTGCCGTGGAGCAGGGGGCGGTCCGGTTGGTCATCGAGGGCCGGATCGAACTCCGCGACAAGGATCCGGTCGCGCGGCAGCGGATTCGGTTGACCACGACCGACGCGTATCAGAGTTCGGCGGCGCCGCCTCCGGCGCGTGGGGCGGTTGTTCGGGTCGCAGACGATGCCGGTCGCAGCTTCGCGTTTGCCGAATCGACGACCGAGCCCGGGGTGTATCTGCGGGACGGCTTGGTGCCCGTCGTCGGGGCTCGTTACACACTGACCATCGACTATCAGGGAGAGCGGTACGAAGGCTCGCACCAGCTCAACGCGGTGCCTCCGATCGACTCGCTCTATTTCCGGTATCGGGAGAAGGGCCTGGCCCAGGGCGACTCAGGTTTCCGGGCCTTGATCAACTACGCCGATCCGGCCGGGATCCGGAACTACTATCTCTGGGAACTCCTCGTCGACGGCAAACCCCGGATCAAGACCGATCCCGGCAACCAGTTTCGAATCATCAGCGACGACCGGTTCTACGACGGCGGCGAGGTCATCGGGTATCAGCCGTACGACGAAGAGGTCCTTGAGACTGGAGAACGCGTCACCCTCCGTCAGGTCGCCCTCTCGGAAGCCGGTTTCCGGTATTATACCGCCCTCTTCGAACAAACCACCGGCGGCGGGGGCCCATTTTCCACCCCGCCCGCCTCGGTCCGCGGCAACATCTCGAACCGAACCGTACAAACCCATTACCCACTCGGCTTCTTTCTCACCGCCCAGGTGTCCGAACGGACCGAACCGGTCCCAAGTCGCTGATAAGGGTGTGGGGCGGCAGTTCGGTACATTCGGCGTGAATTCGGTGAAGCTCTCCTTGGGCTTCTCCCGGATCTTGGGAGATGTCGAGTTGCCAAACTCCTACCGCCGAGCTGACCTTATGCTCATGCCGATTTCGGTGCCGACCTACACCGTCGATGACTTGGACGATTTGCCCGACGACGGCAACCGATACGAGTTGCTCGACGGGATGCTGCTGGTGAGCCCGGGAGCGGAGTTGCCGCACCAGGTCGTCACCGGGCGTCTTGCCTTCCTTCTCGGCGAGCTGCTTCGGCCCTGGCCTGATCTGCTGGTTGCCAGCCCTGGGGCTATCGTCCTTCGTCCGAAGACGCAGCTGGAGCCGGACATTCTGGTGTTTCGTTCGCCCGCCGATGGTCTCAGGTGGGAGTCGGTGCACGAACACCTGCTGGCGGTGGAAACTGCCAGCCGCTTCACCGTGGTCTACGACCGAGACTTCAAACGCCCGGCCTATCTCGATCTCGGGGTCGGAGAAGTTTGGCGTGTCGATCTCGACGCCGAGACCATTCTGGTGTCCCGTCCGGGTCAACCACCCGATCAACCCCATCATGACCGCCTGCTCTGGGCGCCGAAGGGGCTCGATCGAACCCTCCGGATCGACATCCCGCCGCTCTTCCTCGGCCTTTAGTTCGGTAGCCGGCTGACGACGTGTCCGTTGGCGTCGAGGAATTCGAGGCTCGGGGCGCCGAGGGAGTCGACTTGGAGGCGGATTCTCGGCTTGCCGTTGGGGTCGGACAGGTTGAGGACGGCGGCTTTGGCGCGATTGCGGCCGACATAGACTCGTTCGGCGTACATCGGTACTCCGTTACGGGGGCCCAACAGCTTGGCTCGGGCCTCGATCTTGGCGGGGCCGTCGGGGAGTTTGTTAACTGAGTCCATTTGGGCCACGACTTCCATGATCGGAACATCGGCGCGGTCGGCGAACGTTAGGCCGGTTCGGCGAGTTCCGTTTTCGTCGTTGTACTGGAGGACCACCACCTGATCTTGGTTGTACTGATCGAACGACATGTGGACGCCGGAGGCGAACTTGCCGTTTTCGGTCTTGCCGTCGAAGGTCAGGCCGCCGTTTTCGGTGCCTTCATCGTTGAAGAAGATGATGCCGGGCCGGCCGCCGCCCGGGTAGCCGAACGGTTTGCCATAGGCGATCGGGCCGAGCGAGCGGGGGCGGTTGGAAAGGACCATTCGGTAGTGGCCGTTCGGCTCGATGATGTTGATCCGTTCGACATCGATCTCGGTGAACTTCGTGTTCTGGGTCTGTTTGAAGGCGCTCACCGAGAAGACGGTAAGGAGGAGGGTCGTGACCAGGCCGTAGAGGCGGAGGATCTTGAGTTCCATGGTGGCGTCGAGTTTCGGGTTGGACCAAACGTAGCCGGGTCATGGCGCGACGCCTCGGCTCAATTCGGGGTTGCCCGGGTCGGTTTGGAACGACCAATCGAGGATGATGAGGTCCCGCCCAACATGGCTGACTCGGACGGCCCCGTAGCGAAAGAACTGGTCGCCGCCGTTCATTTGGAAGACGTAGCCCCAGCCTGGAACCGCTTCGAGCCCGGCCCGGGCATAGCCGGTGGTCGGCGCGTAGTCGATCTCGGTCAGGTCTCCGATCGGGCGGTTGCCGTAGAGCGCGATCGTGGTCCCGGTCCGAACCGGCGTGAGGTAAATCCGGCCGGCGCCATCCCGTTCCACCGAGAAGTCGACGTCCGTCGCGCTTCCGGGGCCCACTCGGCCGAGTTCGCCGGGCTCGGCCTTGGCGTTGTTGTTGGTGTCTCGCCAGAACCGGAGGCCCGCGGTGGCGTCGGCCGATTGCCTGGTGGTGAGGACCACGTTCCGGGCTTCGGGTCGCGGGGTATCGGACTGGGTCGGTGACCAGAGGCTCTCGAACCCTTCGACGGAGATGGCCGATACGGCGAAGCACCGCGGCACCCCGTTCGGGAGGGCCGCGACTCGAAACTCCGGTGCGACGGTGGTGCCCTCGAGGTCCCAGGTGGTGCCGCAGCGATTGCCGTTCTGGTCGTATGAGGCCCCGTAGACCCGGTAATACGAGAACCCCTGCGGCGACCCTCGATAGCTGTTGTCGGACCAGATCAGGGCGATTGCCCCGTTCAGCGTGACGCTGGTGAGCGCGGTCGGTCGGGCGAGGGCCAGGCGCTCGTCAACGTGGACGACATTGCTGGCACTGCTTTCGGAGTCGCCCGGGCCGGAGGCCGTGACGTAGTACTCGAGTTCGGGCCGCCCGTTGTCGTGGAAGCTGTTCGAGTTGGTCGAGGCCCGGCGGGCCCACGGGCCACTGGTGGCGCTCCGAGCGTAGACGTTCCAGCCATCGACATCGGGGTTGTTGGTGTTGTCCCAGCGGAGGATCACGCCGGCCGGATCGCCGGGTTTGCCGCTGGGCTCGACGGTGTAGCTGAGGCGGGTGGGGGGGGCGAGTTCGATGATTCCATTCAAATAGCCCGGTTCGCAACCGACGAGGAGGAGGCAGGCCAGCCAATACCGCATGGGGGTCTCACGTGGGTAGACGCGGAAGGTCATGGCAGGGGGCGTGCCATTGTTCGGGCTCCGCCTAACTGCTTGTCGGAGAGTTGGTTCCAAAGATTCGCGTCGGTCCGGCGCCTTCGAGTTGTCCAGTTCTAGGGACGCCGGGCCGACAGACTCACTATGTTCCTCGCGGCATGGGAACCTCGTGAACGTCGTCGCCGTCGGCGAGTGCACGATCGATCGGCACCGCGACCGGGGGGTCGAAACGGTCGGGGGAATTTCGCTCAACTTTGCCGTCAATAGTCGGCGGAGTGGTGCGGGCCGCGTGGCGCTGGTCAGTTGCACGGGGACCGACCCCGCGGCGGCTTTGGTTCGGGCCAAGGCGGCGCTGGAGGGGCTCGATGTCACCGGGCTTCACAGCTTGCCCGGGGTGACGGCAACCCAGACCATTCGCCTCGGCCCCGGGGGCGAGCGGATCTTCCCGCCCGGTGGTTATGACCCGGGGGTCCTTGCCGACTGGCGCCTCGGGCCGTCGGATCTGGCCTTCATTGGAACCTTCGATCTCGTCGCGGTGCCGTTCTTCCGGCAGATCGGACACCTGTTCTGGCCGGCCCTGGATGCCGCTGCCCCCGGGGCCAAACGGGTCGTCGATCTGCTCGATGGCAGCGACTTGGGCGCCGACTTGGAGGGAATCGAGCCGATCCTCGACCGAGCGGATCTGGTGTTCCTCAGCGCCCCCGAGGCGACGGCCGAGCGGCTGGCGGCGCGTTCCCGGAGCACCCGAACGGTGATCGTGGTGACCCACGGGGCGGCGGGGAGCAGTGCCCTGGTTGCGGGGCGGCGGCATCGAGCACCGGCGGTTGCAATTCGACCCCCCGAGGTGGTGGACACGACGGGATGTGGCGATGCTTTTCAGGCTGCCTTCGCGGTCGAGTACTTTCAAACCGGTGACCTGGCGACGGCCCTCGCGGCCGGCTCAACTCGGGCCGCCGCGGTGATTCGCCACGTTGGAGCTACCGGGGAGTAGGCCTGATGCGATGAGCCGGTTCACGTCCTTGTTTCCCCGACCCAAGCCCCTGATCGGGATGATCGCGTTGCCGCCGCTACCCGGGTACCGCGGGTTCACCTCGATCGATGGGTTGATCGAGGCCGCGCTCGCTGATCTGACCGCGCTTGAACTCGGCGGTGTCGACGGGGTGTTGGTCGAAAACGACTTCGATCAACCCCACACTCTTGTGGGTGGGGCCGAAATCGTGGCGGCCATGACGCGGGTGACCCGCCAGGTCGTGAGTCGCACGAAGGTACCGGTGGGAATCGAGGTCCTCCTGAACGATTGGCGGGCGTCGTTGGCTGTTGCCGCGGCAACGGGGGCGCGGTTCATCCGGCTCGACTTCTTCGTCGATCGGGTGCGGAGCAAGCTGGGCGTGATCGAGCCCGAGCCGGCGGAGGTCATCGCCTATCGGAAAAAGATTCGGGCCGAGTCGGTGCTGATCTTCAGCGATCTCCAAGTCAAGTACAGCACTCCGGCCGAAGGACCCAAGCCGATGGAGCAATCGGCCCGAGAGGCTGCTGCCGCAGGTGCCGATGCGGTGATCGTTACGGGGACGGAAACCGGCATCGGTCCCACTGGAGCGGACCTGCTTGCGGCGCGGGCCGGGAACCTTCCGGTGCTGATCGGAAGCGGACTGAGTCCGGCCAATGCCGCCGAGCTCGGCCCGCTGGCCGATGGGTACATCGTCGGGACGTCGCTCCGGAGCGGACGGCAGGCCACCGATCGGGTGGTTGAGTCGCAGGTGGCGGCATTGGTCCGCGCGCTCCGAGCGCCGTGACCACTCCTCCATCCCTCAAGCGCCAGCTAGGCTTGGCCGCCGTCGCCGCGATCGTGATGGGCAACATGCTTGGCTCGGGGGTGTTCTTCACGCCGGGCGAACTCGCCGCCGTGGCTCAACGACCGTGGCAGGTTCATTTCATCTGGGCCCTCTCCGGCATCATCACGCTCTGCGGCGCGCTGACCTTGGCGGAGTTGTGCGTTCTGCTGCCGCAGGCGGGGGCCAGCTATCACATCATTCGCGAAGGGTTCGGCCCGTTCTGGGGCTTCCTTCAGGTGTGGCTGGAACTCTGGGTCAGCGGCCCCGGCGCGATTGCGGGGATCGCGATCGCGTTCGGTGAGTTCATGCACCGGACCGGGGGCGGGTTGCTGGGGGTGACGCCGGTGGGATGGGGCGTGGCCGCGATCCTGTTCTTCGCCCTGGTGAATCTGGCCGGGGTCGAATGGGGCGGGCGGACCCAGGTTGCGCTTACGGCCGTGAAGGTCGGGGGAATCGCCGCGCTGGTGGTCGGAGGGCTCTTCCTGGCGGCACCGGCGAGATCGGTGACCACCGCAGCGGCGGCCGGCGCACCGGGCGGGCTCTTGGGCTTTGCCCGGTTCACCGGTTTGGGTATTGCGGCGGTGCTGTTCACCTACGATGGCTGGATCGACGTATCGCACGTAGCGGGCGAGGTCCGCAACCCGCGGCGCAATTTTCCGATCGGCTTAGGCGTCGGGGTGGCGGTCCTCACGTTGCTCTACCTCGTGGTCAACGTGGCCTACCTCCGGGTCGTGCCCCTCGAGGCGATGCGGGCGGCCCCCACAGCGGTGGCCGCGACCGTGGCCACGGCGGCCTTCGGCGAGCGGGGCGGGGCGTTGCTCAACGGTCTCATGGTGGTGTCGATTTTCGGCGCGCTGGGCGGGTTGATCATGACCCTGCCGCGATTGTTCTATACGCTGGCTGACGCCCATGTCGGATCGGCGACGGGCCTGGCGCGACGGTTTTTCGCGGGGCTCAGTACGGTGTCGTCGCGAACCGCGGTGCCGTCGGGGGCAGTCCTATTCACGACGCTCACGTCGATCGCGGCCTTGATGTTCTTCGGATCGTTTTCCCGCCTGGTGAATTTCTTCGTGGTGCCGCTCCAGCTGGCGAACATCTTGATGGTGGCGGCCATTTTTCGCCTCCGGAAAAGGAACGGCCCGCCCGATGGCTACCGGACCCCGGGCTTTCCGGTGACGCCACTCATCTATATCGTCGTCATGGCGGGCTTCCTGGTGAGCGCCATGCTCTACCAACCGGTCGATACCTTGATCGGCGTGGCCCTTGCGGCCACCGGCGTGCCGGTGTTCCGGCGCCTTCGGAATGGCTGATGGCTCGGCGTTCAAGGCTCCGTCGGTTATCTTAAGGCGTCGATCAGCACCAATTCACCGCGAGGGAACTTAAGTCAAATGTCCTACCGCATCGCCCTGTCGGCCTTTCGCCTCCCGGTCTCGATCGGCTGCGAGGAGGTGGAGCGAGCCACCTTGCAGACGGTCCGGTTCGACCTGGAGATCACCTTGGCGGACGAGCCGAGGGGCGGGCGGACCGACCGGCTCCAAGATACCGTGGACTATCAGGCGCTCTCCGAGGTGATCCGGGCCGTGGCAACCCGGGAACCGTACAAGCTCGTGGAGCGGTTGGCCGCGGTGACCCGGGACGAACTACGGTCCCTGATGCCGCCGGCCGCGCAGTTCACGCTTCGGGTCACCAAGGAGCAACCACCGGTTCCGGGCCTCGAGGGCGGGGTGACCGTGACGATCTCGGGATGACGCCTCGCCGGGTCCTGCTCGGCGTCGGAACCAATCTCGGCGATCGGCTCCGGCATCTGCGCCGGATGGTTCGGGCGCTCGGCACGGCCGAATCGCACGGGGTCCGGTTGGTGTCGATTTCCCCGATCTACGAGTCGGACGCCGTGCTGCTGGATGGGGCGAGCGCCGAGTGGAATCGTCCCTATCTGAACCTGGCCGTGCTGGTCGAGACGGGACTCGCCCCGCTCGAGCTCCTGGCGTGGATCAAAGCGACCGAGATTGCCCTGGGCCGCCGGCCGGCCCCCCGATGGTCACCGCGAGAAATCGATATCGATTTGCTGGCGATCGAGGGCGTTGCGCTCGAGAGCCCGGCCCTGACGCTCCCGCATCGCGACCTCCTCGAACGTCCTTTCGTCCTCCTGCCGGTCGCGGATCTTGCCCCGGGGTGGCTGTTGTCCGGCCGAGACGATGGCCCGCCCCGGCAAGCCCGCGAGTGGGCCGAGCGGTGGCGGGGCGAACCGGCCTCCGTGCCGCTCCGCACGCGGCGGATTCCGGCGAGTCTCACCGAACTGGTCGGGATCGTGAACCTTAGCCCCGATTCGTTTTCCGATGGCGGGCGCCGGCTCGATTCGGCCGGTGCCGTTGGTCACGGCTTGGCGCTGGCCGAGGCTGGGGCCACGGTCATCGATCTCGGGGCCGAGTCGACCAGGCCGGGCGCCTCGGCGGTAGACCCAGGCACCGAATGGTCGCGGCTGGCGCCGGTGCTGGCGGGGCTCCGAGCGCAATGGCCGCGGGGGACCGGGCCTCGGCTCTCGGTCGATACTCGGCATGCGGGCACCGCGCTTCAGGCGATCGAGGCCGGAGCCGATTGGATCAACGATGTGACCGGGTTCGACGATTCGGCGATGATCGAAGCCGTCGGCCCGGCTCCCGTCGACCTCGTGGTGATGCACCACTTGGGGGTCCCGCCGCAGCCAGGGATGGTGCTCGAACGGACCCGCGACCCCGTGAAGGACGTGCTAACCTGGGGCGCCGACCGCCTGGCGCAGTTGGAGCGGGCCGGGATCTCCCGCGACCGGATTATTCTCGATCCGGGCATCGGGTTCGGGAAGACCGGTGCGCAAACCGGGGCGCTGCTGAGCCGAGTCGGCGAGTTCAGGGGGCCTGGTGTTCGGCTCCTGGTCGGGCACTCTCGGAAGTCGTTCCTCAAGGCTTGGTTTGCCCCGGATGGGGTGGGCCCGTGCGCTGCGGTGACCGATCGAGAAATCGAAACCTTGGCGCTGACCCAGCATTTGGCGGCGTGGGCGGTGGACTACGTCCGGGTCCATGACGTCGCCGCGAACGCCCGACTGCTTCGGGCGGGGGCGATGGTCCGGCCCCCGGACCGGTGGGCGCCGCCTAACGTGATGTCGTGACGTGGACCGGCGGCCGGCGTTGGTGCCACGGGGCCGCCTGTTCGAGCTGGCCGGCGATGTTGAACAAGGTGGCCTCGTCGCCCCAGGGCGCGACGACATGAACCCCGACCGGAAGTCCGGCCGGGGTTTGATGCAATGGGAGACTGATGGCCGGTTGCCCCGTCAGGTTGGCCAGGGCCGTGAACGGCACCTTGCCGAAGAGGAAATCGTAGTAAGCCTTGGCGTTCGGGACCGGCGCGTTCTGGTTGAGAAAGCCTAGCGGCAGCGGCGGGTCGGCCAGGACCGGGGTGATCAGCAGGTCGTATTCGGTGAAGAACGGGGCGACCGTCCGGCAGACCATATTGGCCAGCACATCGGCCATCTCGAGGTCGAGGAGCTTCAAGCTCGCGCCATGCTGATAGCAGGCCCACGTCGCCGCTTCGAGGTTGTCGGGCGATGGTGTCAGACCAAGCATCTGAGACGCGCCCGCGATGCCGCCGGCCAGGAATCCGCTCCAATAGGTCAGGTTCGCGGCATGAAAGGAACCCTCGTCATAGCTCGGCTGGGCTTCCGTGACCTGGTGGCCCAATGATTCGCAGAGCGCGGCGGCCTCCGCCACCGCCCGACGGCACTCGGGGTGGACGACGGCGTTCATCATCCCCTTGGTGGACCAGGCGATCTTCAGTTTTCGAGGGGCCGTCGTCACTTCGGTCAAGTAGGGCCGGGCCGGCCGCGGAATGACGAACCGATCGCCCGGCGACGGCCCTTCGTCGGCATCGAGCATCGCGGCACAGTCCCGGACCGTTCGGGTGACGACGTGTTCGATGCCCATCCCATGCAACGGCTCCCCGAACTCGGGGCCCACTGGAGTCCGGCCCCGGGTCGGCTTGAGACCGACCAAGCCGCAGTTGGCTGCGGGAACCCGAATCGATCCGCCCCCATCGTTGGCGTGGGCGATCGGGACGATGCCTGCGGCCACGGCGGCCGCCGACCCGCCGCTCGACCCGCCGGCACTCCGGGTAATGTCCCAGGGATTCTTGGTCGACCCATAGGCCACCGGCTCGGTGTTGGCGTTGAAGCCGAACTCCGGGGTATTGGTCCGGCCCAGCACGTTGACGCCGGCATCGAGGAACTTCCGGGCGAGGTCGGTATCGCCGGGTGCGACGAACCGGCCCTTGATCAGCCGGCTCCCCATGTCGTTGGGGACGCCCTTCAGGTGAAGGACCAAATCCTTGATCAGGAACGGGACCCCGTAGAACGCGCCGCCCTTGGGCTGGCCCGCGAACCGGGTTTCCCAACCGGAAATCGGGGCGATGACGGCATTGATCGTCGGGTTGACCGAGGCAATACCCTCGAGCGCCAACCGCGCCAATTCCTGGGGCGTGACCTGCTTGGTCCGGACCAGCTCGGCCAAACCGAGTGCATCGTAGCCGGCGTATTCGGCGAGATTCATGGTTATTGGATGGCGACGAGGTCGATTTGGAACACCAAGATCGAATTGGCCGGGATCGGGTCGCTGGCGGTGCTCCCATAGCCCAACGACGGAGGGATGACCAGTTGCCGGCGGCCACCGATCGCCATGCCCCGCACCCCCTGGTCGAACCCTGGGATGATGACCTGGCCGGTTCCGACGGTGAACTGGAACGGGCTGCTGGGGGCCTGATTGGTATCGAACTGGGTCCCGTTCACGAGCCAGCCGGTGTAGTGAATCGAGACCCGCTTCCCCACCAACACGGTGGCGCCCGCTCCGACCGTGAGGTCCCGGAAATAGAGTCCCGACGCCGTTTTGGTCATCTTGGACAGATCAATTCCCAACCCAGGCGCGAACGTGGTCATGGTGATGTCGGGGTCAGGGACCGGCCCAGTGGTGGTGTCGGAGCCACACCCCGCCGCCACCACCAGCCCCACTACCAAGAGAACACGATGTCTATTCATTGCCTAATAGTACCACGTCGAGCGCCGAGTGCCGAGTCCCGAGTGCCGAGCCTACACATCCAACCGTCGATCATAGGTCACGACCTCTCCCTGCTCGATGAACCGCTTCAGGATCCGGAGATACATCGCCCAGCAGAACTAGGAAGTCCGGTAGTGGGCGTTCTGGTCGCGCCAGCCTCGGTGGGCAAATCGAACCTGCGTCATCCCGTTCTCTTCAGCGAGGGAGACGTTCACGGTCGTCCCAGTCCAGTCTGGGTCGGCCTCGGTGATTTCCAGCCCGAACTGGTACGGCGGATCCGAGCGGATCACGACCGCCCGCCACTGGTAGCCCGGACCGAAATCGAGGTGATACCCGGCACCGATCTCGGGGAGTCCAGTACTCCGGAGGGTCCACCAATGGTCGAGGTCGCCCGGGGTTGAGAATCCTTGGAAGACTCGATCGATCGGAGCAGCGATCGGGAACTGGTGGAGAATGTCGTTCATGGAACCTCAAGGAACCCGACTGAGCCGGCCGTCGTCGACGACGGGTGGTTGACTATACCGGTACTTGTGGCCGAGAGGAATGGGGCGTCTATTTCGGGAGGATCCCCGCCATTGAGGAGTCTCCCATGATTCGCCGCGCCGGCCCCGTTCTCGTGCTGTCGTTCACCGCGTCGTTCGCCAGGGCGCAAGTGCCGGCCACGCTGTCTTCGATCGACTCGGTGCTTCGGTCCGAGCGGTACGTCGCTCCGGCCGCGTCGATCGCGGACGCGGTCCTGGCCCCGCGCTACCGGAGTGTGGTGCTGAGCGAGATCAATTCGGAACGGACCTGGTTCATCCACGAAATCGGTGACGGGCCGGTGACCATGGACGTGTTCTCGAAACCATTCCATGAACTGGGCGGGCTGTTCGTGGACTATCGCGCCAACCGGAACCGGAATCTGACGATTCGGAGCAATGTCGGCCTCGAGCTGATCTCGGCCATAGATGGATCGACGAAGACGGTGGCGCTGCCGGGTGGCCTCCGGATTTCCGACGCCACCTGGAGCCCCGACGGCAAGAGCGTCGCCTTCTTCGGGCATACTCCTGACGGGAGCCATCTCTGGGTGGCCGACTTGGCCAGCGGCAAGGCCCGCCAAGTGACCAAGACGCCGGTACTCGCAACCCTGATGACCACGTTCGAGTGGACCGACGACAGCCGGCAATTGGCGACGGTGCTGATGCCGGATCCACGGGGACCGATGCCGGTCGAGTCGGCGGTGCCGACCGGGCCGCTGGTGAAGCTGGCCGAGGAAAAGGACAAGAACCGGCTCCGGAACTATGCCAGCCTGATGGCGACGCCCTATCACCAGGCGCTGCTGGAGTGGCACGCGACCGGTCAGGTCGCCCTGGTCGATGTTACGACGCGGGCGGTGACCAAGATTGGGTCGCCCGCGATGGTCGAGCGGGTCGACGTCGGGCCGGATGGGAAGTTCCTCCGAGTGACCCGGATGGTGAAGCCGTTCTCGTACATCGTGCCGGTCGGCAACTTCGGGCGGGTCGAGGAAATGTGGACGGCGAGTGGGACGGTGATCGCCACGCTGAGCCAAGAGCCCCTCAACGTCGGGGTCGACACCAGCCGGACGCCGACCGCGCCGGGAGTCGGAGGTGGCGACGCGGCCCGCGATGGCCGCCGGGAGATCGTCTGGCGTCCGGACGGTCCGGGGCTTTGGTTCCTGGAACAGGGGCCGGCCCCGGTTGGCGGCGACAGCCTGGCCATTGGCGAGCAACGGCCGCGCCGGAAAGACCGGTTGCGCCAGTGGCTGCCCCCGTTCGACTCGGCGCAGGTGACGACGGTCTTCGAGACGGAGGCCCGGCTCTCGAACCTCCGCTACGCGCTCAGTGGCAAGGCGGTGTTCTTGACCGAGCGGGCCGGCCAGACCGCGCACGAGTTCGCGGTGCTCCTGGCCGAGCCGGCGAAAAAGTACCCGTTGGCGCGGTACCGTGCGGATGACGTGTACGGCAACCCCGGCACCTTGATCCCCGAGGCCGGCTTAATGCCGGTGGCCAATCCATTCGCCGAGTTCGGGGTCCCCGGCCGGATCATCCGGCCGGTCAAGGTTTCGGCGGACGGGGAATCGGCGTTCTTTGCGGGAACGAACTACGACCGGAACCCGACCATCACCGGGCCGAAGACATTCATCGACCGGGTCCAGATCAGGACTGGTGACAAGACCCGGCTGTTCGAGAGCGACAATGGTGGCGTGTACGAGCGGGTGCTCGCGTATCGGAAGCTCGACTCGCTCCAGCTGATCGTGTCGCGCGAGTCGGCGTCCGAGCCGCCGCAGGCGTTCCGCCGCGACCGGGATGCGTTGGTTCAGTTGACGCATAATATCGATCCGACGCCCGACCTGACCCGGGCGCCGAAGGAGAGTTTCATCGTCGAACGACCCGACGGGTTCAAGTTCAAGGTCAATGTCACCCTGCCACCAGACTACCAGCCGGGAACCCGGTTGCCGGCGTTGTTCTGGTTTTATCCGCGCGAGTACTCGGGGCAAGACGAGTACGACCGGGGTGCGAGGACCTTCAACAAGAACGCGTTCCAGGTCTTTGGGGCGCGATCGATGCAGATCCTGGCTCGAGCCGGCTACGCGGTGGTGGAGCCGGACGCGCCGATCGTCGGGCCGGCTGGACAAATGAACAACAATTACGAGAACGATCTCCGCAACAACTTGGCGGCGGTGATCGACGAGATCGATCGGCGCGGGTTGGTCGACCGGACCAGGATCGGGATCGGTGGGCACAGCTATGGGGCGTTTTCGACGGTCAACGCGATGGTGCACACCCCGTTTTTCAAGGCCGGCATTGCGGGGGACGGCAACTACAACCGGACCCTGACGCCGCTCGCCTTTCAGACCGAGCGACGAGACCTCTGGGAGGCGAAGGATACCTACCTCCAGATGTCGCCCCTGTTGTACGCGAACAATTTGACCGGGGCGTTGCTGATGTACCACGGCCTCGGCGATCAGAACGTGGGGACCGATCCGATCAATTCGCCCCGGCTATTCCAGGCGTTGAACGGCCTCGGCAAACCGGCGTCGATGTACCTCTACCCGTTCGAAGACCACGGGCCGGCGACCAAGGAAACGCTCCTGGATCTGTGGGGGCGGTGGACGGCGTGGTTGGACAAGTATGTGAAGAGTGCGGGCCCGAAGAGCAAAGACGTGAGCTGACCGCTAGCGCCGCTCGAAGGTGACCCGGGTGGCGTTCGGATCGGTCGGGAAGAGGAGGTAGAAGGTGCTGGGGCTCAACACTCGTCCAACGAGGACGAGGGTTTGGGCGGCCGGGGGGCCGACCACGAGACTGAGCTGGATCTCGGCGTCGAACCGGAGGCCCTGGGCCGTCAACGTGCCGGTCCCCGAACCGGTTTGGGCGGTCCATTCTCCGGTGCCGGTGATGGTATGGTTGTCTTCGGTCAAATCGAGGGTGACGAAGCCGATTCCGAGCCCGGCAACCGTGCCCCGCCAGCGACCGTTCAACGAGTCAATGGTCGGGGCGGCGGTGGCGCACCCCGAGACGAGGGTGAGAGCAGTCAACCATGGCACGGCGCGGATCATTGGGAATTGTAGCAGGTACCGGCGCCGGGGCTAGCTCTCGAGGTGTTCGACGAGGGCGCCGGTGGTCTGGCGGAGCAACTGGGCAATGGTGGTGGCGATGGCGGTCGTGACGGCCAACCCGAGGCTCGGGTTTTCTTCGCCCATCGTCAGGAACTCCCGGCGGGTCAGGACCAGCAAGTCAGTTGCCGCAGCGGCCGTGGCCGACGCCGACCGGGCGGCTCCGTCAAGGAGGGACATCTCGCCAAGCATCTTGCCCCGGCCGATGGACGCGACGACCCGGTCCTGATCGGCCGAGTCGGATTTGTGGATTTCGAGCACGCCCTGGAGGACGATCGCCATGAACGCATCGTGGTCGCCCTCGCGGAACAGGGCCCGGCCGGCGGGGAGCTGATAGAGGCGGAGATAGGCCGCCATGTCGTGGATTTGGGGCCAGGTGAGCTTCCGGGACCACTCCGTTTCGTCGAGGAGTTCGGCCCGCTCGTCGGGGGTCGATGACGCCAGGACCGCGCCCCGGGCGGTCAGGGTCTCCTGGACCGAGGGACCGGGCGCGGCGGCCACGCGGTTAGCCATGGGGTGAGTATCGGCAGCGGTCCGGTTTTCGAGAGGGCTACTTGGCTCCGAGGGCGCGGGCGAGGTCGATGGTCCGGCCATCGCTCCTGGGATAGGCGGCGAACAGCCCGACGATGGTGCGGAGATCGGCGTCCGGATCATCGGTGATCGGCACCGGTGGTTGGATACCGATGACCTTGCGGCTCCAATCGAGGGACACGGGAATGATGGCCGCATTGGCTCGTTTGGCGATCCAGTAGAACCCGGTTTTCCATTTGGCGCCGTAGGTCCTGGTCCCCTCGGCGGCGATGCCCAGGAGCACCTGGTCGCTTCGGTCGAGTTCGGCGACGACTTGGTCAAGGAACCCCTTGGTGGCCTTGCGGTCGACCGGGATTCCGCCGAGCCAGCGCATGATTGGCCCCAACGGCCAGCGGAACAGTTCCTTCTTGCCGATGTAGCGGACGGCGAGGTTCCAGGAAAAGACCAGGCCGATCGCGATCAAGAAATCGAGGTTGGAGGAGTGGGGCGCCACGACGGCGACGATCTTCTTCCGGTCGGGGAAGGTGCCTTCGATCCGCCATCCGAGGAGGCGGAGCATCGTCCGTCCGACGAGCCGGGTGATCGGTCCACCGCGCGTGGCGATGGAGGGGGGCAGGGTGGGCACGGCTTGCAAAATAACCGACCACGCGCCGAATGCTTAACGGCTGGAGGAATCATGAAAAAACTGGTGTCAGTCTTCAGTGTCGTCATCGGATCAGCGGCTGGGCTCGTCGCCCAGACCCCGCGCGATACGGTGGCCACCGTCATTCGCGCCGGCCGGGTGTTCGACAGTGAGGCGGGAATCTTTCTGCCGGCCCGGGAGATCCTGGTTCGCAACGGGCAGATCGTTCGGGTCGCCGAGTCGGTCGATCGGCCGCGGTAGTGGACGCCCTGTTCCCCGATGCGGCCACGTCGGTGGAGGGGTACTACGCCAGAGCCGCTACCGCGAAGGATTCGATCGACCGGGCCGCCCTGATGAAGGCCATGGCCTACGAGCGGGCTTTCGTGGTTGCCGGCGGGCTGCTGGGCGCTGGTTCTGATCCGTGCTGTCTCAGTGCCATCGCCGGGTATGCCGATCAGCGGAACTTCGAACTCCTGGTCGAGGCCGGGTTCCGGCCCGAGGCAGCGATCAAGATCATGACCGCCAACGGGGCCACGATTCTTGGGATGGCCGACCGGGTTGGGACGATCGAACCGGGGAAGCAGGCCGATCCGGTGGTTCTCGACGGCGATCCGACTCGTGAGCCGGCGGCCATCCGGCGGGTGATTACGGTGTTTCGGCGGGGGATCGGCTACGATTCGGCCAAGCTGATCGCCTCGGTCAAGGGTCTCGTCGGGCTTCGTTAGGCGGAGAATCCGGGCCTGGTGGCTTGATTCCGGCCCCGCTTCAGGGTCTCTTTCGCCGGGAACGGGCTCTCATCCTGGCTCGAACCCCAGTCCCGGCTTTCCGTTTCCACTTCTCGACGTCCCGCGAGGCATTCGCGGGCAAGGTAGTTCCATGGTGCGTAGGCGACGTGATCGAAGGAATGGCCGGCCCGCTCGGGGTCCCGAGCAGGGCGGTCGAGAGCCTGGACCCGCTCCGGCCGGCGGCCCGGCCAGCGGAGTGCTCGAAATGAACGATCGCCCGAGTGGATTTCTCCGCCGACGGGCCGTGAGTTACCAACCGGACAATCAGGACGTTCAGGTTTCGGAGCGGACGGTTCAGCAGTACGGCCTTCGGCCGGGAGACGAGATTACCGGGACCACACGGGGCGGCCGTGGGGGTGGGAGTCTCGACGTGGTGACGACGATCAACGGGCGCCCGGCCGCGGAACTCGCAACCCGCCCCGATTGGGACCGGCTCGGGGCCATCCATCCCAAAGACATGCTCGCTCTCGAATCGACGCTGATTCGCCAGGGGCAGCCCGACTTCACCACCCGGGTCATCGACCTCCTCTGCCCATTCGGGAAAGGTCAGCGAGCGTTGATCGTGGCGCCGTCCAAGGGCGGGAAGACGATGGTCCTCGAGGCCATTGCGGCCGGCATTACCGCCAATCATCCCGCCGCAGCCCTCTTCATCTTGCTGGTTGACGAACGGCCCGAGGAGATCTTCGAAATCGAGGCCGCCGGGTTCGGCGAGGTGATCGCCTCGAGTTTCGACAATCCGCCGGCCCGGCACGTCGCGGCCGCGGAGTTGCTGCTGGAGCGGGCCCGGCGGCGGGTCGAGTTAGGCGAAGATGTGGTGCTGATCGTCGATTCCTTGACCCGGTTGGCGCGGGCGTACAACTCGGTCGTCAAGGGGAGCGGCCGGACCCTGTCCGGCGGGATGGACTCCCAGTCAATGGAGCGACCGAAGCGGTTCCTGGGCAGCGCCCGAAAAGTCGATCCCAAGGACGGCGGCGGTTCCCTGACCATCATCGCCACCGCGCTGATCGACACCGGCAGCAAGATGGATCAGTTGATCTACGAAGAATTCAAAGGCACCGGCAACAGCGAACTGATGCTGAGCCGCGAATTGGCCGAACGCCGGATCTATCCGTCGATCGATATCGTGGCCAGCGGAACCCGCCGGGAGGAACTGCTGCTGTCGGAGCCGGCCCTGGCGGCCACCCGAGTGATTCGCCGCCGGATCGATCGGAGGCCGCCCGCCATCGCGATGAGTGACCTCCTCGTGGACCTGAAGCGATACCCGACCAACGCCGCGCTGATCGGGTTTTTGGCCCGCTCCGACTAAGAGGCCTCGCCGCGGAGGCGCTTGCCGATTTTTTCGACCTCTTCCATGACCCGGAGCAGGTTGCCGCTCCAGAGCGTGCCGATCTGTTCTTCGGTGTAGCCTCGGCGCACCAACTCGATCGTGACGTTGATCGTTTCGGTCGCGTTGTTCCAGCCTTCCACCCCGCCGCCGCCGTCGAAGTCCGAGCTGATGCCGACGTGGTCGAGCCCGATCAGTTTCACGGCGTAGTCGATGTGATCGACGAAATCCCGGACCGTCGCCCGGGGCGGGGGCGGGAAGCGCCGGTTCAGTTCCTCCATGTCGTGCAGGTAGATCGCGCGAACCGAATCCGGCATCGAGCCCGGTCCGCCCCGGACCACGCCGCTGAATTTGGCGCGGAGCGCCTCCATCGCCCGTTGTCGGTCGGGCGAGTCATGCTGGCATTTGAGGTAGCTGTTGAACGCCACGACCTGGACCACCCCGCCATTCTTGGCCAGCGCCTTGAGTTGCTCGTCGTCGAGGTTCCGGCTGTGGTTACAGAGCGACCGAATGGCGGATTGCGAGGCGATGATCGGCGCCTTGGTGATGTCGAGGGTCTGCATCATCGACTGCTTCGAGGGGTGGGAGATATCGACCATGATGCCCCACTTATTCAACTCGGCAATGAC
>JAYTTT010000305.1:0-6168 GCA_043744895.1 Gemmatimonadota bacterium | reverse complement strand
GGGAGGGAGCGCCCCGTGGGTGCTCCACAGCAGGGCCACCAGCAAATCATCCGGGGTCGTCGCTTCGAAGGGTGCGGCACATCGGACCGGCCCGTGTTCGGCCAGCCACCGATTGGCGTGGTACCCAACCTCGACCCGGGCCGCTTGTTCGTTTTCGGGAATCGGACCGGCCAAGACCCGGTCGCGGACATGGTCGGCCAACGCGACAATCCGGTCGAGGTGGGCGGCACCGAGCGTTCGCAGGAGCGTCACCGCCAATCGACCGGTGAGGCGACGGACTTCAATCTCGATAGTGGGATTGGCGGCGATCGATAGTTCGGCAGTCATCATGGTCGGCCTAACGGTAGTCATTGAAGAACGGTCATTAGATGCGCTCGGCCGTCGGATGGTTGCATCGCCCTTGGCGTTCCAATCCCTGAAACAGGGCGGGCCTCCGTCCGAAAGGCCCGTCTCTAGATAGGACGACAATCGGTGCCACCTCGTTTCACCCAATTCCGGGCTCGTCCCGAGTCTGAATCGGGGCCGGATTCGATCACCGTGTGGTGGGAGGGCTCAGACGTTGGGGGACAGTGACCAACGGAGCCTCAGGGCCCTTCAGTCCGTTCGCAGGACCCGATTCGGATCGGCTCGGGTGGCGCGACGGGCCGGGATCGAACTGGCCAGGACGGCCACGATGACCAAACAGAGGGCGACGGCACCCCCGCGGCCTTTGCATCGCGTTCGAGCTGCCGCTGGTGGAAGGTGAGCTCGTCCCGCAACTCAGCATCGAGGGCGTCGCGGCGGAGCCAATCGCGGATTCGCGCCAGCAGTTCACGCATGGTGAGGTCTCCCTAGGCCCGCTGCATGACGCGCGCGATGGCCGTCATCAGGTCGGCGAAGCTGGTTTCCTGGAGGCCGAGTTGCTTCTGGCCGGCTGGTGTCAGGGTGTAGTAGCGGGCCCGCTGGTTGTTGGGCGTCTGCTGCCACTCGGCCCGAATCCACCCCTTCTGTCGCATCCGCTGGAGGGCGGGGTAGAGGGAGCCTTCCTCGACCTGGAGGACATCGCGCGAATGACGCTGGATCTGCTGGGCGATCCCGTAGCCGTGCATCGGCTGGACCGAGAGGGTTTTGAGGACCAGCATATCGAGCGTGCCGGGAAGGAGATCGCGTTTGCCGGTCAATGGCGTCATAGGGCATAGCTTGTCTATGGGATAGGGAGCATATGGCTTATCCGGTCCGCTGTCAACTCCTTCTGAGTATTCTTGTTCGCCATGCCACCTGAGATCGAAGCCCAGCCTGGGTTCAACCGCTGGTTGATTCCGCCGGCCGCGCTGGCCATTCATTTGTCAATCGGCCAGGCCTATGCCTTCAGCGTCTTCAACCTTCCGTTATCCCGAGCGATCGGGATCACGGCATCGGTGCCGGCCGATTGGCGGCTGACTCAGCTGGGCTGGGTGTTCACGCTGGCGATCGTGTTTCTGGGTCTCTCGGCGGCGGGGTTCGGCCGGTGGCTCGAACGGGTCGGGCCCCGGACCAGCGGGTTGGCCGCGGCGGGGTGTTGGGGCGCCGGCTTCCTGATCGCGGCCCTCGGTGTTTCCACCCATCAACTCTGGCTGGTGCTGTTCGGGTACGGGGTGGTCGGCGGCTGCGGTCTCGGATTGGGTTACATCACGCCGGTATCGACCCTGATTCGGTGGTTTCCGGATCGCCGCGGGATGGCCACTGGGATGGCGATCATGGGGTTCGGCGGCGGGGCGATGATCGCGGCGCCGTTGTCGGCGGCCCTGATGAGCCGGTTCGCGGGGCCCGGTTCGGTGGGTGTGACGGAGACCTTCATTGTGTTAGGCGTCGGCTACGCGGCCCTGATGGCGGTTGGGGCGTTGTTGTTCCGGCTGCCGCCGCCGGGATATCTGCCGGCCGGGTCCGACCCGGCTCGACTCACCCGCCGATCGATCACCAAAGAGAACGTCCATCCCGATACCGCGATCAAGACGAGGACGTTCTGGCTGCTGTGGGCGGTGCTCTGCCTCAACGTGACCGCGGGCATCGGGGTCCTTGGCCAGGCCAGCGCGATGATCCAGGAGGTTTTTGGCGATAGGGTCACGGTGGTGGCGGCCGCCGGATTCGTCGGGTTGCTCAGCCTCTTCAACATGGCCGGGAGATTCTTCTGGTCGTCGCTCTCGGACCGGATCGGGCGGAAATCGACGTACGCGATCTTCTTCGGATTGGGGATTGCGCTCTATGCGGCGGTGCCGGCGGTCGGGGCGCTTGGCAGCATCGGGCTGTTTGTCGGCTGCTTTGCGCTGATCCTCACGATGTATGGGGGTGGGTTCGCGACGATTCCGGCCTACTTGTCGGATATTTTCGGAACCCGGTTCGTCGGGGCGATTCACGGCCGGTTGCTGACGGCCTGGTCCACGGCGGGTGTGCTGGGGCCGGTGCTGGTCAATTACATCCGCGAATATCAGATCGACCGCGGGGTTCCGAAAGCGCAAGCCTACAATGTGACCATGGGGGTGATGGCGGTTCTCTTGGCGGTGGGGTTCGCGTGCAACCTGGCGGTCCGTCCGGTGCCGTCGCGCTGCTATCTGCCGTCGGAACCGGACGGCCCGGTCCACCCGGCCGCTCCAGGCCACAGGGCCGGTTCGAACCGATCGGCCACGCCGGCGCTGATCGGTGCGTGGCTGTTGGTCGCGCTGCCGCTGGCGTGGGGGATCTGGAACACCTTGGTGAAGGCGGCGCAGCTCTTTACCGGATGAAGGCTCCGGTCTCGAGGTCGCTCATGGCTTGGCGGAGTTCGGCTTGGGTATTCATCACGATCGGACCGTACCAGGCCACCGGTTCTTCGAGTGGCTTGCCGGAGACCAGCAGGAACCGGATCCCGTCGTCACCCGCCTGGACGACGACCTCGTCGCCGCGATCGAAGAGAATCAGCGACCGGTTTCCGGCGTCGGACCGCTCGGCGTTGTGCTCGGTGCCTCCATCTTCGGTCAGGACCAGGCGGGGCGTGGAGGCGTCCCTGAAGGTTCCGGCGCCTTCGAAGACGTAGGCGAAGGCGTGGCGGCCGGTCTCGACCGGCAACACCTTTCGGCGGCCCGGCGGCACCCAGATGTCGAGGTAGCGGGGCTCGGCGGCAATCCCGTCGACCGGCCCCTTCTTTCCCCAGAAATCGCCACAGACCACCCGGACTCGGGTCCCGTCGTCGTCGATGATCTCGGGAATGTTTGCCGAGGTCACGTCTTGATAGCGCGGCGAGGTCATCTTGAGCGATGACGGCAAATTGGCCCAGAGCTGGAATCCGTGCATCCGGCCGGCGGGGTCACCGTGGGGCATTTCCTGATGGAGAATGCCGCGGCCGGCGGTCATCCATTGGATGTCGCCGGCGCCGAGTGAGCCCTGGTTGCCGAGACTGTCGGCGTGGTCGACAGTGCCGGTGAGGACGTAGGTGATGGTCTCGATGCCGCGATGGGGATGCCAGGGGAAGCCGGCGGCGTAATCGCCGGGACGATCGTTCCGGAAATCATCGAACAGGAGGAACGGATCGAACTCGTTGGTGGTTCCGAAGCCGAAGCCGCGGTGGAGTTTGACGCCGGCGCCTTCGATGGCGGGGGTGGCCAGGGTGATGCGCTTGACGGGTCGGATCGACATGGCGACGTCCTATTTCGCTGGAGCCGGTGATGATCCCAGCTCGCTACGCAGGGTCAAGAACGTCCACACGGCACCGGCCAGATCGACTCCGCCGAACAGCAGCAGGGCCGGCTCGGCCCAGCCTAACGCGACGAACGCGCCGAAGAAGAGGGGCACCGCGACCCGGACCCGAACGGACGCCTCGAGGATCGGGAGAAAGTTGGCCCGGGCCGCGCTGACGTAGTAGACGCCGAGAAACAGGACGAGCATGCCGACGACCCGAATCCAGACCTCGGTGGTCGGCGCAATATCGAAGAGCCCGAGGAGCCAATTGGGGGCGACCAGCAACACGGTGCCCAGGCCGAAGAGATAGAGGGCAAAGAAGAACAGCGATTGGGCGGACTTGGTCATGGGTCAGCTCCCGGATTCCAGGGTGGTCACCAGTCAGTCGGGCCGTAGTCCTTCAGAAACTTACCCCAAATGTGCTCGCCCGTGTTGACGCCGGCGATGATCGGGTCAACAATGCGCGCCGCGCCGTCGACGATATCGAGGGGCGGATGGAAGCGGTGTTCGGCGATTTTCCGGGCGGCCAGTGCTTCGGGATCTTCGTCGGTTACCCAGCCGGTATCGACGCTATTCATGTGGATGCCGTCGGCCTGGTAGTCGGTGGCCGAGGTCCGGGTCATCATGTTGAGCGCGGCCTTGGCCATGTTCGTGTGGGGGTGCCGGGTGGTTTTGAACCGGCGGTAGAACTGGCCCTCGACCGCGGAAACGTTGACGATGTGCTTGTCGCGATTGTCGGTGCGGAGCATCAGCGGTTTGAGCCGGGCGTTGATGATAAACGGCGCCACCGCGTTGACCAGTTGGACTTCGAGCAGCTCGACCGAGGGAACTTCGGCCATCAGCAGCCGCCATGAATTGCGGTCGCGGAGGTCGACCTGTTGGAGGTCTTGGTCGAGGCGGCCTTCGGGAAACAGCGCTCGCTGGGCTACCTGTTCCTCGGGGAGCAACCGGACTTGAGACAGCTGGGCGGCGTGCGTCATGCCCGCGAGTCCCACGTTCGGCCGGTCGAGCGCTGCCGGGGCGGCACCGGCTTCCGGCAGCATGTGATAGCCCCGAAGTCCCTCGTACGCGCCTAACAGTTTCCGCGCCGGCTCCGGCATCGTGGCCAGCGACGCGGCCTCGCCCTCCATCATGTGCTCGTAGAACTCAGGAGGGCGGCGGACGGTCTGGCAGGCGTTGTTGATAATGAAATCGAGACGGTCGTGCGTGGTGAGCAACTGGTGACAGAAGGCCTCGACGCTCGGCGTGTGTCGAAGGTCGAGCCCGAAGATTTCGAGCCGGTGGCCCCACTCGCTGAAATCCGGTTCCCGGGCGTAGCGGGCGGCCGAGTCGCGCGGAAAACGGGTCGTGACGATCAGGTGGGCGCCGCAGCGAAGCAGCTTGATGCCGGCCTGGTAGCCGATCTTGACCCGGCCACCGGTGAGGAGGGCGACCCGACCCCGAAGGTCCGCCAGCTCGGTCCGCTTTCGGAAATTCAGCTCGGCGCACCGGGGGCACATTTGGTCGTAGAAATGATGGATGGCCGAAAAATCTTCCTTGCAGATATAGCAATGCTGGGGTTCGGAGGCCTCGCGGAACTTGGGCTCGACGGCATCCTCCGGTTCGAAATCCGGGGGCGGAAAGACGTTTGGGGTGGTGAAGACGGTTTCGCGACGGAGTTTGCGAATCCCGGTTTCGGCGAGGACGCTTTCGATCCGGTGAACTTTGGCGGCGCGTCGGTCGACCCGGGCGGCCTTGACAACCCGCCGCCGGGCCAGCGCGTCCGGCCGGGAGACCATGCCGGCCGCCTTGAGGAGGCGGACCCGTTCCTCCACCGGCACCTCGGCGAGGAGGGCCCGGTTGTCGATGATCGCTTCGAGAAGCTCGGTGGCGGCGGTGACCTGGTCCAGCAACAGTGCAGCAGTCATGGGCGGCAAAATACCCGGCGCGGTGCTGTCGGCCTAGGGGGCCGCCGTCATGATCCGCTGAGCGAGTAGTCGAAGGTATAGGAGTGCTTCTTGCCTTCGATGATGATGCTCATCTTGCCGGACAGACCGACCAATTCCCCGGTTCCGGAATCGGGAACCACGGTGATCACCAATGCGGGGGCTCCTCGGGTCATGGTTCCGCTATGCTGGAGCGCAAAGGTGCCGGTGCGGCCGTTGAGGGTGCCGGTCACCCGTTCGATGGCGACGTAGCCGGCGGAGCCTTGGGTCGCGGTGCCGGCGGCCAGCATTTCGCCCTGGCTGGTGCCCTCGAGGTCGCCGTGGAATTGTTTGGCGATGGTCATTCGGCTCAACAACTCGCCGGCGATCGGTTGGGGTGTCAGCTTGACTTCGAAGGTTCCGGTGGCGCGGTGGGTCACGGCGAGACGGCTGCTTCGAAGAGGATGGCCACAGCCTGATCCGAGCCCATGGCCATACCGGAGGCGCCGACGAGTACCAAGCGGCTGGCCAGCGGTACTTCGCCGCGGGCCGTGACATCGGTTACGGGAACGGACCCGAAAGCCGATTGGGCCAG
>JAYTTT010000304.1:0-61670 GCA_043744895.1 Gemmatimonadota bacterium | reverse complement strand
GCCGACTCCGCGACCGCCCTCACATCGGCAAGATCGGGCCACCGGATCGTCGGATGGCGTCCGGTGTCCAACATCTCCCGAACCCGGGCGGCAAACTGGGCCGGGTCGGGCTGGCTTCCGGCCATCGTCACCCACGCGAGTCCGTATCCGATCCACCGGATCATTGGGATGCTCGGATCAGGCCGGCGGGCTGCTCTGCCAGACCGCGCCGAACAGCCGGAGGAAGTTCGCCCCGATGATCTTCTCGATTCGGGCATCGGCGTGACCCCGCGACGTCAGCAAGTCAGCGATCTGTTCCAGCCGGCGCGGGGTGTTGAGGTCGGCCACGAACATGTAGTCCTCCTCGCGAGGTGCGGCAATGCCGAGCCGCTTCCGGTCCGCCACGAACCGCCGGTGGCGCTCGGCGTACTCGGGGGTAACCCGGTGGGGGGTGATCGACAGGTCGCTCCCGATGCCGACATGGTCCTCGCCGCACACCTGGACAGCGTGCTCGATCTGGCGGATCAGGTCGGCCCCGGTGGGCTGGCCTGCCGGATTGATGAACGGCATCAGATAGATCCCGATCACGCCGCCTTTGTCGGCCAGCCGTTTGAGAGTCGCGTCGCTCTTGCTTCGGGGATGATCGAACACCGCTTTGCAGCCGCTGTGGGTAATCGCCACCGGCTGGGCCGACGCGGCAATGCCGTCGTCGGTGGTGTGGGTTCCGCAGTGGCTCAAATCGACCAGCATCCCGAGCTCGTTCATCCGGGCCACCACCGCGTGACCGTGGCGGCTTAAGCCCGCGTTGTCGGGCTCGAGGCAGCCGTCGCCAAGGAGATTGCGGACGTTGTAGGTCAGCTGGACGATCTTGACGCCGTAGCGGTGGAAAAGATCGAGCCGGGTGGGGTCGCCCTCGAGCATGACGGCATCCTGGAACCCGTAGATCAGGCCGACTCGCCCGGTCCGCTTGGCCTCGGCGAGATCCGCCACCGTTCGGACCTTGGAAAACACCTCTGGGTGGGCGGCCAGTTCCCGCTCCCAATACCCGATTCGTGCGACGGTGCTGTCGAAGCTCAGGTGGCCCGGTCCGCCGCCGCTGAGCGTCACGTTGACGGCGGTCAGGCCCGAGGCCTTGGCGTTGGCGACCATGTCGTCGGTGAGCGGACCATCGGTGCTGTCGGGCGTGTTGAACGGGCCCGGGCTTGCCAGGCAGTCGATCACGGTGGCTCGGGTGTAGCCGGGCCACGGGGAACGGGTGTGGAACGTGAGCTTCCTCCAGATGGGGAAGGCGATCGCGGAGGCGGCGACGAAGTCGCGGCGGTTCAGGGCGTCAGGCATTGGGGCATCCCATCGGGGTTTGGGTAAGATATACCTGAGGGAAACGGCTGGAACGGGCTCCAGTACCGGTTGGTACCCCGGCGGGCGGCCGGCGTTAGCCTTCTAGCGTGGATCGAGTCTTGCCAAGGGGGACCAATGAACATTCGCGGACGTTGCCTGCTGTTAGCCGCGGTCCTGGTGACTCCGGCCGTGGCTCAGGGGCGCGGCTCCGAGCCGCCGCCCGGCGCCCGGTATGCGGGCAAAGCCTTCGACTTCCGGAAGATTGCGGAGGGCGTGTACTTCGCGGTGGGCACCGGCAACCTCAGCGCCGAGTCGAACGCGGTTGTCGTCGTCAACGCCGAGGACGTGCTGATCGTCGACGCCGAAACCAGCCCGGCCGCGGCCTGGGCTCTGCTCCGCGAGCTCAAGTCGGTCACCACCAAACCGGTCCGCTACGTGGTCCTGAGCCATTTTCACTACGACCACGCCCACGGGACCCAGTCGTTCCCGCCCGGGGTCGAGATCATCGGGACCGAATTTACCCGCCGGATGATGGCCGAAGGCAAGTCGATGAGCCACCCCACGGCGGCCGGCAACCGGTCCTTCAGCGCGGCTCAAATCACCAATCTGACCAAGGCGCTCGACACGGCGTCGACCCCGGCCGGCCGGAAGGATATCGAAAAGCGCCGGCGCGTGTGGCAGGAGTATCTGGCCTCGATCGCCACCTTGAAGCCGGTTCCGCCTAACGTCACCGTCAGTGGCCGGATGACCCTCAACCGGGGTGGCCGCGAGATCGTGATTTTTCATCCGGGTCCAGCCCACACGGCCGGCGACTTGGTCGTCTGGCTGCCGAAAGAACGGATCCTCGCCACGGGCGACATGCTCCAGCCGAATCTGCCCTACATGGGAGACGGGTTCATTCAGGAGTGGGCCAACGCGCTCGACTCGCTCAAGGCGTTAGGTCCGGTCGTGGTGCTGCCAGGGCACGGCGACCCGATTACCGACATGGCGGTCGTCGACCGGCTCCGGGACTATCTGCGGGACTTTTGGACCCAGACGGTGGCGCTCAAGCAGCAGGGCCTCGAGTTCATGGACGCCGCCAAGAAGCTCGACCTGGCGAAATACGATGCCTACTATCCCCGGTTTCCTGGGTGGACCGACGAAATGGTGGCCCGGCGCCGGGCCGGGACGGTCAAGCGGATCTACGATCTGGTGGACGGAGCCAAGTAGCTAGCCCTTGGCCTGGCGGCTTCGGATCAGGTCGCGCGCGATGATCAGCTGCTGGATTTGGGTGGTACCCTCGTAGAGCCGGAAGACTCGAACGTCGCGATAGAGCCGCTCCGCCGCGCACTCCGAGATGTACCCCGCGCCGCCATGAATCTGCACCGTCCGGTCGGCCACCCGGCCGCACATTTCCGAGGCGAACATCTTGGCGCACGAGGCTTCGATCGAGACCCGATCGCCCCGGTCGAGGCGGCGGGCCGCGTCGAGCACCATGCACCGGGCCGCGTAGGCCTCCGCCTTGCTGTCGGCCAGCATCGCCTGGACCAGTTGATACTCGGCGATCGGCTTCCCGAACTGGGGCCGCGCGAGCGCATAGGTCAGGCCTTCGTCGATCAGCCGCTCCGAAATCCCGACGCACATCGCCGCGATGTGAATCCGGCCCCGGTCGAGCGCCTTCATGGCCACCTTGAAGCCTTGGCCTTCCGGACCGAGCAGGGCCGATGCCGAAACCCGGCAATCCTCGAAGACGACGTCGGCCAGGTGAGCGCCCTTCTGGCCCATCTTCCGGTCGGGCTTGGCCACCGAAAGACCGGGTGTTCCCGCTTCGACGATGAACGACGACACCCCCGCCGCGCCCGCCTTCGACGGATCGGTCCGGGCCATCACGATGAAGATTCCGGCCTCGGGCGCGTTGGTGATGTACCGCTTGGTGCCGTTCAACACGTACCAGTCGCCGTCGCGCCGGGCGGTGCTGGTGAGGGCCCCGGCGTCGGAGCCCGAGTCAGGCTCGGTGAGACAGAACGAGGCGATCAGGTCGCCGCTGGCCAGCCGGCGGACATAGTGGTCCTTCTGAGCCTGGTTGCCGTCGATCAGAATGCTCCAGGACCCGAGCCCGTTGTTGATCCCGATGACCGACCGGAAGGCCGGGGCGGCCCGGCACAATTCAAAGAACAGGTGGACCGTTTCCTCGGCGTTCAGACCGAGCCCGCCGTACTCCGCTGGAATCGTCAGCCCGTAGAGGCCGAGCGCCTTCATCTCGGCGAGAATGTCGGCTGGGATCTCGTCGTCCCGGTCGACTTTCTCTTCGGCGGGAATCAGCCGCTCGGTGACGAACCGGCGGATCGTCTGGAGCAGTTCGGCCAGGGTCTCGGCGTCGAGCGCGGCCGGCGTCATGAGTTGGTAATCTTGAGCATGGCCCGGGCTTCGTCGGGGGTGGCAATTTCGCGCTCGAGTTCACGGGCCAAGCGCACCGTGCGCTCGACCAGCTGTTTGTTGGTGGCCAGCACTTTGTACGAGTAGAAGATGTTGTCTTCGAGCCCGACCCGCGAGTTGCCGCCGAGTATGATGCCCAGGGTGGACGCCGGGAGCTGGGCCTTGGCCACGCCGATCACGCTCCAGAGGGCGCCGGGGGGCAGGGTGTCGATCATGTGGATCAGGTGCCGGGCCGAGTAGGGCAGGGCATTTTGGACCCCCATGACGAAATCGAAGTAGGGCGGATCCTGGATCAGCCCTTTCTTCATCAGGGTAATGCCCGCGTGGATGTGGCTTACGTCGAAGCACTCGATCTCGGGTTTGACCCCGTACTCGATCATCTTGCCGGCGTAGTACTCGACATCGACCGGATCGTTGATGTAGGGCCCCCGGGCCAGGTTCACCGACCCGACGTTCAAGCTCATCATGTCGGGGCGGAGGTCGACCGCCCGAATCCGCTCGTCCCGGTGGCCGGGCTGGCGGAAGCCGGTCGAAATCTGCACGATCAGCTTGGTATGTTTCCGGAGGCCCTCCAGGACCGTGGCGAAAAAATCGTAGTCGAGACAGGGTTTCTGATCCTTGTCTCGGGCGTGGTAGTGGAGAATGCCGGCCCCGGCCTCCCAGCACTGGATGCCGTTCTCGATCACCTCGCTCGGAGTGACCGGGAGGTGGGGAGTGTCCGATTTGGAGGCGAACGAGCCGATCGGCGCGACGGTAATGATCAGTTTATTCATGGGTTCCTCTCCCGAACTCAACGTACCAGCATGGCTTTAGTACCAAAAGGCGGGGCTACCGTATCCCCGTTACCGACCTGGAGGTTCCGATGACGCGCTGTGCCCGTGTTGCCCTGGTGCTCGGACTGCTGCCGGTTCCGGTCCGCCTCGGCGCCCAAGTGGTTCACGAGCGGCTCGATCTCGACGCGCTCCAGCGGATCAAGGACGAGGGCATGAACCGGTCGATGGTGCTGGCCACCGCCGGATACCTTGCCGACGTCATCGGGCCGCGGCCCCAAGGGTCGGCCGCGGTCAAGCAGGCCAACCACTGGACCGCCGATCAGCTCCGGTCCTGGGGACTCGCCAACGTGACAGTCGAACCGTGGGGCACCTGGGGCCGGGGTTGGGAGCGGGTTCGGTACGCCGCCAATATCACCAAGCCCTACCCCCAGCCGCTGGTGGCTCAGGCAATGGCCTGGAGCGGCAGTACCAAGGGCACGATCAAGGCCCCGGTCGTCCTCATCGATGCCACCGATTCGGCGTCGTTCCAGAAGTACCGCGGCACCTTGAAGGGAAAGTTCATCCTCTTCGGCGAGCCGCCCAAGGTCCAGCAGAATTTCTACATCGAGCCGTGGCCCTTCCTCGCCATGGAGGACCCGCCGCGCCGCCGCCGGCTTACCCAGGAGGACTTCGACAATCCCAACCTCAAGCCGGACTTCGCCTGGTCGCCGCTGGCGACCCGCTTGGAACGGCGCAAAGCCGGCGACCGCTACGCCGACCTGTTCCGGCAACTCAAGGGCGAGGACATTGCCGCGCTGATCATCTGCTCGCCGCTGCCGTACAATATCATCCGGGTCATGGCGGTACCGGGATGGCAGGACGTGCGTCAGGCCAAAGAGGGCGTCCCGATCCCGGCGATGGTGGCCTCGCTCGAGCAATTTGGCCAAATGTATCGCAACATCAAGCGGGGGGTCGCCGTCGAGCTCGAGGCCGCGATCGAGAATCGGTTCGTGACCGATGACTCGCTCGGCTACAACACCCTCGCCGAACTGCCGGGCACCGACCTGGCCGCGGAGTCGGTGATGTTCGGCGGCCATCTCGACAGCTGGCACGCCGGGACCGGCGCCACCGACAACGCGGCCGGTGTCGCCATCGGCATGGAGGCGATTCGGATTCTCAAGGCGACCGGCCTCAAGCCCCGGCGGACCATTCGGCTCGGCGTCTGGACGTCGGAGGAGGGCCGCCACCTCGGCGTGGCCGGGTGGATCGCCAGACATCGGGATCAATGGCCCAAGATTTCGGTTTACTTCAACGTCGACAACGGGGCCGGGCGGCTGCGGGGTCTGTGGGACCAGTCGAATCCGTTTATCGCCCCGATCTTTCAGCAGATCTTCACTCCGGTGCGGGATCTGGGGGTGATGGTCATCAAGCCGGGCAACGTCGGCGGCAACGAGCATCAGGACTTCGACGATGTCGGGATTCCGGGCTTCACCTATCTCCAGGATCCCCTCGAGTATGTCCTCCGGAGCCATCACACCAACGCCGACACCTTCGAGCGGCTGATCGAGGACGACCTCAAGCAGGCCGCCATTGTCCTTGCCTGGACCGCCTTCACCGTGGCGAACCGGGATGAGATGATCCCCCGGAAGCGGTAGCCCGACGGCCGTGCTCCCGGCCAAGCCACACGCCGCAGAAGAGCCAGGCCAGCGCGAGCGGCACCGCCGCGAACGCAATCCCCGTCGAACCGAGTCCGATGGCCACCAGGCCGGCGTAGCTCCACGCCCCGATCTGGTCGCCGCCGCGGTACACGAAGGTTTCGATGAAGCTCTTGGCTTTGTACTTGTCCTCGCGGGGCACCACCGTGAAGAGGATTTCCATGGCCGGGTTGGTGAGCGCGAAGTTGGCACCTCGCCGGATCACCGAGAACGCGGCCACGGTGGCAAACACCGGCGCGATGCCAAGGGCCGTAAACCCGAGCACGCTCAGAGCGGGCAGCAGTGCGAGGGCCGCGGCCAAGCCGATCCACCGGATGACCCGGCCGGTCAGGAAGACCTGGGTGACCACCGTGAGCACCTGGACCGCGAGTTCGATTCGGGCCAAGATCGCGGTCCGGGCATCGCGGGTCTCGTAGAACCGGCCCACGATGTCGGTCTGCTGGAAGTAGAGGAACGTTGACCCGATGGTGTAGAGAATCAGGAAGAGACAGATCACCAGCAGATAGGGCGACGCGACCAGGTGGGAAAATCCGGCCCAGATCGAGCCGCCGATCGGTGGCTCGTTTCGAGCCGACCGCAGCTCGCCCGGGGCTCGTGGAAACCGTGACACCAAGAACGCCGCAATGCCGAGCAGCGCGGCCGAGACCAGCAGCAAGTTGACGGTCCCGATCAGGCCGGCCAGCGAGGCCGTCAGGACCGACCCGGCGATCGAACCAAGGGTCCCCCCCACCCCGATGAACCCGAACAGCCGCTTGGCCTGGTCGCTCCGGAACACATCGGCCATGAACGACCAGAAAATCGAAACCACGAACAGATTGAAGACGCTGGTCCAGACGAAGAACACCCGGCCGGTCCAGATCGCGGTCGCCGATCCCTGGGTCTGGTCGGAGAAGCGCATCAACAGGTAGAAGCCGAGCAGATTCAGGACGAAGAATTGGTAGGCGACCGGGATGAAACGGCGAGGCGGGTAGCGAACGACCAGAGCCGCAAACAACGGATTGAGGAGCAAGGTGGCGACCAGGGTCCCGGCAAACATCCAGGGGAGGTTCCTAACGCCCGAGGCGGCGGCCACCTCATCCCGAATTGGGCGAAGGATGAAATAGCTGGCCAGGACGAAGAAGAAGTACCCGAAGCTCGTCCAGACGGCGCGGTGCTCGTCGTCGCGAAGATCGACCAGGCGTTTCAGGGTCATGTGGCCACCGGCCAGATCGTGAAATCGCGAAGCACCTGCCTGGTCACCCGTCCGTCCATTGCCCGAAGAGCGTCACTCAATTCGAGGAGTTGATCGCGCTCGAGTTCCAATAGGTGCTCGTCCGGCTGATCGATGGTTCCCTCGGGGTAGTCGCGGAACGGCTCCCGGGTGTTCTCGATATGGGTGCCGAGGAAGTGGGCCACCGGACGATCGCGAGTGAACTCCACCAGTCGTTCAATACTCGCGGTAAAGGCCGGGCCGTCCCGAACGTAGAGGCGGCCGGGATAGAACACGTCGCCAGTCAACATGAGTGTGGTCTGGCGATCGTAGACCGCGATGCTGGCCGGCTCATGTCCAGGCACGGGAATGATGTCGAGCACCCGGTCGCCGAGGTCGAAGGGCACGATCTGATTGGGCCAATCGGTGATGCCGAAGAACGCCTGCACCGACGCCAGGTCTTTGCCCACGAGCGTAGTCCCGGGGCGATCGCGGAATTGGTCGTCGCCCGCCACATGGTCGGCGTGTCCATGGCTGTGGGCGACGATCAACGGAATCGGTCCCCGGGCCCGGATGGCGTCGCCGACCGCGGTGGCCACGTTGACCCCTCCGGCGCCGGTGTCGAACAGAATCGCCCGCTCCCGCCCGAACAAGAGATAGAGGAACGGTTTTTCGAAATTGGTGGCCGCCGCCTGGCGAAAGACGAAGAAGTCCTCGTCGTAGGCGTGGACCAAGAAGTCCGGCCGGCCGGCGCGGTCGGCGCCGCCGGCATACCAGGTTACCGGCAACGTACTCATCGAGCCTGCCACGTCACCAGCAGGCCCATCAGTGACGCCAGCGCAATGCTGTGGAAGAAGACATACCGGAGAATTTCCCCCTCCCGGCCTTCGTACCGAGTCACCACGCCGGCCACCACGATGCTCTGGGCGTCGATCATCTTGCCCATCACTCCGCCGGAGGAGTTGGCCGCCGCCATCAGCGTCGGGTTGAGGCCGAGTTGCTCGGCGGTGATGCGCTGGAGACTGCCGAACAGGACGTTGGAGGAGGTGTCCGATCCGGTGAGTGCGACGCCTAGCCAGCCGAGCAGGGTCCCAAAGAACGGATAGAAGGCGCCGGTTCGGGCAAAGGCGAGCCCGAGAATGGCGTCGAGGCCGCTGTACCGGGTCAGATATCCGAGCGCCATCATCACGGCAATCGTGAGCAGCGACATCCGCACTGCAAGGAACGTCCTGCCGTAGGCCCGGACCACCTCGGCGGGCCGATATCGGAGAATGATCGCCGTCACCAGGGCGGCGATCAGGATCGCGGTTCCGGTCGCTGAGAGCCAGTTGAAGGTGAAGACCGCCGCCTCCGCGGTGGGTGCGGCCACCACTGGGGCCGTGCGTTGCACCAGGTTGTGGAGGCCCGGCACCGGAATCTTGGGCGCCG
Source organism: Gemmatimonadota bacterium (assembly GCA_043744895.1). Classification (GTDB taxonomy): domain Bacteria; phylum Gemmatimonadota; class Gemmatimonadetes; order Gemmatimonadales; family GWC2-71-9; genus SHZU01. Next base: position 52,854 of record JAYTTT010000304.1, on the reverse strand, counting down.
ACCATCCATTGAGGATGTTCTTGACCATCGGAAGGCCCCAGGCGAACACCAGCACGCTCAGCACCAGCCAGGGAAGCCAGGCTTGCCTCGTCGTTGGCCCCGCCTGTTCGGAAACCACTGGGGCCCGTGCGCCGGTGGTTGCCGGGCGCCAGATCTTGAGGAACAACGTGAGCCCCGCGATCGACGAGATCGCGGCGACGATGTCCACCAGCCAGGGTCCGTGGTACGTCGCCATCAGGTATTGGGGCACCGCGAACGTCACGCCCGCCACCAGCACGGCGGGCCAGACTTCCTTGAGCCCCTTGAAGCCGGCGTAGGCGGTCACCAGCCAGAACGGTACGATCACCGAGAACCACGGCAGCTGGCGGCCCACTTGGGCGGACAACTCCCGCAGGTCGAGCCCGGTCACCCCCTGGAGCGCGATGATCGGGGTGCCTAACGCCCCGAACGCGACCGGGGCGGTGTTGGCGATCAGGGACAGGGCCGAGGCCTGGAGCGGCGAAAAGCCCAGGGCGATGAGCAGGCCGCCGGTAACCGCGACCGGGGTACCGAAGCCGGCCGCTCCCTCGACGAACGCCCCGAAACTGAACGCGATCAGCAGGAGCTGGAGCCGCGGGTCGTCGGTCAGGGCCGCGATGTTCCGGCGGAGCACTTCGAATAACCCCCGGCCCTCGGCCAGCTGATAGAGGAACAGGACGTTGAGCACGATCCAGCCGATCGGGAACAGGCCGTAGGCGGCGCCAAAACCGGCGCTGGCCAGCGCCATCAGCGGTGGCATGCCGAGCATCGTCACCGCAAGGAGCAGGGCGGCGCCCAGTCCCACGGCGGCCGCAACCGGCGCCTTGAGCCGGAACCAGGCGAGCGATCCCAGCAGCGCCACGATCGGAACGGCCGCCAGCACGGCCGAGAGCAGCGGGCGTCCGAGCGGGTCGTACACTTGCGGCCACGGATTCACCGGCGGCTCCTGGATCGATGGCGGATTGGTGGGAGGGAACGTCCAGTAATATCAGGCCACGCGGGCTCGCTGTAAACGGAGTGGCGGCCATCGACCTGCCCGGCCTCAAGATCTTCCATTAGGTTCCGGTCCGGACGTCACCTCTCACCGGACCTCTCCTATGTCTCTTGGCCATCGTTTAGCACTGGGTCTCGGGCTCGCTCCCTTGGGTGGGCTGACGGCGCAACCCCGGGCGGCTCGAGCGGCCGCGACCATCACCGAAGCCGATGTCCACCGCCGGGTCTTCATCATCGCCGACGACTCGATGGGCGGACGCGACACCCCAAGCCGCGGTCTCGAAACGACGGCCCGGTACATCGCCCGTGAGTTCGAACGGATCCGGCTGACGCCCGCCGGCGACGGAGGGTACTTCCAGCGGTACGGGATTCGCCTTCGTACGGTCGACCCGGCCAGGTCGTCGCTCGCCATCGCCGGCCCGGGCGGCCAGCACGTCACCTTGCGATTGACCGACCACGCGAAACTGACCGCGGGCTCGCCGCTCGACCCGGTCACGGCGCGGGAAATCGTGTTGGGCGGCGGTCCGATCGGGCCGACCACCGAACTCGACCCGAGCGCGGTGAACGGGCGGATTCTCTATTGGGTCACCGATTGGCGCGGCAAGGCGCCCAACGTCGGCCAGGGGTTGATCGCGGCCGCGAGCGCCGGGGCCGCGTTGGTGGTCATGTCGGTCAACAGCGACAGCGCCTTCGACCGGCTCCGCGGACTCACCTCCGGCATCGTCACGGCCGAGTCAGTGGGATGGCCCGCGGTGATCGCGGTTCGGGAGTCCGCCGTCATCGCCGCGATTCCCGAAGCCGAGGCCTCGATCGCTGCTGCCCGGACGGCCGCAGAGGTCCGGGTGGCGCCGGCGCCCGGGTGGACCGCCACGGCTACGATGGGCTACAGCCAGGACGAACGGACTCTGGTGCCGAACGTCGTCGGCATCGTGCGGGGAACCGACCCGGCGCTCCGTAACGAATACGTCGCCATCTCGGCCCACTTCGACCATGTCGGGTCGCGCTGCCGCGGGGTGACGCCGGCGGACTCGATCTGCAACGGCGCCGACGACAATGGTTCAGGCACCACCGGGCTCCTCGAGCTCGCCGAGGCGTTTGCCCACCCGGCCGCTAGGCCTCGGCGATCGATCATCTTCGTCGCCGTCAGCGGGGAAGAGCGGGGCCTTTGGGGCAGCGAGTACTTCGCGAAACACCCGACCGTGCCGATCGACCGGGTGGTCGCCAACATCAACATGGATCACTTGGGGCGAAACTGGCGGGACTCGATCGTGGTGATCGGGCGGGAGCATTCCGATCTGGGCGCGACCGTCGATGAGGTCGCCGCCGCCAACCGGGACTTGGGGGTCGGGGTGCTCCCCGATCAATGGCCCACTGAACGGATCTACTTCCGGTCTGACCACTACAACTTCGCCAAGAACGGGGTTCCGATTCTGTTCTTCACCAACGGGTTCCACCCCGACTATCACGCGGTGACCGACTCACCCGACAAGATCGACTCCGAGAAGGAGGCGCGGGTCGTGCGGCTCATCTTCCAGACCGCGCTGGCGGTGGCCAACCGGACCGAACGGCCTCGATGGAACCCCGAGAGCGCACGCCAGATCGTGAGGCGGCGGCCGATTCCCTAGTAGTAAACTGAGGAGATTCGAATCGTGGCAGCTAGCATGAAGAAGGACCCGTCCACGCTGCGTTCCCGCCAGTGGTTCGCTAATCCGGACAATCCCAACATGACGGCGCTCTATCTCGAGCGCTACATGAACTGGGGGCTCACGCGCGAGGAATTGCAGGCCGGCAAGCCGATCATCGGCATTGCCCAATCGGGCTCGGACCTCTCCCCCTGTAACCGTCATCATCTCGTGCTCGCCGATCGGGTGCGCGAGGGGATTCGCGAAGCCGGTGGCATCGCTTTCGAATTTCCAGTGCACCCGATCCAGGAAACCGGCAAACGTCCGACCGCCGCGCTCGACCGGAACCTCTGTTACCTCGGGCTGGTGGAAACGCTGTACGGCTATTTCCTCGACGGCGTCGTGCTGACCACCGGCTGTGACAAGACCACGCCGGCGCAACTGATGGCCGCCGCGACCGTGGACATCCCGGCCATCGTGCTCTCTGGCGGTCCGATGCTGAACGGTTGGTTCCGCGGCGAGCGCGCCGGCTCGGGCACCATCGCCTGGAAGGCGCGGGCGCTGCTGGCAACGGGCGACATCAACGAGGAAGAATTCATCGAGCTGCTGGCGTCCTCCGCGCCCTCGGCGGGCCACTGCAACACCATGGGCACCGCGTCGACCATGAATTCGCTGGCCGAGGCGCTGGGCATGTCGCTGCCTGGCAGCGTGGCGATTCCGGCTCCGCACAAGGAACGCGCCGTCATGGCGTACCAAAGCGGCAAGCGGATCGTGGAGATGGTGTGGGAGGATCTGCGGCCGTCCAAGATCATGACCCGGGCAGCGTTCGAGAACGTCATCGTCGTCAACTCGGCGATCGGCGGCTCGACCAATGCGCCGATCCACTTCAATGCCATCGCGCGCCATATCGGTGTCGCGCTCGACAACGACGATTGGGAAAAGATCGGCTACGACATCCCGTTGCTGGTGAATCTGCAGCCCGCGGGCGAATACCTGGGCGAGGAATATTATCGCGCCGGCGGCGTGCCTGCCGTGGTCAACGAACTGATCAAGGCGGGCAAGATCCGCAAGAATGCCCTCACGGTCAACGGCAAGACACTGTATGCCAACTGCCGGAAGAAGCTGGTGCAGGACGACAAGGTGATCTGGTCCTGGAAGAGCCCGATGAAAAGCAGCGCGGGCTTCCTCAACCTCAAGGGCAATCTGTTCGACAGTGCGATCATGAAGACCAGCGTGATCTCCGATGGGTTCCGTCAACGGTACCTGTCCAATCCGAAGGACCGGAACGCCTGGGAAGGCCGCGCCATCGTGTTCGAGGGCCCGGAGGATTACCACGATCGGATCGACGATCCGACACTGACGATCGAGGTGCTGAAGCCGGCGGTTAAGTATCAGAGGATCGACCAGACCAAGGGCGTGCCGAGGGACAATCACTGATCGGCCAAATCAACTCAGCTGGCGGCGGTAGAACCACCCCTTCACCACCTGCACTCCCGCCAGATATGCGGCGACCATGCCGGCCAGGATCAGAAAGAACAATGGTGGCGGCGCCACGAATCCCAGCCGGCTCGCAATCCGGGTGTAGGGTAGCATGGCGGCCACCGCCACGACCGTGAGCGAGGTGACCGTGAGGAGCCGACTGGGCCGGCTCTTGAGCGGATTGCCGCGGGTCCGAATCACGAAAATCACTAGCACCTGCGTGGCGAGCGATTCGACGAACCACCCGGTCTGGAACAGCGCCTCCCCGGCGTGAAAGACCCGGAGCATCACCCAGAAGGTCAGGAAGTCGAAGACCGAACTGACCGGCCCCACCACCAGCATGAACCGCTGAATGAACTTGAGGTCCCAGCGTCGGGGCCGTTGGATGAAATCGTCATCGACGCTATCCATCGGAATCGGCACTTCGGAAAGATCGTAGAGGAAGTTGTTGAGCAGGACCTGGGCCGGCTTCATCGGGAGGAACGGCAGAAACAGCGACGCGCCCGCCATGCTGAACATGTTCCCGAAATTCGAGCTGGTCCCCATCATCACGTACTTCATGATGTTGCCGAAGGTCCGGCGGCCCTGAAGGACACCGTCGTGAAGTACCGCGAGGTCCGGCTCCAGCAGGATCATGTCGGCCGCGGCCTTGGCCACGTCCACCCCGCCTTCTACCGAGATGCCGACATCCGCCGAGTGAAGCGATGGGGCGTCGTTGATCCCGTCACCCAGGTACCCAACCACGTGGCCCCGGCGCTTCAGGGCGAGGATGACCCGGTTCTTCTGGGCCGGGTTCACCCGGCAGAAAAGGGTCGTTTCGCTGGCCCGGGCGTCGAGGGCGGGGTCGGTCATCGCCTCGATCTCGGGGCCGGTGAGGACGCTGGCGACCGCGACGCCTAACGTGGTACAGATGTGGCGGGTCACCAGCTCATTGTCGCCGGTGACCACCTTGACCGTGACACCCCGCCGGGCCAGCGCCGCCAGCGCCGGCCCGGCGCTCGCCTTCGGCGGATCCTCGAACGCGGCAAACCCCGCGAAGATGAGGCCGGTCTCGTCGCCTACCACGGCGTGCGTCACCTCGGCCGGTACGGCTTTCCACGCGATGCCGAGGACCCGGAAGCCCTCCCGGCAGAACGCCTCGAAACGGTCGACCATCGCCTGGCGGAGGGGGGCGTCGATGGGCTCGGGCCGGCCGTCGCAGTGGGTCGAGAGCCGGAGCACGTCCTCGAGCGCACCCTTTACCACCAGGATCCGCTCTCCCTTTCTTCCGGTCACCAGGACGGAGACTCGGCGGCGCTCGAAGTCGAACGGCACCTCGTCGATCTTGGTCCATCCGGCGACATCGACTTCCGTGTGGCGGAGGATCGCCTCGTCGAGCGGACTCTTGAGCCCGGTCTCGAACCAGCTGTTGAGATACGCCAACTCCAACACTCGGGCCGAATCTCGGCCCTCGACGTCGACGTGTTTCTCGAGCCGGATCCGCGCTTCGGTGAGGGTGCCGGTCTTGTCGGTGCAGAGCACGTCCATGCTGCCGAGATCATGGATCGAGGCCAGCCGCTTCACGATCACCTTCCGGGCCGCCATCCGGAGGGCGCCCTGGGAAAGCGTCACCGAGATCACCATCGGCAGCAACTCGGGTGTCAGCCCCACCGCGAGGGCCACCGCAAACAGGAACGATTCCAGGAGCGGCCGGTGGCGCGCCGTGTTGACTAGGATCACGAACAGCACCATCAGCACAGCGAGCCGGAGGATCAGGAAGCCGAAGCTCCGGGTCCCGGTCTCGAACGCGGTTGGGGGTGGCTCGATATCGAGGCTCTTCCCGATTTCGCCCAGCGCGGTCCGGGCCCCGGTTCGGCAGACCAGCATGGTGGCCGAGCCGCTCAGGACGTTGGTGCCCATGAAGGCGGCCGCGGTCGATTCGGTCATCGGCCTCTCGGCGGCGGGGTCGGACGCGGCGTGCTTTTCCACCGGGTAGGGCTCGCCGGTCAGGAGGGCCTGGTTGACGAAGCAGTCCTTGGCGTCGAGCAGCCGGCCGTCGGCGGGCACCAGAGAGCCGGCCGAGAGCTGGATGACGTCGCCGACCACCAGATCGCGGGCCGGGATGTCACGGGTCAATCCGCCGCGCCGCACCGTCACCCGGATTGCCACCGACTGTCTGAGCCGGTCCGCGGCTTCGCCGGCCCGGTATTCCTGGACGGAGTCGAGGGTGACGCTGAGGAGGGCCATCGCGATCACGATCACCGAACTCGTGACGTCGCCGGTTGCCGCCGAGATCGCGCTGGCGGCGATGAGGAGGAGGACGAGGGGGTTTTTGAACCGGGAGACGAAGAGGCGGAGAAAGCCGAGCTTCCGGGCCTGGTGGAGAACGTTCGGGCCGTCGCGGACGAGCCGTGCCGCGGCCTCCACCTCGTTCAAGCCCGCGCTGCCGCTGCCCAGCCGGGTGGTCAATCCGGACAGCGGCTCGCTCCAAAACGGCGGGGCCTGGTCGGCAGGCATGGCTTCCCCGAAAACGAGAGAACCGGCGGGCAGCGAGCGCCCGCCGGTTCTCAATTATACAAGGGAGCCGGCCCTGGCTCAGTCGTCCGGGTGATTGTCGTGGTCGCGGTCCTTGAAGGCATGGAACGAGCGCCGGATGTTCTGCTCGATCCGTTGCCGGATCTGCTCGGTCGGCTGGATCGGGCTGAGCAGGGCGCCGCCCTCGGCCTTGAACCAGCTGGAAAGGTCCACCTGGAGGGTGAAGGCCGTCGGTGTTCCGGCCACGACGTCGAGCGGCTTGGGCAGTTCGATCTCCACCTCCGCGGTGACCGGCGTGGTGAAGATGAACGGGGCACCATTGTAGGTGCCGGTCACCCGGATGCTAATGCCCGCGATGTCGGGATGGGCGGCCAGCAGGTCGGCATCCCGGGGCCCGGGGGTCGGCTTGTGGATCTGGATCTTGATCTCCTTGTACGACCCTTCTGGGAGATCGACCGTGAACTGGGCCTTGGCAAACGCGTCGACCGGCGGCAGGAGCAGCATCGGGGCGAGCCGCACGTCGGCGCACTCCTTGTCATGATGGTCGGTTTCGTCGCCTTCACCGCCCCCGCTGCTGGCAGCGGGGCAGGTCCCGGCGGCCCGCTCCAGGCGGATCTTCCGGGCCACGACCTCGACCTTGGTGATGGTCAGGACGTCCGCCCCGGCCGCGAAGGTCGGAGCGCCGGTGGGCGAGCCGCCGTTGGCCAGCTGGAAGGTGACGCGGCCCGTGCCGGCAGGGCCGGATGAACTGTCGGAGCAGGCAAGGAACAGGGCGGCCGTCAGTCCGGCCGCGATCGAATGTCGGGCATCCATGGAAGAGCCTCGGTCAGAGTCGCAAGATTGAACGGCAAGCGCCGTACCGGGTTGGGGACGCCTGAACCGGTCGACTTGCACACGTTTTCGGCAGTTGGATGCAGCAAACCAGGGCGTTTGGGTCGGAATCCGGGCCGGGTGCAGGGCTTTGCGTGGCAAGAAACCAAGGAGTCGGGGGGCCTGCCGAGGGCGAGGATGGGGAAACGCTCGGAAGGTATCGAGCGGCGGCCGTGGACGCGGAGCGCCCAGACCGGTAGGTTGGTGAGCCTGAGCCGCTGGTCCGTTATCCCCGAATAGCGAGCCCGTCATGACCATCGCCGAGCGAGACGCCGGCCTCGACACCGAGTTTGCTCGCGGCCTCGGGCTCTTCGATTCGACCATGGTCGTCGTGGGCTCGATGATCGGCTCCGGCATCTTTCTCGTGTCGGCGGAGATGGCGCGGGTGCTCGGCAGTCCGGGCTGGCTCCTCGTCTCGTGGGGCGTCACCGCGGCCCTCACGCTGGCGGCGGCCCTGTCGTACGGCGAACTCGCCGCGATGATGCCCAAGGCCGGCGGTCAGTACGTCTATCTTCGTGAGGCGTTCTCTCCGTTCTGGGGCTTCCTCTACGGCTGGACCCTGTTCTTGGTGATCCAGTCCGGTACCATCGCCGCCGTGTCCGTGGGCTTTGCCCGCTATCTCGGCGTCTGGCTCCCGGGGATCGCCGACGATCGGTACCTGATCGCGCCAATCCACCTTACTGAGCGCTACGCGGTCTCGCTCTCGACCACCCAGTTCGTGGCCCTGCTGGTGATTCTTGCCCTCACCTGGACCAATTCGCGCGGGCTCAAGTGGGGCAGGCTGATTCAGAATGTCTTTACCTCCGCCAAAACAGTGGCCCTTGCCGCGCTGGTGGTGTTCGGACTCGCCTTCGGGTGGAATCACGCCGCCGTCGCGGCGAACTTCGGCGACGCCTGGACCATCCGCGGCGCGATCCCGACCGCGGGCCTCACGCCCGAGACGGGGTTCGGGCTGTTCGTGGCCCTCTGCGTGGCGCAGGTGGGTTCGCTCTTCGCCGCCGACAGCTGGAACAACATCACGTTCACCGCGGGCGAGGTGAAAGACCCTCGGCGCAATGTGCCGTTGTCGCTCGCCCTCGGCGCCAGTCTGGTCATCGGGCTTTATCTCCTGGCGAATCTTGCCTATCTGGTCACCCTACCGTTCGACCAAATCCAGCATGCCCCGGCCGATCGGGTAGCCACCGCCACCCTTGAAGCGGTGCTCCCGGGCCGGGGGGCCCGGATCATGGCGATCGGGATCATCATCTCCACCTTCGGCTGCGCCAACGGGCTGATCCTGTCGGGCGCGCGAGCCACCTTCGCCATGGCGAGGGACGGCGTGTTCTTCGCCGCGGCCGGCCGGCTCAACGGGGCGCGGGTACCGGCGTGGGCGCTCGCGCTGCAGGGCGCCTGGTCCTGCCTGCTGGTGCTGCCGCGCACCTACGATCCGACGACGCACGCGTACGGCAATCTGTACAGCAATCTCCTCGACTACGTGGTGTCGGCGGCGCTCCTCTTCTACGTCCTGACGCTGCTCGGCCTGTTCCGCTTGAGAAAGACCCGGCCGGACGCGCCGAGGCCGTACCGCGCGGTCGGATATCCGGTGGTGCCGGCGGCGTACATCGGGCTTGCGATCGTATTGCTGGTCATGCTGTCGATCTATCGAGGCGCCACCACCTGGCCCGGGTTCGTGATCGTGGCGCTGGGTGCGCCGGTCTACCTGCTGCGGCGACGGAGCAACCCGCAGTCGTCGTCGGCCGAAGGCCGATAAGGCGGGATCGTACCGGTTGGACGGCGGCTCGATCAGTCCGGTTTCTGGGCCTTGCGGCGCTCCTCATCCCGGGCGCCGCTCAGCACGTTGCCGAGGGCGTAGTTGCCCTCGTGGCAGGCGTACTCAAAGACCTGGTCGTCCAGCCGGCGGAACGGCACCTCGCCGCCCCACGACTCGGTGAAGCTCTCTGGATCCTCGACCGTGAACCGATAGAGGATCGTCCGGTCGTCCGTCCGGGTCAGCCGCTCAATCACCCGAAGGCTCGCCGAGGCGCCGAAGAGAGTCGCCGCCTGGGCTGGATGGATGTTGGTGGTTTCGATCACCAGGGTGTCGCCAACCCAGCGTCCCCGTGAATCCCCCATGTAGGGCGCGGCCTGAGACGGGACGCGCGGGCGGTCCCCGATCGGGATGATCCTCACATCGTGGACCATCTCGGTGAGGATCGCCACGTGGTCCTTGGTCTGCACGATGGTGTAGTTGTTGTTGTAGAAGTAATTGGGGAGCATCGGCGGGCCCGCGTTGGAACCGAAGGACATGATGCAACGCTCGGCCAGCGGACGGTTTTCCGGATTGTCGAAATTGACGAACTGGGCGAACCCCCGCGCCTGGCGCTCCCGGGCATTGCGGGTGAGCGACACCCGCCCGGTGGCCGGTCGCGTGATCAGCGAGGACCGGTACTCGCCATTGATGACGGCCACCCGGTCGCCGCCGTCGATGAAGAAGATGTTGTAGCCGCCGGTGCCCCCTGCCGCCGCGTCGAATTGCCGATCGCCGATGAGCACCCCTCCCTTGGGGGGTGCGGGACGGTTCGGGTCGCTCGACTGGCTCAGGGAATCCAGCTTCGACCGCCGCCGGCCCTCGATTGACGCAGCCTGGTCGGCGGTGAGTACCGCTCCCTGGCCGTCCGGCCGCTCGATCGGGGTCAGGGTGGCGTTGGTCCAGTTGCCCTGGAGATCCGGCCGACCGTCGGAGGTGCGGGGCATCAACCACCGGGTGCGCGGCTGGGCAGCGAGCGGCGCGGCCGCGACCCACACGGCGGCGGCGACGAGCAATGAACGTATCGGCATGGGCGCTCCCCTACCGGACCGGGTTCTGGCGCAACGGACCAAGACAACGAATCGACCGGGAAGATAGCGCCTTCCGCTCGGCTGCACGACCGATGATCCCCGGCGGGTCCTCATCGGGAACGCTCCCCGGGGCCCGGACGGCGCGATCGTCTTGGCCGGCGGGCGGGTCTTCGACGGCACCGGGGCGCCGGTGCGTGAGATGACCGTCGTGATCGAGCGGAACAAGATCACCCGGATCGTGGCCCCCGGCGCCACCAACTGGCCTACCGGCGCCCGGGTCATCGACGTGAAGGGCATGACCGTGATGCCCGGCCTGATCGATCTCCACACCCACTTGACCGACGGCCAGATCGCCACGATTCCCCACGCGCTGGTGGACGATCAGGCCGACGGGATCCTCCGCGGGGTCGAGCGGATGCGGTTCTACGTCGAGAGCGGCATCACCACGACCCGTGACGTGGGTTCGCTGGACGGGATCTTTCGGCTCAAGGCCTGGGTGTCCGATCACCGGCTGACCGGCCCCCGGATCTTCGCGGCCGGCCGGCTGATCACCGGACCCGGCGGCCACAGCGCCGAGGGGCTGGGATCGGCGCCCGATCAGGGGAACTTCCGGATCGCGAGCGGAGCGGATGATTGGCGGAAGGCGGTCCGGGAGCAGTTCGACAAAGGAGCCGACTTCATCAAGGTGACCAGCCATTTCAGCCGGGAGGAGGTCACGGCGGGAATCGCGGAGGCCCATGCGTTAGGCATGAAGGTGACCTGCGACTGCGAGACCTTCTACATCGACTGGGCCGTCGATGCCGGCGTGGACATGATCGAGCATCCGTTGCCCCGCACCGACGAGGTCATTCAGAAGATGGCGGCCAAAGGGGTCGCGTCCGTTCCCACCCTGGTTCCGTACCAGTACATCTTCGACGATGACGGGGGCTATTTCGGCTCGACCTCCCGCCGGTTCACCTTCGGCAAGGAGGCCAACCAGGACGTCCTCCGCCGCCTCAAGCGGGCCGGCGTGACGCTGGGGGTGGGCACCGATCTGGTGACCGATTGGTATCGACGGCTCCCGGCGCCCTACATCACCGAACTCAAGAACCTGGTGTCGGTCGGCTTGTCGATTTTCGAGGTGCTCGGAATCGCCACCAAGACCAACGCCATCTTGCTCGACATGGCCGACAAGTTGGGGACCCTGGAGCCCGGCAAGCTGGCCGACGTCCTGGTGGTGCGCGGGATGCCGGATGTCAACCTCGACGATCTGACCCGGGTCGAATGGGTCATTCGCGACGGGGAGGTGATCGTGCAGGGGGGCACGGCGGTGATGCCGAGGCGGAGCCAAACCGGCGCCGCCCCGGCCAAGCGATACTGATCTCAACGCGGGCTTTGAGCTCCGCTCGCGCCTCGCCATGAGACGCGTGCCGCGCCGCTATATTGCGCGATTCGTTGCGGTGGACAGTCACCTGGTGGACCGATGAGTCCGGGCGCTCGGGTGATCAACACCTGGTCGATCGCACGGCTCCTCGGCTGGCTCGCGGCCCGGGGTGACAGCGTCCTTGGAAGAGTGAGGTCGGTTCAGCCGTTCTCCGGCTCCCGCATCCGGTATCCGACGCCGGGCTCGGTGGTGATCAGGGTCGGCCGCGACGGGTTCGCCTCGATCTTGTGCCGGAGCTGGTTCATGTGGACGCGCAGTGCCTGGGTCGCGGTCGTGGAGTGGCCGCCCCAGATCTCCTTGACGAGCTGTCGGTGGGTGAGGACCCGGCCGGCGAACCGCGCCAGCACGGCCAGCAGCTTGTACTCGGTCGGTGTCAGGTGGACCTCGTCGTCGTTCACGGCGACGACCCGGGACGTGAGGTCAATGCGGAGCGGGCCGACCGCCACGGCCGAATCCGGTTTCCCGGTCGCGGTCGCGTGCCGCAGCGCCACCCGGATGCGCGCCAGCAGTTCGCCCACGTTGAATGGCTTGGTCAGGTAATCGTCCGCGCCGGCGTCGAGTGCCGCCACCTTGTCGCCCTCGAGTCCCCGGGCGGAGAGCACGATGATGGGGATTGTCGACCACAGCCGGATCTGTGCCGTGGCGTCGATTCCGTCGCCGTCCGGCAACCCCAGATCGAGGAGGATCACGTCCGGGGCATGGCTCGCGGCCATTCCGAGCCCGGCTCGCATGGTGTCGGCCTCGATCAGGCGATACGGATGCGGGTCCAGCGCCGCGCGGAGAAAGCGCCGCATCGGCGCCTCGTCCTCGACCAGCAGGATCAGCGGGTAGGCCGCCATCAGACCTCCTCAGCGGCCGGCAGCTCTGGCGCGTGGCCTTCGATCGGCAGCGAGAAACGGAATACCGCGCCGCCCCCGTCGCGTTCCTCGACCCAGATCTTCCCGCCGTGGGCCGCCACAATACCGTGACAGATTGCGAGCCCGAGCCCGATGCCGCCGGCGCTGCCGATCCGATAGAACTTCTCGAAGATCCGACGCCGTTCGGCCGCCGGTACGCCCGGGCCCCGATCCGCGACCGAGACCACGACCGAACCATCGCGCTCCGCCGCGTTGATGTCGATGACCCGCTCCTGCGGCGCGTATTTCACCGCGTTCTCGACCAGATTGATCAGCACCTGCTCGATCAGGAGGCCGTCCATCGAGACGAGGGGCAGCGTCGGCGGCACGTCGACCGATACAGCGAACTCCGCCAGTCGCTCGTCGAGACGCAACAGGACGATCCCGATCACTTCCTCGAGTGGTTGCCACTCCTTCCGTACCACGAGCGAGCCTGATTGCACCCGGACCATCTCGAGCAGGTTGCCGACCAGACGATTCATCCGCCGCGACTCGTCGAGAATGGTCCGGGCCAGTTCGTCGCGCATCGCGGCGGAGCGCCCGGCCTCCTCCAGCAGACTGCCGGCGGCGCCCTCGATGGCGGCGAGTGGCGTCCGCAGGTCGTGCGACAGCGAACTCAGCAGGCTGGTCCGGAGCCGTTCGGCTTCCACTTCGACCCGCGACGACTCGTTCCGTGCGCTGAGGATGACCCGTTCGAGACCGAGCGCAGTCTGGGCCACGAGTGATTCGAGCTGGGGCCGGCGTGCGGCGTCCATCAGGTCGGCCACGCGGGGCGAGGATATCCGCACCACACCGAGCGGGGTTCCGGAGGTGGCGAGCGGAAGGTAGACGGCCTCGTGACCCGCGAGCGTTTCGGTGCCGGGCCCCGCGGACTCGCCGTGTTCGAAGACCCACGCGGCAACGGGATCGTCCTCCGGGCGATGGCCGGCAAGGCCGGGAAGGAAGAGGTCGACTTCGGCCAGCACCGCCTGCGCCAGGTGCCGTCGGGCAGCCGACTCAATGCCGGCGACGTCGACGGCCTGGCCGATGTCGCGGCTCAGGGCGTAGGCCGCGGCGGTTTCACGGGCCCGCTGCCGGAGCCGGTCGGCGTCCTCGTGGATTCGGCCGGTGAGCCGGGCCACGACCATGCCGATGCCGAGCATCATTGCGAACGTGAGGATGTACCTGGTGTCGGAGACCGCGAACGTGTAGTACGGCGGGATGAAGAGGAAGTCGAAAAGCGCGATCGAGAGCATCGCGGTGATCACGGCCGGCTTCGTTCGGGACCGCGAACCCACGATCACCACGCCCAGCAGGTAGAGCATCGCGATGTCGGCGGTGCTCAGCACGCTCCGGAGCAGGAGCCCGAGCGTCGTGGCACCCGCGATGACGGCGAGCATCAAGCCGCTGGCGGGCCGCCCGTCCCCCGCGTCGGTTCGTTCCAGTGTCACGGGTCAGCCCTCCTCAGAAACTCAGCGCGAGCGATGTGATCAGGGCCAGGTTCGACCGGGTGCCGGCCGGGTTGCCGCGGTCCGGAAACAACGGGGTCGACGCGCGGAGCCAGCGGGCCTCGGCGCGCCAGAGCACGCCGCCGGGAAGGGTTCGATCGATCCCGGCCGAGGCGCTCGTCGCCTCGAACCCCGCGAGCCCGCCGGTCGGGACGATGACCTGGTCGGGGTCCGCATAACGCTCGACCCGGGTGGCCAGGGCGGTCGCCTTGCCGAGCGGCCAGCTCACGGCCAGAGCCCAGCCGTACCAGTTCCGGGCACCGGAGTGACCAACGTCGACTTGTGCCTGCCAGGGAGCCCGGCCCAACAAACCCCTGGCCATCACCTGCTGGAAGAACCGGGTCTCGGCCGGTCCGGTCGCTGGCGGCTCACGGCCCAGGAAGTTGGCATAGACCAGCGTGAGGCGATCGGAAGGAGCGACGTCGATCCGGATCCCCCCAGCCTTGCCGTCGTTGTTCTCGGCGATGTTCTGCCAGCCGTTCATCAGATGCGCCTGGATCGTGACGCGCTTGGCCGCGGCCCAGGTGGCCCGGACGCCGCTCAGGTAGTAGGGGGTAAATTCGGCCACCATGGAGCGGGTGTAGGTCGGGTTGGCGGAGGAGATCCAGCCTTCCCAGCCGATGTAGCTGAGGTAGATCCCGGCATCGATCCAGAGCGCGGGCGTGGCGCGTACGCCGATCGTTGCCTCCTGGATGTGGCGGACGACGTCAGAGCCGCTGATGACGCCGGTCCCCGGCTCCGCGGCGTAGTTCGCCTGTACCGCGGTGCCGGCCTGGAGGGCCACCCGTGCCCTGACCGACGCCCGCTCGAGCGTCAGCGCGAGGTGCGCGAGGTTCACGTTGAGCTCGTCGTGACGCACGGCCTGGGTGACGAACGGACGGTCGTGCTGGGTGGGCCGGCCGAAGTCGTAGGCGTAATACACGTCCACGAACCCCGAAACCGTGGCGCGGGTCCGGGTCGAATCGGCCTGGGCCGCGAGCGATCGGGCCAACGAGCCGGCCAGCAGCAGCAGCGCCAGCGAGCGTCCGGTTGTCATTCCCTCAAGCCTCCCGAACCCTGATCGGCAGGGTCACCATCGTCTTGCCCAGCCACTGGAGCCGTTTCTGCACGGCCATCGGGGTCTCGTTGTGCAGCAGGCGCTGGTACCAGCGCTCCCTCTGGAAGATCAGCTGCCCCGCGAAGAACGTGGTTCGCGGATACTCGGCCGCCACCGCCAGGCAAAGCCGCTCCGCCTCCTCCACGACCTCGGTTGCCACGCCCATCCGGCTTGCGGCCCCGAGTCCGAGGCCGTGGGCCAGCCGGACGTAGTCGTCGAGGGACCGCTGGGTCCGCTGCCGGAGCTCGGCCAGCGCGCCCTCGCCCTTGAACTCGCCCGAGTCGATCACGGCGACCGAGATGAACACGACATTCCCGAAATGCCCTGGAAAGGCGCGGATCGCGTTCAGGACCGTGTGGATGCCGACCCCATTATACGCCGAGACGAGAATCGCGGCGGTAGGCCGGGTCGGATCGGGGGCCTTGACAGGACCTTCGGCTACGGGCAGGTCCTTGAGCTCTGCGTAGAGCCGCCGCACCTGGGCCGCCGCACCGCGGTAGTGGCGGCGGATAAGAGAGAAAAGGAAGACGCAGAGCGCGGTTACTGCCAGGGTGATCCAGCCGCCCTCCCGAAACTTCTCCGCGATCGTGATCACCAGAATGGTGGCGCAGAGCAGGAACGACGATCCGAACAGCACCGTCCGCCGGACCCAGGGGCCGCCTTTCCCGCGTTCGCCGATCCAGTGGATCAACATGCCCAGCATCGAGAGGGAAAAAGTCAGGAAGACGTTGATGCTGTACATCACCAGCAGGTGTCCCACGTCGCCCCGGGTGTAGAGCAGGGCGGCGAGGGATGCGGCTCCCATCAGCACGATCCCGTTCTGCGTGGTGAGCCGTTCACTCAGCGCGGCGAACCGGTGCGGCACCCAGGAGTCCACCGCCATGTTCGCCAGCACCCGCGGCCCGTCGAGGAAGCCGGCCTGCGCAGCCACCACCAGGAGCAGCCCTTCCGACAGCAGGGTGACCACGACGAACACGGAACCTAACGGCCAGTGGCCGGCCATCCGCTCGACCAGAACGCCGTTCATCGTCTTCCCGGCGACCGGCCCGATCTGCCAGAGCAGGTAGCAGAGCAGGAGGCCGGAGGCGGTGACGGCGAGCGACACGGCCATGTACGTCATGGTCCGCCGCGCCGTCTGCACCCGCGGTTCCCGCATGATCGGAATGCCGTTCGATACGGCCTCGATGCCGGTGTACGTACCGCCGCCCAGCGAATAGGCCCGGACGAACAGCAGCATCAGCCCCACGACCCCCACGGACTTCACCCCTTCGCCTGCTCCGGTCCGCACGGCTGCCGCTGTGGCCGCGGCCTCGGGCAGGTGCGCGGCAATACCGTAGACCAGAACGATGGCGTGGGTGACGAGAAAGACCAGGAAGACGGGAACCAGGGCCAGCACCGATTCGCGGACGCCACGGATGTTGAGCACGGTGAGGGCCAGAACGAATCCGATCTCGATGGTGAGCTTGAGCGGATGGTAATGCGCCGGCACGAAGTTGAAGATGGCGTCTCCGGCGGCCGCGAGGCTGGTCGTGATCGTGAGAACGTAGTCAACGAGCAGGGCCGTCCCGCTCACCACCCCGGCCCGAGACCCGAGGAGTTTGGTGGCCACGACGTAGCCTCCGCCCCCGTGGGGGAACTGTTCGATGATCCGGCTGTACGCCGCCGCGATCAGGAAAACGGTGATCGCCATCAGGATGACGAGACCGAGCGCGAGCCAGGTCTGGCGGCCCAGCGCCAGATAGGCGGCCTCCGGGCCGTAGGACGACGACGAGAGGCCGTCGGCACCCAGACCTACCCAGGCGAGGAACGGGACGAGGGAGAGCCGGTGAAACAGGCGGTCGTCGTCGAGGGGGCGCGGAGCGCCGAACAGCGTTCGCCGGATGGAGCTGATGACGCCAGGTCGGGAAGCCATGGCGCCAACGATACCGGAGGGGACGTTAGGAAGGTGTTAAGGGTCCCGATTCCCCCTCCCCGATCTCGCGCTCGATGAGATACCGGTCCGCGAGTCCTGCGGCGAGTCTCTGGAGAATACCTTGGGGTCCCCCGATCGCGACTCGGGCGGGAGGCGCCGTTTGGAGGCCTGCTGGACCGCTATATTCCGCGATGCTTTGCGGAACGGACGTGCCCGGTCGACCGGTGATCCCATGATCGAACAGATTCGCGCTGCGCTCGCGGATCGCTACCGCATCGATCGGGAGCTCGGCGGTGGCGGGATGTCTCGGGTCTTCGTGGCGCACGAGTACGCGCTCGACCGGGACGTCGTGATCAAGGTGGTGGCGCCGGACCTTGCCCAGGGCTTGAGTGCCGAACGGTTTGCCCGTGAAGTCCGGACGGTGGCCCGGCTCCAGCACGCCAACATCGTCCCAGTGCTGAGCGCCGGCGAGGCGGGCGGCGTTCCCTACTACATCATGCCGTTCGTGTCCGGCGAGTCGCTCCGGGCCCGGCTGATCGGCGGGCCCCCGCTCACCGTCGGCGAAAGCGTGACCATCCTTCGCGACGTGGTCCGGGCCCTCGCCTACGCTCACAGTGAGGGGATTGTCCATCGGGATATCAAGCCCGACAACGTGCTGCTGTCGCATGGCGCGGCGATGGTCACCGACTTCGGCATCGCCAAGGCCCTCACCACCTCCGCCTCGGCCACTCTCACTCAGGCCGGTGGCTCGATCGGGACGCCGGCCTACATGGCGCCGGAGCAGGCCGTGGGCGATGTGGTCGACCATCGAACCGACATCTACGCCTGGGGGGTCATGGCGTACGAGCTGCTGGCCGGGGTGCATCCCTTCGCGCGCCACACGACGCCGCAGCAACTCGTCACCGCGCATTTCACCGAAACGCCTCCGCCCGTGACCGGGAGAAATCCGGCCGTGGCGGCGGGACTGGCGGCGCTGGTGTCGCGGTGCCTCGAAAAGGATCCCGCTCGCCGTCCGGCCTCGGTGTCGGAAATGCTGACGGCGCTCGACGGGGTGGCGACGCCCCCGAGCCGGACCCGAACCACTCGCCTGCTGGTGGCCGCCGCGCTGATCGCCGTGGCATTGATCGGCTGGGTCCTGCGCCCAGGTCGAGGCCCGGCCAAACCACCCGGCGAAGCGGAGCAGTCGTTGGCTGTGCTGCCATTGGCCAACCTGAGCGGCGATGCGTCCGACGACTATTTCGGCATCGGTCTGGCCGAGGAAATCACCCGGGCTCTGGCCAAGAACGGGCTCCGAGTGATCGGCCGAGTCAGCGCCGGGGCCCTCCAGGCGCAGGGCCTCGACGAGCGGGCTATTGCCCAGAAACTCGGGGTGAGTTCACTGCTGACCGGCACGGTCCAGCGGGCCGGCGGGCAGGTCCGGATCAACGTGACGCTGGTGTCCGCCGCCGACGGCGCGGTTCGCTGGACCGAGCGGTACGACCGGCCTCTGGTCAACGTGTTCGCCGTCCAGGACGAGATTGCCCGGACGGTCGCGACGACGCTCCTCGGCTCGCTTCGGCCCCCGTCCGCGGCGGCGAGGATGGAGACCGCCGATTCCACGGCGCTGGCGTTGTTCCTCCAGGGGCGGGTGCTGTTCAACCGGCGCGGCGCCCGGTCCCTGAAGCAGGCCATCACATTGTTCGAGCAGGCCTCCGCCCGTGATCCGGGGTACGCCCGCGCCCAGGCGTCCTTGGCCATGGCCCTCGCGGTGTTGCCGGCGTACGTGATGGACAGCACCCCGGAGATCGTGGCTCGCGCGGTCGCCGCGGCCAATCGAGCCATCGCGATGGACTCGACGATTCCGGAGTCGTACGCCGCGCTCGGATACGGATACTCGTTGCTGGGCGAGATTGCCCTGGCGGAGGCGAGCTTCCGCCGCGCGCTGGCGCTCGATTCGACGGTGGCGACGAGCTGGGGCTGGTACGGATTGCTCGCCGGGCGCCTGGGCCAGTACCGCGAAGCGGGTGAGCGGGTGGCCCGGGCCGAGGGGCTGGAGCCGGCCTCGCTCATCGCGCGGGTCTGGAAGGCGCAGATCCTCCAGCCGCAGCGTCGTTATGCGGAAGCCGATTCCATGGCGAGTGTCGCCATGGGGATGGATTCGACCTTCATGCTCGCCTGGACCTGGAAGGCGAACGCGCTGCTTGGACTCAAGAAGACCGACGAGGCCATCAGTCTCCTCGAATGGCAGTTGCGGTTACTCCCGCCCGGTCGTCCGGAGGAGGCGCACGGGTTGCTTGCCTACGCGTATGCGGTTGCCGGCCGGGCCAAGGAAGCGCGCGCCACGCTTGATTCGATCCGGGCCCGCGTGGGCGGCAGGCTTCCCGCGACCGGGGCCATCGCCGCCGCGCTCGAGGAACTCGGCGACCACGAGCAGGCCGTGGCGCTCCTGGGCCAGGCCGTGGCACGTCACGACACCTGGTTGGTCCAGTTTCCTCAGTTGGAACGGTACGACCGGCTTCGAAAAGACCCCCGGGCGGCGCGGCTCCTGGCCGCGCTCGGGACTTGGTAGCCCACCGACGCTCGCTATTTCCCGTAGAGCGTGCGGAGTCCCCGGACCACCGAGGTGCCCATCACATCGGTGTGCCCCATCCCCGGATGATACTCGATCGTCATCGTGAGCCCCGGATACTTCCGGGTCGCCAGGACGCCGGCAAAGTGCGACATCCCGCTGACGATCTCTCCCATTCCTTCGAGTTGCGGGTCCGACGCTTCGAGAATGCCGGCCGCGAGGTAGATCCCCACCGGCAGGTCCTTGTGGGTGCTCGCGTAACCTGCTTCCTGTCGGAAGATCTCGCCCCGGCCATAGGCCATCGCGGGGCTCGAGATGAGATACTTCTTGAACGGCGAGTTCGGCTGGAAGAGGGCCCAGGAGGTGAAGAAGCCGCCGGCGGACAGGCCGAAGAGGCCAAGCTGGGCGGTGTCGATCGGGAACTTGGCGGCGAGCGCTGGGATCATCTCGGACGCGATCGCCGTGAGGAACCTTCCGGCCCCGCCACTGCAGCGCCCTTCCGCCGACTTGAACATCCGGCAGTAATTTTCCACGGCCTGGCCGAACGGATCCTTCCGATCCCATCCCGGGGGTGAGAACTCGTAGATCCGTCGCTTGGTGTGCTCCCCCTCGCCTTCGTCGAGCGCGGTGCCGACGCTGATGACGAACAGCGGAGTGATCGCGCCAGCCAGGCTCCCCGCGGCCACGTTGACGCCTGGGAAGGCGAAGTCGCCGTCGGTGACGAACAGCGCCGGGTATTTCTTCCCGTCCCCCGCCTGGTAGCCCGACGGCATTCCGACGTTGAGGGAAAAACGCACTCCCATCGACGGCGACTGGAGCGTGAACGACTCGACGTCGCCGGTCGGGACCGGACGGGACGTGAGCTGTTGCCCGCCGGCGGGGATCGCGGAAACGGTCAGGAGGAATGCCGTCGTGACGGCCGTTGCGTTCATTGGGATGGCTTGCCGGGTTAGAGGACCTCGATCGCTCACTGGAATCTATCCTCTCGTAGCGTGAGACCAATAGATCGCCGGCCAATGACGCGAGGATCGGGAAAGGGTGAGGGCACGGTTCGTCGGCGCCGGCGCCGTCGGACTCCAGTTCCTGCCCCACAACGAGGCCGGGGGCCTAACCGGCGCTATATTTGTGCCCATGACCGACCTCGTGCGAATAACCGCCGCGTTGGCCGACCGCTACCGCCTCGAGCGGGAACTCGGCGCCGGCGGCATGGCGACGGTCTATCTCGCCGAGGACCTCAAGCATGATCGCAAGGTCGCGATCAAGGTGCTCAAACCGGAACTCGCCGCGGTGCTCGGCGCCGAACGTTTCGTCGTCGAGATCAAGACCACCGCCGCCCTGCAGCATCCGCACATCCTGCCCTCTTCGATTCCGGCACCGCCGACGGCTTCCTGTACTACGTGATGCCCTACATCCGGGGCGAAACGATCCGGGACAAGCTCACCCGCGAGACCCAGTTCGGCGTCGACGAGGCGGTCCGGATCGCTTGCGAGATCGCCGACGCGTTGGACTACGTCCCAGACGACCGATGATCCCCGGCGGGTCCTCATCGGGAACGCTCCCCGGGGCCCGGACGGCGCGA
Source organism: Gemmatimonadota bacterium (assembly GCA_043744895.1). Lineage (GTDB taxonomy): Bacteria > Gemmatimonadota > Gemmatimonadetes > Gemmatimonadales > GWC2-71-9 > SHZU01. Next base: position 31,600 of record JAYTTT010000304.1, on the reverse strand, counting down.
TCGTCTTGGCCGGCGGGCGGGTCTTCGACGGCACTGGGGCGCCGGTGCGTGAGATGACCGTCGTGATCGAGCGGAACAAGATCACCCGGATCGTGGCCCCCGGCGGCCGGGCCGTGGCACGTCACGACACCTGGTTGGTCCAGTTTCCTCAGTTGGAACGGTACGACAGGCTTCGGAAAGACTCCCGGGCGGCGCGGCTCCTGGCTGCGCTCGGGACTTCGTAGCCTACCGACGGTTCGCTCACGGCCGCCGGGCGCCTTCGCCTACGACGCGATCGAGCCACCGCAGCAGCGGCGCGGCGATCGGCGCGTCTTTCCGATTCTGCTGCAGCGAATGGTCGGCCCCCGGAAAACTCACGACCTCCACATCGCGCCCTTCGCGCCGCAACCCTTCGGCGGCGGACACGCTCGCGGCGACCGGGCTGGACCGGTCGAGTGCTGGGTCACCAAAGAAGAACAGGGCGGGCGCCTTCAGTGCCCGCCACCCGGGCACCGGGTCGATGTCCATGACGGAGCGATACCACGTCCGGTAGGGGTGATCGGGCGGCGCGGGACGGTCGTCGCCATACACTCGCCGGAACCACCGGGCCGATCGGTTGGCTTCCCAGGCCGCCGAGAATTCGTCGAAGCGGGCTCCCGACCGCGAGACTTCGAGGTCGAGCTCATGCATGTGCTGGGCGGCCTCGACCTCCGCCGCACTGAACCCCTCGGACCGCAGGCGGGCCGCCCGCTCGAACAAATTGTCCTCGGCGATCGAGGTCAGCGACGCCGACACGGTCACCACGAACCGAACGTCGCCCAGGGATTGGGCGGCCAACGGCACGACCCAGCCGCCCTGGCTTGCCCCGAAGAGCCCAACCTCGGCGGAGTCCACCTCGGGCCGCGTCTGGAGATACCGTACGGCGGCTGCGGCGTCGGCGGCCAAGTCCGTCAGGCTGAAATTGCGCCAGGCCAGTTGCGGCCCCTCCGACTTGCCGACACCCCGCTTGTCGTAGGCGAGCGCCGCCACCCCGTGACTCGCGAAGAGTTCGGCATAGTAGCGTAGGGTGCTCCGATCGGCGGGCCCCGAGCCGTGAACCAAGACCACGGCCGGACTCCGCCGACGAGCCGCCGGGAGGTATAGCGTGCCGGCCAACCGAAGGTTGCCGCTCCGAAAGACGACATCCTCCCGCCCGACTTCCGCCTGGGCGTTCGCGGTTGGAGCCTTGACGAGGAGGAGGAGTGGGAGCAGGCGAGTCAGAAGGGTAGGGGAACGTGGCACGGTCCACCCGGGGGCGAAGAGTCGCCCAAAGGTAGCTCGTTGCGGGCCGTCCGATTGTGGGAAGGCTGCAAGATGCCGAGCCGCTCCCGATCTTTCACAGCTCAATGCCTCAAACGTCGCGAAAAGACTCGAGGCCCCCATGAACGTGGCTTCCCGAGCAGATTCTCGGCTCCGCTGGCCCTACCGGAGGCCGCGGCCGCTGAGGACGCTGGCCCGGGTGGTGGTGAGTTCCAGCAGCGGCGCCCCGCGGGCCCGCGCAACCTCGGCGACGGTGAACGGCGCGATCCGTCGGGCCACGTCGCTTCCGCCGAATTCGCGGAGCGTGTAGTTGAGGACTGCGGCCGTCTGCTCCGGCGCGAGGGTCGTCTGGGTGACGCCCGGCACCCGAAGCACGTACGCCCGCCCGCCGGGCAGCGCCGCGAGCCGCGCCAGATCCGTCCGCAGGTCGGGGACCTGGCCCGCGAGGCCGGCTCCGTTCTCGCCGTGGCATCCCATGCAGTGGAGGAAGTAGTCCTGCCGGACCTGCGCCAGCTCCGCGGGCTCCGGGTGGGCGCAGGCCGTGGCGGCCAGCGCCGTCAGCAACGCCGCCGGGGCAATCCTCGGGCGCCTCACTTCGTCGCGACCCCCACGATCCTCGAGACGGTGCAGTGGTACGGCACCCCGACCTTGCTGCCCACGCACCAGTTGTAGTCGTTCGCGGTGCTCGGCGAGTAGAGCGGCCGGTCGCCCTCGTTCCGGTTGCACAGGCAGCGCCCGCAGGAACTCTTGCCGCAGCAATCGTTGTAGGAGACGATGTAGCTCCGGCCGTCGGCCGCGTTGTGGCAGGTGCCGACCCAGGTCAGCGCCGCCGCCTCGGTGCCCGGCGGGCAGGCGGTCGCCGACCCGCCGCAGCAGGCGCAGAGGAACCCGTCGATGGCGCAGTAGCGCCAATAGTCGCACGAGGACTCGTCGGGGGCCGCCGCGCCCGCCGCGCTCCCGCGCGCCACCGGGAGGAGCGGGAGCGCGGCCGTTCCGACCAGGAATCCGCTTAACGAGCGGAGGACGCTCCGGCGGGACACCGTCTTGGCCAGCCCACGGGTGAGTCGTTCGACCATGTCGTCGTATCGTGCCATGCACCCTCCTCGAACCTCGGGTTCGTCAGGCGACCTCGCGCCGCTCTTCCAGGAACTGTTGCAGCGACGCCACCCCGCGGTCGCGCGCCTCGAACAGGCTGTCGAGATGCTCCCGCGAATTGACCAGGCCGGTGGCCTGGACGGTGCCCGCGCCATCGAGCAGGACGGCGTGGGGGAGCCGCCCGGCCCCGTACCCGATCCCCAGCCGCTCAGACAGAACGTACGGAAACTCCGCCAGCGACTCGGCCGCAACGTACGCCTCGTGCTCAGCGCGCGGCCCGTCGCTCGCCAGCACCACGGCCACCGGCGGCCGTTCGCGACGGCGGATCGCGCGGAGCGCCGGCAGCAGCGACTTGCAGATCGGGCAGGTCGGCGAGACGAACATCACCAGCGTGTCGGTGCCCCCGGAATGCCGGCCGCCGATCCGGAGCGTTTGGCCGGCCAGCGTTTCGACCTCGATCTCCGGTGCCGGTTCGCCGACCTTGAGGCCCTTCGGGAGCGCCAGGGCCCCCACCGGCTGGAGCCGCTCGTGGAGCACGCCGATCTGCCGCGCCAGCGCGAGCACGGTGAGCCCGAGTGCGAGCACCACCACCCAGAGCGCGCCGATCGCGATCCAGCCGCCAACGCTCACGCGGCCCCTCGCCTGGAGAGCGACGGGAGCGAGGCGAGCCGCCCCAGGGTCTGGTAGAGCAGGGCCGCCGTCAGGACGGTCCCGCCCACTGTGACGGCATCGAGCGCCGTGAGCCCGCGCGTCGCGGAGGGCCGCATCGCGCCGAGCGCGGCAGCGGCGAGCACCGTGTTCCGCGCCACCATCCACCAGGCGATCCGCTCGGTCCGGCCAAAGCCCAGGCAGCCGCAGTCGATCCGGGTCCGACCGCGAAGCAGGTTGACGCAGATGGCCAGCGCATAGGCGCACATCAGCGCCGCGGCCAGCGTGGCCCCTTCGGCCCGCCGGGACGGCAACACCAAAAGCACCGCCGCGAGCAGTTCGGCGGCAACGACTCCGAACCCCGCAGGGGCCACCAGCACGTCCGGCATCAGCCGGTAACCCGCGAGCGCGGAACGGAATCGCGCCGGATCGTGGAGCTTGTGGCCGGCGGCGTCGCCCAGCAGCAGCGCCAGCGAGAGGGCGAGGATCCAACCGATCGCGGGATCGAGCGTCATGGCGTTACCGGGTAACCAGCGTGCTCGGCGTGAAGCCGACCTCCGGCACCGTGCGGAGCAGGGCGCCGGTCAAGGCATCGAATACCCGGAGCTCGGGCATCCCGATGTGGATCCCGAAGAGGAGCGGCTTCGCGTCACTCGTCACCGAGATCGACATCAGCGGCTTGGCGAGCGGGATCCGTTGGACCCGCTTGGTGCCGGCCGCGAGGTCGTAGACCCAGATCTCGGTTCCCGGTTCCTTGTGGCTGTCGGTCCCGCCCTGGTGCATCAGGCTGTAGAGCCGCCGGCGCTTCGGGTGGAAGGCGAGATGCTGCATCCCGCCCGGCTTCCAGTTCTGCTGCCGTTCGGCCGGGGTGGTGAGCGACCACCGGGCGCCGGCTTTGGTGCCGCCGGCCGTGGTTTCCACCGAGACGATGTCGCCCGAGAAGGAGGCGAAGTACCAGGTGTTCCCGTCGCGGACCCCCTTCTCGGTGACCGGATCCTTGGCGGCGTCGAACAGCTTGGGCGTCCGGCCCCGCGCCGCCGACTTACCCGCCTCGTCGAGCTTGACGGCGAGCGCGGTGCCGTCGCCGCAAAGGGAGAAGAAGCTCCGGGCTCCGGTCGGGTAGATCATGGCGCAGCCGGGAATGTCGACCTCGCCCACGAAGGTGCGGGACTTGAGGTCGACCACGGTGACGGTCTGGCCCGGGGTAAAGTTGTAGATGAGGAGGAAGCGGCCGTCGTCGGTAATCCCGCTCGCCGCCCGCATCGGCAGCAGCGACCCTCGCTTGGCGGGAATCGCGATCTCGGTCACCGGGGCCAGCTTCCGGGGGTCGTAGAGGGTCACCACGTCGGTCCGGGTGCCGCGGGTGCCGCGCGAAAAGTAGGTCTCCGGGGAGGCGATGACCGAGCCGTCGGGTGGGAGCTGCAGGCCGGTGTAGCCGTACCCGGTGCTCAGCATGCCGAGCATCTTGCCGTTGTCGCCGTCGAAGAGGAACGCCTTTCCGGCTTCCATGTGGTGGAACACGATGTCGTTGATCCAGACCCAGTGTGGACTCCCGGCGGCGGGGAGTTCGCTCACGACCATCGGGTCGGGCTTGAGCTGGGCGGCGGCCGGCAGCGCGGTCAGGGCGGCAGCGATCAGCGCCGCAGAAGCGGAGCGGGATGCGGTCGGCGACGGAATCGGTCGGGTCCTCATGGCGGTGTCCCTCCCGGGCGTGCCGGGTGGCCGAAACGGTGTTGAATTAGGCCGGGCGGGTGCGCTTCGGTCGGCAACGAATGTTACCGACCAGCCGGTCAGGGCCGCAAGATTGCGGGGTGGCGTCGCCTGGAAGGGCAGGGCGGGGCGAATGGGATGGGTAGTTTGGTCCCAGACGTCCGAGGTGCCCGTCAGTTCCGCCTAAGACGGAGGAAAGTCCCGAAGGTACTGATTGACGTCTTGCTCGAAGTTCAGCGGGCCCGGCACCGTCCGGTATCGTTTGACGAAGCGGAAGTCCGAGCGCTGCAGCACACGGTTGGGCCCGAGGTTGTCCGCATAGGGTTCGCAGTAGAGCCGCCGAAGCGCGAAGTCCTTGGCAAACCGCTCCGCCGACTGTCGAAAAAGGCGAGTACCTAATCCGGCCTGTCGATGCGGCGCCGACCAGAGATGGAGATGAATGAAGGCCTCTTCGCCAGCCCGAATCTTGTTGATGCTTGAATGGCCGATGGTGATTCCCTCGTACACCCAGGCTAAGTAGCCGCGTTCCTTCTCGGCGTTAGGGCGCTGGTGATCGACCCATGCCGACGCCAGCCAGTCCTGGCGAGATGGGAACTTGGCTCGGTCAACGCCCATTGCGCGCAGGAGGACATCATCGGCCCCCAGGAAGTAGTCGACCATTTGCTCGTACTCGTCTGGTCCAGTGAACGGCCGAACATCGATGGAAGCGTTCATGAGGTCACGCTACTGTGGGGCGCGACGGTATCCGAGCAGCCACGAGCTGTCGGCCAGAACGGAACGGAACTGCGTCGGGTGCCGATGCTCCGGATTCGGTCCTACCAGAGAGATTGTGAGAGTGTCCCCGCGAATGGCGAAGATGCCAGGAACGTACGGCCCGGGCTTCCCGCCCACGTCCGGGATGTGGTCGAAGATCTTTGGTGACACGGTGGTATCCTGCGACCACCTGCCCGTCTCCGTGGAGGAGTCGCCCTGCATGATGCGGAAGGTACCGTCAACGTTGAACGTGTAGTATCTGACGGCGCCGGCGCCGGTCAGGAGGCTGGTCCTGTCCTCACCGTTGCGGACCAGCGAGACCAGCGCCCAGCGACCGACGACACTCTGTGAACCGGTGCCGCGAGCTGCAGGCAGAGCTTGGTCTGCGCGCGAGGACTTGCCGCCGCATGCCCCGCTGACGGCGATCATGGCAATGCCTGCAAGGCGGTCAATGCGCATGCTGTGGTCTCCTACAGCTGGACGAGCTATGCGGATGTCGGAGGCGTACTTGCGTTCTTGGCAAAGACCACCACGCCTTGCTGCGGATTCGAGGTCCGTTTCGCCGACATCGAGTCACTCCTCTGTTCACGTCACATTGAACTTGATACGTGCGTTCTCATGACGCCTAACGACCGCTTATCAGCGGCGGCCGCGCCCAGGGACTAAAACGGCCGCGCTTCGCCCAACCAACATTGAGGCGCGGCCGCAACTTGTCAAATGGACCCCTCGGCGGCCGTCAGTCCGCAAGACCCTGGGATGTCTCCGCCACGCCTCGCCATTGAGGCAGAGCAGAAAGGGTCGTGATGCTGGGCCTTGCCTTTCTCCGGTTTCAGTCCACATTCGGTGGCCGTGTCCCCCTTCATCTTGGCGGCTCCCATGGTTTGCCTCGCGTCCGGCCTGGTCGCCGCGGTGGTTCTCTTGTCTGGCGGCAGCAGCTCCTTCGCGCCGAAGCCCCGTCTGGGCCCTGTCGCCCCCGGCGATACTCTCCGCCCGCGGCGTCGCCATCTTGGCCAGCGCGAGGTACCTAATGGGGGCCGATACCCGTCGGCCAACTTGGTTCATGACGGGATCTGGTACTACAGCACCTACGCGATCGACTTCGATCCCCAACATCCGGAGTTCAGCTGGGCCGTGTTAGGGCCGGTGCCGGGATTCCGAATCTCCCGCGACTACGGTAAGAGCTGGATCGACACGCCGCTCTCGCCTAGTAACCCGCTGTTTCCGGAATCCGGGAAGGAGGGGCACACCATCAAGATGGGCACGCCCCATTTCGTCGACTTTGGGAAGAACATGGAGCACTCGCCCGACGGGAAGGCGTACCTCGTTGGCCAGCGCCAGTGACGGCGACCCGATGCCGAGGACGGGGAATTTGAGCTGGATTGCGGGGGACGAGATCTATCTGGCGTGGGTGCGTCCCAGTCCGGAGACGATCAATCGGCTCGACGCCTACGAGTTCTTCGCGGGGCGCGACGCCACCGGTCGGCCGGTCTGGTCTCACGACTTCGCCGAGATCAAGCCGGTGATCTCCTGGAACAACCGGATGGGCGGCGTGACGATCACGTATAACACGCCCCTCAAGAAGTACCTGATGTGCATCACTGATGGCTGGCCCGGTACGGCGGACATGAATACCTATGTGCTTGAGTGGCCCGAGATCACCGGCCCGTGGAAGATGGTAACCTTCATGCGAGCCTTCGGCCGGCAGGGCTACTTCTCGACTTTCCCCTCGAAGTTCATCAGTGCCGATGGCCGATCCCATCAAACGCGCCGAGAACCTGGCGCTCGTGGCCAAGATCACGGTGTCGTCGGTCAACCAGAAGAACAAGCCATTCACCGAGTTGCCGGCGTACTTCGGCGAAGGGGCGGTGGACGGGGTGGTCGCTCCGGCAGAGCCCGGTTCCCGGCACGAGTGGTTCAGCAACGGCGAGCGTGATGGGGCGATGGTGCGACTCGACTGGGAAGCGCCCCAGCGGATCGACCGCGTGTGGCTCTTCGACCGGCCGGAGCCCAAGGCGAGCCACATCAAATCCGGGATGTTGGTGTTCAGCGACGGGTCAACGATTCGAGTGGGCGAGTTACCGGCTGCGGCGGTGGCCGCGAGCGAGGTGAGCTTCACGCCGAAGACGATCCGGTGGATCGCGTTTCTCATTGACTCGGTCTCGGAATCCACCCAAGACGTTGGCTTGGCGGAGATCGCCGTGTTCCGGGCCGGCTCCGATCGAGCAAAAGTCCGCACTCGGAGCCATTGAGCAGGGCACGATCGGTTAGTCTCGCGGCGCGCGGTCGTCCACCCGGTCGAAGAACCCGTCGCCGATGTAGATCCTCGTCACCCGCCCATCCTGCTCGGCGAAGCGCACGACCTCGCCCACTTCGCCGCCGCCGGTCGGAGCCGTCAGGCGGAAGCGTCCCCCGCCGAGCGGCTCGAGCGCGTCCGGTGAATCCACATTCGGGTCATTGGGCGCCACGAGCACCAGTTTCTGGTTCAGGAGGACCACCTGCAGATCGGCCCAGCGCCCGCGATAGAGCCCGGCGAACCGCGCCCACGACGGATCCCACGCCACCACCACCGGCTTGGGCGCCCCCGCTTTCGCGACCGCCGCGCCGACCGTGGCGATCAGCTGCCGGGCGATGGCCCCGACGTTCGAGTCGTGGGTGTTGGTCAGCACGATCACGCCGACCTTGTCGTCGAGGTTGAACAGGGTCTGGGTGGTGTTGCCGAGGTAGCCGCCCCCGTGCCCGATCCAGGTCTTGTCGCTGATCCGGTCCACGTCGAAGCCGAGGCCGGTCCCGCTTTGCCAGTTGTTCTCGACCGCGCGGACGCGATGGAGTTCGCGCCAGGAACCGCTGCTGACGATCTGCGAGCCGCCCCGCGGACCGCGCCGAAACTGCGCCGAGACGAACCGGGCCATGTCCTCGACGTTCGAGGTGACTCCGGTGGCCGCGGCCATGCCGCGCGCGTCGATGAAGGGGAGCACCTCGCGGGTCCCGTCGGGCATCCGGCGGCCGTAGGGGACCGTCATGCCCGGGACATTCTTGTCGACGCTCGAGCTGGTCATCCCGAGCGGCTTGAACATGTTCTGCTCGACGTAGTCGGCCCATTTCCGGCCGGTGATCTGCTCCACGAGCAGGCCGGCGATGGCGAAGGCAAGGTTTGAGTACTTCCACCGGACGTTCGGCGCGAACGCGGCCTGGCGGTTCGAGTACAGGGTCTTGATCTCAGCTTCGGTTGGGAACGCGTTGGTCGACCAGTGGTCACCCACCTCGCGCTGGAGACCGGCAACGTGGGAGAGCAGCTGCTCGACCGTGATCACGCCGTCGTCGTCGCCGGCGGGCTTGGCGGTGAACCAGGGGAGATACTTCTGGACCGGATCGTCGAGCCGGAGCTTGCCCTCTTCGCGGAGCTGCATGATGGCGATCGCCGCGAACATCTTGCTGTGCGACGCCATTCGGAACTTCGTCTGGGGCGTCATCGGGAGCTTGTTCTTGAGATCGGCGAAGCCGAATCCGGTGGCCCAGACCAGCTGCTGGTCGGAGACGACCCCGACGGCGATTCCGGGCAAACCGCGGTAGGCGATCTGTCCTTCGATCCAGGCCGAGAACAGCCGCTCGGCGCCGAGCACGTCAGCGTCGGCGGCGATGTTGAGGACGGACCCATTCGGCGCCTGGGCCCGAAGCGGTTGGACCGAGGCGACGACGGTACCGAGCAGCCAAATGGCAGTTCGAAAGCGAATCATCTGGGCTCCGGCGCCTTACTTCTTCTTGGCTGGTGCCGGCGGCGCGATCCAGCTGAACATGTCCACGACGTAACGCCACTTGCCGTCGGCGCCCTTCCGCAGGACCTCCGTGTACTTCGCGGTCTCTGAGGCGCCGCCCATCTTGAAGCTCGCCGTCCCCACCAGGTAGGCAAGGTCGCCGATGCCGTACGCCGTGGTCGGGGTAAGCACGAAGTCGCTCGCGCCCCCGGCCATCATGCCGGTGATGAACGGACGCCCGGCGGCGCCGTCCAGGATCGGGGAGTCGGGGGGCATCAGCTTGGCGTCATCGGCGTACACCGCGAACACCGCCATCGAATCCTTGGCGTTCATGCCCGCCGCGAAGGTGGCGTCGACCGCTTTGACGGCGTCGAGTTCCGCCGCCGAGAGCGCGACTGGGGCGGCGGGGACGGCGGCGGCCGCCGGGGCGTTGGACTTGGGGGCACAGGCCGTGGCGAGCAGGCCGAGGCCGAGGAGGGATGACAGGCGCACGAGGACGGCTCCAGCGTTGGGGTAGGGAGTACGGGCTCCAGCGGCGGAAAGGTAACGTCCGTGCCCGATTCCAGCACCCCCCGGAACGAGCCCTCCCCAAGCGGGAGGCGCAAGTCAGGGGCAACGTCAAGTCCGGATACCTCTACACAAACATCTCCGGGCTGATCTCGAGCGACACGAGCGAGATCTTGTGGGCCGGGATTCCGCTCCGCCGGGCATGCTCGAGTACCGCCTCCGCATTGGGAGCGATGTACTCACAGTAGATCTTGCCCTCGGCATCCGACACATAGCTCTTGACCCACACAACCTCCTTCATATCGGCGAGCACCGCGTTGGAGGCCTTCCCGGCAGCATTCAACTGCTCGGGAGTGAGCGAGCCGACATTCCGTTCGATGATGTAGCGTGGCATAGTAGGATTCCTGGTCAAGGGTCTGTGGAAGGCACTGCAAGATCACTGAAGGACAGGCGGCCGATGGCCGTCCTGAGGGCGTCATCCTCCACCTCACCAGCAATCCGGTGGGCAGCGACGGCACTGGCGCGGGCGGACGCGAGGTCACCCTTGGCAGCGGAGACCCGGGCGAGTCGCTCCAACATCCACCCTTCCCCGCGCCGGTCACCCAATTGCCTCCGCAGGTCGATCGATGCTTCAAGCGACCGTAGTCCCTCGTCGAGTCGGCCGCTGCCGAGGCACACTTCGCCGAGGAGGCCCAGGGCGTGGGCGCAGAGCTGGCGCTCCCCGGTCGCCTCGGCGACGCGGGCACCGTCCGCCAGGGCCTGCCGAGCCTCGTCCCAGCGGCTCAGCCGATGAAGCGTCGCGCCCAAGCTGTTGAGGATCAGCCCTTCGTGCACCCGGTCATCGGTCTCACGGCAGATCCGGAGCGCTGCCTCGTAGTGCCGCACGGCCTCCGGGTATGACTCGCGTTGCCAGTGCACGATCCCGAGGGCGTTGTGGATGCCGAGCAGCCGCCGTTGGTCGCCATCGCGCAGCGCGAGGACGAGCGCCTCGTCGTATCGCGCGACGACGTCGTCCGTTGTCCCCGACAGGTGCCGCTCCGCGCGGGCCATCCCCTCGAGTGCGTCGGCTGACCCGGCGTTGTCCTGGAGTGCTCGCGAACATCCGCCAACAAGTTCCCATGCGGCCAACGCCTCCGCGTGGGCGCCGCGCCGTTCGTGGAGTTCCGCGACCCGGCGGCGCATCAGAGCCTCGTTAGGGCGATCCTCGAGTTGGACGAAGAGCGTCGCCGCCTCCATGAGCGGCCCGAGCGCTTCCTCGTACCGTTCCAGGCCGAGCAGCACTTCCCCGAGCGAGCGACTCGCATTGGCCGTGCCGTCCGCGTAACGTGCCTTGCGATTCAGCTCCACAGCCTGGCGATAAGTTGCGAGCCCGCCCTCCACATCGCCCTGTTGCAGCTGAACGTAGGCGATTCCAGGAAGGGAGAACGAAGCGTAGACCTTGTGCGAGAGTAACGACGCCGTCTTGCGGTAGTATTCGAGGGCGCGCGGGTAGTCCCCAAGGTCGCGGTAGACCGACGCAACGACGTTGAGCAGCGCGCCATACCGCCCCGGGTTGACGGCGTGATCGGTGTCGTCGAGCGCCTGCATCAGGGTCTCCAGGGCACGCTGCGACTGCCCGAGTGCACGCAGGATGTTGGCCACCGAGGCCAGATCGCCGTGCTCGGCGCGGCGGTCGCCGGCGGCGCGCGCGAGGCTGAGGACCTCCTCCATAATGGTCAACGCCTCGTCGGGGCGCCCCTCGTGACTGCGCAGGAACGAGAGGCTGCGCAGCGCGTTGCGCTCCCCGGCGCTGTCCCCCAACTCAGCGGCGATCTGGCGCGCCGTGAGCATCGAACGTTCGGCCGACTCGAACCGCCGGAGGAGCGTAAACGCATCCCCTTGGCGCAGGTAGGCCAGCGACAACCGATCCGACGGGCCATCCGGTGCCAGCAGCGCGATCAGCGACTCGACCAACGACAGCTGCCGCGTTCGCAACCCCAGCGTCTCGCAAAGCCGTTCCTTGCGCAACAGAACGTCAGCGTGCAAGTCGCGCCGAGTGGCCGTTGCGGGGAGGTGAAGGAGGAGCGACTCGGCCCGGTCGAGTGTCGACATGACGTCGGCGTTTTGGCTGAGCCCCATGGCCCGATCGGCCGCCTGCAGCCCGTACCGTACCGCGGTCTCCCAGAGTGCGGCTCGAGCGTAATGATGCGCCAGGCGTTCGACGTGCTTGTCGAGCTGCGCCGGGTAGCGGTGCTCGATTGCGCGCCCCACCGCCGCGTGGAGTGCGGTGCGCTGATGTTCGAGGAGGCTATCGTAGGCCACCTCCTGCGCCAGCACATGCTTGAAGCGATAGGCCGCCTCGGGGACGACGGCAATCTGCTGGACGAGCCCCGAGGCCTTCAAACGCTCCAGCGAGGGTCCGAGCGCATCGCGACACTCGACCACGTCGTCGAGGATGCCGCGCGTGAAATCGCGCCCAATCACCGAGGCCACGCGCAGGATATCGCGCGACTCGTCGTCGAGTCGATCCATGCGGGTGCGAAGCACCCCCTGCACCGTACCCGGCACCTGCGACATCGCATCATTCCCCTCAACCGCTTCGCCCTCACGCACCGCCACGGCGCCGGATTCACGGAGGGCCGCGCACACCTCCTCGAGGAAGAAGGGATTGCCGCCGGTCCGTTCGTGGACCCACGTCGCCAACGCCGGCGCAACCCGTGCGGCGCCCAGCACCGCGCAGATGATGGCCTCTGATGCGGCACCGTCGAGCGGCGCGAGATGCAGCACGCTCTGGTGCTCGCCACTCCCCCACTCGGCACCCTCGGGACGGGATGTCACCACGACGTGGAGCGGATAGGCCGGCGCAATCTCGGCGACTTGGCGCAGCGCGGCACGCGATGCCTCGTCGGCCCAGTGCCAGTCCTCCAGCAGTAGCAGCGTGGGTGTCCGACGCGCACCGAGCGCGAGGAGCGCCGCGATGGCGTCGAGCATCGCGGCCTGAAAGAGCCCACCACGCACATCCACGGGAAGCGGGTGGGCATCGCTGGGGATACCCAGCAGCGCGAGGTAGAGCGCCAGGGAGTCCTCGAGCGTCGCGTCGATCGCGCGCGCCGCCACGATCACGGCCTGGTGGCGCTCGTCGGCCGTTGCGCCGCGGGGAACGGCGAGTGCGTCGTGTACGGCCTCAACGAACGGGAAAAAGGGCGTCGTGGCCCCATAGGCGTCGCATCGCCCGACGATGACGTGGGTCCCGGCCCGCTGGGCCACGGTCCGGAGTTCGTGCAGCAACCGGCTTTTGCCCGATCCCGCCTCGCCAACCAGCACCGTGACCCGCCCGACGCCGCCTTGCGCCGCGGCGAGGTGAGCGGCAAGTGTCGCGCGCTCGCGCTCACGGCCAATGAACGGAGTGAGGGGCAGATCGGCCGAGCCAAGTCGGGATCGCGTCTCAGCGGTGGCGCGTACGCGGTGCGGCGTCACCGGTGTATCGAACCCGGGAAGGAGGATGGGCGAAGACTCGGTCGCTTCGACCGCGACGCCGACTTGGCGGATCAGCTCAGGGCTCGCAAGAATGCCATCTGGCGGAGCGGTCGCGGCGAGGCGCGCGGCAATTTCCGACGGGGGGCCAGTCACGCGATAGAGGCGGTCGCCGTCGCGCTGCCGTTGCACGACCGCCGCGCCGGCATGCAACCCGGATCGCAGCCGGACAAGGGCGCCGAGGTTGCTGCCAAGCTCCGCCGCTAACGCCGCCGTTTCGCCGTGCAGCTCGAGCACCGCGCGCACGGCCCGCAGCGCATCGTCCTCGTGCGCCGTCGGCACTCCAAAGAGGAGCACCAGGCCATCGGCGTCCGCGTGGTTCACCAGGCCGCCATGGCGGGTCGCGATCTCCGCCGCGGCCGCTCGAATCCGCCCAAACACTTGCTCCGATTGGGCCGGCGACAGGCGCTCCACCAGCGCATCCGCGCCACCAATCACGCTGGCGACGATCGTCAGTTGGCGACGCTCCCCCGCCCGGGCGAGCGCCGAATCGCGGGCCGGGCGCAGGTTCGCATCCGGCCGCGCCGGGTCGGACGCTTCGGGTGCCACGCCGGCCAGTGCCTCCACGAGCGCCGCGGCCGAAGGCGGTCGATCCCCCACCTTCTTTGCCAACAGCCGACGGAGGAGCAGTTCAAGACCCGCCGGGACGTCGGCTCGATAGTCACCGAGGGACGGAGGCTCGGCGGTGGCAAGGGCGCCGAACACCGCGCGCGCATTCTGCCCCGAGAACGGCGGCGCCCCAGCGAGCATTTCAAACAGCACCACGCCGAGCGACCAGAGATCGCTGCGTAGATCCACCGGCTCGCCAAAGGCCTGTTCGGGACTCATGTAGGCCACGGTTCCGATCGCGCCTCCCGTCTGGGTCAGCGCCACATCGGCGAACTTTGCAATGCCGAAGTCGAGGATCTTCACCAGCCCATCGGCGGTACACATCAGATTGGCCGGCTTGATGTCGCGGTGAACGATCCCGCGCTCGTGCGCCTTCTGCAGTCCGCGCGCGATCTCCGCGGCGATGCGGACCGCGTCCGCGACGGGCAGCGGACCGCGCGCGATGCGCCGGTCGAGCGTCTCTCCCTCGTAGCACCCCATTACGATGTACAACTGACCATCGTCGGTCTCGCCAATCTCGTGCACGGTGCAGATGTTGGGATGCTCGAGCGCGGCGGCCGCCCGGGCCTCGAGCAGGAATCGGCGCTTCGCTGTGGCATCGCGGCTCAGGTGCGACGAGAGGAACTTGAGGGCGACATTGCGCCCGAGCCGCTCATCACGCGCCCGGTACACCACCCCCATGCCTCCGCCGCCGAGCCGCTCGATGATGTGGTAGCGGGCCACGGTCGGAACGCCGGGTGGCGCTGCGGGCGCGGGGGTGGGGTCTTGAGGCGAGAGGAGCGGCCCCGCCTCGTCGATGAGCGAGTCGAGAACGCCATGCTTCTCGTGCGCCGCGAGGAGCGCTTCGACATCGGCGAGCGTATCCGCGTCGGGGCAGTGCGTGTCGAGGAAGGCGCGCCGATGTTCCGGCGCGTGCGACAGCGCTTGGCGAAAGACCGACTCGACACCGTCCCGTCGCGCCAGATGCCGCGCGCGCGCGCGCGCCGACTCGGGCGGGGTCGGTTCGCTCACGTGGAGCGCTCCCGGTTCAGCCATGCGCGGGCTGTCACCCGGTCTCGCGTGACCGTCGCCGAAGAGGGTGAGAGTACATCGGCCGTCTCCACAAGGCTAAAGCCTGACGAAACGTGTTCCGACGAGCCCATCTGATATTGCTCACGATCGCCGCGCCAACGCCGCTGGTATTCTTCATCAAAGTGGACAGGATGTCCATCATCGTCTGTCGCGACGAACGCCGTGTCGCACTACAAACGGAGGTACCAGCCCATGTCCAATATCTACCCGGGGATGGATGGGCACCAGGACTCGATCACCGTCGCCGTCCTGCCGGCCCACGCGCGCTGCAGCGTGGCCACGTTGCGCAACTCGGCCATCAGAAACCCGAGGAGGAGGGATGACAGGCGCATGAGGGCGGCTCCAGCGTTGGGGTGGGGAATACGGGCTCCAGCGGCGGCAAAGTCAACGGGTCCGGTGCGCCCGTGCTTACGTCGCCGGCATGACGAAGGGCGCGGGATCAATGAAGCGGCGAAGTACATTCGCGCACAAGCGCTCCGCTCCGTCCGTTTCCGTGAGTGCGAGCGCGAACAGCAGCGACCCCGTGGCAAACACCGCCCCGCCGTTCGGTCCCTCGTAGAAGGTCATGCCGGCCCGCAGTGGATCGTCGGCCTCCACCCACTCGTGCGTCAGGCGCTCTTCGTTTACCGGGTGCATCGCGGGGCCGAACGGCGTCGATCGCGCGATGACGAGCGCGTGGGGCGGCGTCCCGAGTGCCACATCCGCCCGATCGGTCTCGTAGCCCGCGGCCGCGCCGAGCGGCCCCGCGCGCCCGATCTGGGGACCGGCCACGCCCACCACGACGAATGCCACCCGAGCATCGCGCGCGGCGTCGGTGAGGTGGTACGGTCGGGTTTCCGTTTCGCTCCCCTGCGCGCTGAAGCCGACGCCGAGCAACCGGTTGGGAGTCCGACCGATGCGGCGCCAGAGACCGCCGAGATCGCCGTCCGACTGGTGGTGGTACTCGCCCACCGGTTCGCACCAGATCCGGACGCCCCCTTCAGCGCGTCGCGAGGTCCTTCGGTGGCGGTCTGGTGA
Organism: Gemmatimonadota bacterium; assembly: GCA_043744895.1. Classification (GTDB taxonomy): domain Bacteria; phylum Gemmatimonadota; class Gemmatimonadetes; order Gemmatimonadales; family GWC2-71-9; genus SHZU01. The sequence continues at coordinate 15,647 of JAYTTT010000304.1, read as the reverse complement.
TGAGGGCCTTGCCACGGTCGACTCAGTGACCGGAGTCCTGAGCCCGACGGGTGCTGGGACGGTGTGGGTCTACGTGAGCGCGGGTGGTTGGTGGCGGGACTCCCTTCGGCTCGAGATCCGTGAGGCTCGGTCGCGCCAGGTGTTGCTGGAAGATTGGACCGACCCAGGGCTCGCCGCCTGGCGGATCTTTGGCGATCCCAGGCCACGGATTGCTCCCGGGTTGGACGGTGGATCGGCGTTTCACAACAACGGGGACCGGTCGTTCGAGAGCGGCGTGGTGTCCGCGAGGGAATTCGTCGTTGACGCCGGCCTCGGCTTCGAGACTCGGGTCTCTATACCGGTGACCCGCCCGAAGTGGCAGCAATTGCGAGTTGGCCTCCTCGCCAACGCCGTCTTGAGCGACAACGGGTTCACGGCGACCGGATGCTTCTTCGCCCTCCCGGCCGGGGAGGGGGTCACCATGATGCCTCAGATGGAAATGAGTGCCGCGGGTGATGGTTTCATGGTGGCCGCCGAACCGGCGCTTCGGAGTGGGGGATGGCACCGGCTTCGAGTTCAGCTCTTTCCGGACGGCACCTGTGGGGTGGCGGTAGACGGCGTGGCGGTGTGGCGGTCGGTAAATGGTGTCGATCTCGCTATGCCGTATGCCCTCGGGTTTTACGGGCATTCGGTCGGTACCCACATTCTGGTTGGACCAGTTGAGGTCTGGCAAGGCGTGAAGGCCGGGGTGAATTGGAGCGGGTTGGAAACGAAGGCGGGGGTTGCCAAGCGGTAGATCGCCTCGAAACCCTTCCGCTATATTCCCGGAGCCCCCAGCAGGGACAAGTGATGAGGCAGCCAGGCACCGCGGTGCCCAGCGATTCCGAGATTCTCGGCGGGACCCCGGTCTTTGGCCGAGTTTCTCCATCAGTTCCCATCGGTTAGCCGCTCTCAAGCAGTTGCAGCTCTGGAGCTTACGAAGGAATCGGCCGTTACGGGGCGTTCACGGTGACACTCGAGTAGGGACAGCCGCAAGTCAATCGGAGTCAGGAACGTGGCATCATTTGGTGACGCTGGCATTCTTGTCGGCAGCAGGCATGTTGGCCGCCTAAGTATCTCCAACGTGCGACCTGGACTTGCCGTGTTTCCCCGGCTCATTCTCGATGTTGGGATCCTCCTACAGGACAGTCCCACCGACCTCTTCGAGCCGGGGCGTCCGGTTCAGCGCTTCGAACTCCGGGAGCTTTCTGGGGAACTTCGCCTGGCGACCGACGCCGCCGTTGGCTCGCTCTACTGGGCCGGTCCGAGGCGCTTCGTGCGGTCGGCGGCGTACCCTGCCAACAACCGGATCGAGATTATCTGTGATCTTGATCCAGTTCGACTCGGTCGAATCGAAGATCACCGGGCTGGAGGAGTTGCGCTGTTCCATTGCGATCTCTGGCCTTCGCTCATGGACCCTGCCGGATTCCTGGACAGCAGCGTCGAGATGCTCCGGGTCACGATTCCTCGGGAGACCTGGCTAACGGTTCTGGAAGGATTGCAGCATACCAAGTACGACCTGATTGAAATTCCGTATCCTGCCCTGGATGAGCCTGAGTTCCAGGCTTCGGCGGGTCACATTCGCGATGCCATTGCCAAGCTGAACAAGGGCGACTTCGACGAGTCACTGGCGGCCTGCCGCCGGGCGATCGAATCCCTGGCGGCTACCCTGAACATTGGGCATCAGGTTCCGGAACTTGAGGCCGCGTTGACGCCGCTAACCGATTCAGAACGGGCCAAGGCCTATGCCGGCATCATCAGCCGACTGTCCCGTGGAGCGGAGGGCCGGGACGGGGTAGAGGAATCGGGTGAGGGCGGACATGAGATCCAGGGTATCGATACCCCACAATACGACTGGAGGCTCTTGCTGTCAAGTACTTTGCGTTACAAACCTTTGGCCGCGGCGCGGATTTCTTTTCGGGGCACGAGGAGTGGATGCCGATCACCCTCACTACGCCCTTGGCATGACATCGGAGTTCACGGTCGAGTGAGTCCAGCGCCGGCCGCGCCACCGAACGCTGTCGTTCATCGCTGGCTATTGCATGACCATCTTCGGACCCTTTTCCGCGAAGGCGTACGGCCCTTTGGCGCACTTGACGGCCGAGTTGGTGGACGAGAAGAGCCCGTTCGGGTTGTCCTTCCACAGCCACACGTGCAGATCCCAGTGGTGGAGTTCTTTCGGCAGTACCGGTTCGTGGCCCTCCATCGGGCCTTGCAGTGACTGGCCGTGGATCATCGGAGCGGTTTTTGACAGTTGGGCCGGCATGAACCACTCGGCACCGGTGAGCTGAAGCCGGTCGCCGACCCACTCGTAGAGCAGCACCTGCGGCTTCATCGGGTCGAGCTTCGGACCGACCAGTGCCGGGTTCAGGAAATGCACCCCCATCGCCCCCGGCTTGTAGCTCATCATTCCATTCCCCTTCTCGCCCGCCGGAAAATCAATGCAGCCCAGCGTCGAGAAGTATCCGTCGTGCACCGCAACGATCGGATCGCGGTACTTGTCGAGGGCAGCCCGTACCGGCACGAGCTCCGCCGGAATCTTCGGGCTTGCCTGCGCCTGAAGTGTGGCCGCCGCACCACCGACCATGGCGGCGAGGGTAAGCAGGGCGGCCAGGTTCGGGCCGCGCCGAGACACCAGAGCGCTGAGATCCATCGGGATGTCCTCCAGAATGTGGAGAGGAAAGGAACATCGGTGCGAACGGCTGAATATCGTCCCGTCTTCGGTTTCCGGCCACTTCACGGGCCTACGTCGTACATCCCCCCAGCAGTCGCCGGGCCTCGGCCCGGGTGGACTCGTCGACCCACGAGGCCGGCACCACTTCATGCCCGTCGAGGGTGCCCTGATTCAGCATCAGGAGACCGACTCGCCCATGCCGGTCACCCGTTCGAGCAGCATGCCGAGGAGCTGGGTGTTGCGGGCGGCAGCCGGCCTCATGGCAAAATAGGTCACGCCGTCGCCGGGCTTGCCGGTGATGAGGGCCGCGGTCGACCACCCGTCGGCGTCGATGGCTCGCGGCGCGATTACCGTGGCCTGCCGGCGATCCGACGCCGGGTGGCCGGTGCCCGGGTCCATGACGTGCCCGGCCACAAGCCCCGCCAGTCGGACCACCGACTCCACATTGGACGACGTTGCCAGCGCCCGATCCGCCAACAATACCGTTCGGCCGACCTGGCCCCGACGGTCCGGGACCGCGATCCCGATCTCCCACCCACGCCGGCCGGGCGGAGCGCCGATGGCGAGGCAATCTCCGCTCACGTCGATCAGAGCCCGCTTGATGCCCATGGCATGAAGAATGGTCGCCGCACGATCGAGTCCATACCCCACACCGATGCCACCCGAGTCGAGCTGGGCAGCCTTTGTGGTCAGGAAGGCGCGGTCGGCGGAGAGGCGGATCTCGGCGGCGGTGACCGCCGCTCGGGCTTCGCCCAGTTCTCCTTCGGAGGGGGGAGCGCGGCGAGGGTCGCGGAATCCCCAGGCTCTCATCAATGGTTCAACCGCGAGGTTGAAGGCTCCGTTGGAAGCCGCTCCGATCCGGATCCCGGCCGCCAACACGGCTGCGAGATCGGGGCCGATTCGGACCGGCCGCCGACCAGCCTGCCGATTCAGCTCACAGAGATCGCTGGTATCGTCGAACGCCGACAGGCGTGCCTCGACCCGGCGAATTTCCGCCAGGGCCAGGGCAGCGGCCTCGAGCCCCTGCGCCTCGCTTGCGGCGTAGACCTGCACATGCGCGCTTTGGCCCATCACCCAGGACCACCGTTCCACCAAGCGATCCTCGCGGTGCCGCGGACCTAGCGACGGCCTGGCCAGACCGCCCCCCGTGGCGGCCGCCATACAGACGAAGGTGCGCCTATCCATTTCGGTCGGCCTGCCGCAACTCCCGGAGGACCACGGTGGTCTGGATCGCAAGGACGATGGCCATCGACCCGCTCGACAGGAGCAGAATCCAGACGAACCGCGGGTCGACGAAACGGATCAGCCACAACGTCGCCATGGAGACGAGGGTCGCCACGAACGGCTCGGCGATCAGGATGCGTTGCCACCGGCCGCCCGGCCACGAGCAGACCGCGAAGCAGAGGCCGCTAACGACGAACAGCGCCGCCATGCCGAGAAGGTGGGTGTGGGTGGACGTGAGCAGTTCTCCGAGGGGCTTGGGAAACTGGAGCGGAGCGTCGGGGGCCGCGGCGGGATCCAGGCCCCGGTATCGTGCGACGATTCCGGCCGGCGTCATTCCGGTCGTGTGCCGGACGAACGTCACCGCCACCAGGTACCCCGCGGCGTTGACCACCGTCGCCCACCGGGCGACCGTTCGAATCGGAGCCGGAACCTGAGCCCAAGTCAGGGACGGCTCGCTCATCGCAGTACTCCCGTTGCGTGCCACTGGACGAGGTCCCGCAGCGCCCGGCGAATTCCCGCAGTGACGGCGTTCACGCTGATCGTCGCGCCCGAGATCGACCGAATATCTCGCCCGGGCACCAGCGGGGCGTCCGTGCCTCGGCCCCGGAACTGGCGCCGCCACGACTCGTAGGCCACTTCGCCCCCATAGGGCTCCCGGTAGACGAGGATATCGACGTCCTTGAGACGGTCGGCGAGATCAATCGCCACGAGGAACGTGATCGGTTGCTCCTTGCCCAGCACCTCACGAACCTGGGCGAAGCCCAGGAGAGAGTCGCCTCGGGTAACCCGCAGGACATCTGCAGAGTCGGCCCGGACGTGGGTGCCAGCAACGCCAGGCCCGAAGATTCGGACCAACGACGCCTGCACCCGTGGCTCGGCCTGTTGGGTGACAACCGCCCACGCCACCAGGGCGAAACCACGGGCTAGTACCAAAACCCGACCCCGAGACTCATGACACCGACCTGCCCGACCCGAGCGAGGTTCCGCACCCAGGCATAATCGGCCTTGAAGGCGACCGCCGCCACCGGCAGATAGGTCAAACCCACGGTCGTCACGCGCCGCGAGTTGGCGGGGTTGGCGATCACCCCGGCTGGAACGGACGCCTGGGTGTTGTACCGCTCGTGACGAAGGAACACGTTGAGGCGCTCCGTGCTGGCTGATCCGAGCGACCGAAGGAGGTTCACGGCGCCCTCGGCGTACCCACCGGTGATTCGGCGGCCCACGCCTTCGGCGCCCCGGGCATTGATCTTCTCGGCGTCACTCACGTGGATCGTGGCCGCTTCCGCTCGAATGGCGACCGCTCCCCGGTCCCACCGAAGATCCGCGGCGAGGACGCCCACCGGGGCGGAGAATGCTCCTGGGCCAATCAGCCTATCGCCCGCCGTCGCCCCGCCGTACCAGAGGGCGGCACCGACCTTCAGTCCCGGCCTCGCGTATTCAAGACGCCCAGTGAAGGAGGGATTGGCGAACGTGGCCTCCCTGCCTTCCTGGCGCCCCCCCCGGATTCCCTCCGAGGCCGAAAAGCCCGAGCCGACCAGGCCGTTCATCAGATAAGCCCGATACCCGAAGCCTGGCGCGAGCGTGCCCTGGACCCCGAATCCGATTTCTCTCCAGGTGGTGGGAAGGACATCGTGGTGGTAGGCCGGGCGTTCCACCCCATTGAACGTGGGTGGTTCGTGGGTTTCGTTGACGATGCCGATAGGAACGAGGATGAGGCCGCTTCGGAGGGTGACGCCGCCGCCGAGCCGGTAATCGACATACAACTGTTCGAGACCCACTTCGCCACCCAGGGTCCCCCCTTCAATCTTGGCGTCCTCGATCTCGAGTTCCGAGCGGAAGGCCAGACGGTCCGAGAAGGTGTGCCCAAGAAAGATCACGAATCTCTTGACGTTCACGGACGCTGGACTGTTCGGGCCGGTCGGATTGGAGTAGTGAATTTCCCCGTAGCCGCCGACCGTGGTCTTTTCCTGGGCCTCGAGGGTTCCCACCAAGCAAAGTGTTGCCAGGCCAACAGATAGGCATGTTGGTTTGATCACTATGTACCTTCACTTGAGAATGAATATCATTTCAATTTTATATAAGCGAAGGTAAGGCTACGGGACGGCGACCGCCGCGTCAACTCCACGAACGCCAGGTGGGAAATGGGGCGCGGGCCGCATGGGGGCCCGCGCCGCGACAAGGTCAATCAGGCGAGTTTCACGTATTCGAAATCGCCGGGCTTGTTGTCGATCCCGACCCGGGGCGGCGCGATCCAGCCGGCGTACTTGCCGACCTCCCGTTCCGGGGTGTCGGCCATGAGCTGCTCGATGAAGGCCTGGTCGTCACCGTTAGGCAGCATGCTGTCCCGGCGGCGGGTCCAGTCCTCTGCGGTGAGCAGCGTTCCGGTGATGTCGAAGGTCGAGTTCTTGAACTCGCCGATCTTCCGGGCCTTGACCCGGATCGTCACGGGGCCGGCGGGGTGTGGTGGCGTTCTCGGCTGGGCATTTGCCGGCGCGCCCGGCGTCGATGGTCGATCCGATCCAGGCGCTTCGGAGCGACTGACGGTATGCTATTGCCTTGAAGGCAATACAACTGCTTACCTGGAAGCCTCAGGATTGTCGACCGCTTGGCGACAAGCCTGTACGGTTTCGTTTGCGCAAGCAGTTCCACCCATCAACTCGGCGCGGGTCCGGGCACTGTGGGCACCATCTGGCGAGTCGGATGCCCGGAGCTTCACCCTGACCGATCCGGCCTGGGAGCCTAGCGATCGTCGCTGAGGGGCTGCCCCGGCACCACCCGCCTGAGAAAATCAGCCAGCGGTTCCTCCGCGATCGGGCCTCGGCGCAATGGCACCGGTCCATCCGTCAAGGCGAGCAGCCTGGCGTCGGGAAATTCCTGGTGAAACGCAAGGAGGCCGCGACGATCGGCTGGTCGAAGCGTCGAGCCGCTCTTGACCTCGACGGCCAGCAGCCCGTCTGACGACTCGACCACGAAATCGACCTCGACTCCACTGGTGGTCCGCCACGTCGAAAGGGCGGCATCGTGCCGGACGCTGCACCACGCGGCCAGGTGCTGATACACCAGACCCTCCCGGGCCGCCCCGACGGCGTCCGGCCGGGCGCGAGTAGGGTCGTTTGGTCGAAGGGCCATGGCCAGACCGGTGTCCGCGAAGTACAGTTTGGGCTGGGCCGCCAGGGTCCGGCGGGAGGGCCGAGCTGAAAAAACGTCGAGCTTGGCCACGATGAACATCGATTCGAGCACGTCGATCCAGTCCACCACCGTGCTCTTCTTGACCCCGGCCAACTGAGCAATCGCGGTCGGGCTCAGCACGCTCCCGTGCGACAGCGCGAGCTGCTCGAGGGCCCGGGCAAACGCGGCGATTTGGCGAACGGCCGCTTCGGCCTTCACCTCATCGAGCACCGCGACGGTGGCATAGTCGCCAAGGGCCCCCGCCGGGTCGGCCGCGGTGTAAACAACCGGGAGGAGTCCCAACCGAACTGCGGTCGGCAGGTGAAACGCCTGACCCAACTCAGCCGCGAGGAAGGGCGGCATGATCCGGCGGCCGGCCCGGCCGCCCAACAAGTTTACGCCAGCTCGATGGAGTGATCGCGCGCTCGACCCAGTCAGCAAGAACCGCCGCCCCGGTTCGCGGTCGAGCCGTTGATGGACCACATCAAGCAGCGGCGGGACCCGTTGGACCTCGTCAATGACGATCCAGCGATCGGAAGCCGTCCCGTCGATCATGGCATGGAGTCGCTCCGGCTCTGCGGTCAACCCTCGAGCCACGGCGCCTGCCCGAAGGTCGATGACCAAGGCGTCGGGGTACACTTGGTGTGCGTAGGTCGACTTGCCGGTGCCCCGGGGACCAAAGAGAAAAGTGCTCCTGGTCGGCGCCGGGAGAAGGCGGCGAATGGTGGGAACTGGCTCAAAGATTTGCCCCATGTTCCATTATAAGCGCCAATACCGTCTAATTCAAGCCTATATAGCCGGTAGCGCCGTCCATTTCTGTCTTAGTGCTACTCCGCCAGGTCTCGTGGGGAACCTTGAGATCGACTGCAGTGTCCCATTCCCCAAGCTCAAGTTGATTGTCACCACGTTGTTCTGCAGCAATGGCGCGATCGAGTCGATGACTGTTGCAATGTTGACGGGCCCCGTCGGCTTGAGGGTTACGTTCGCCTGCCACATCACGCCAGCCATCCCAACATTATTGTCCCCAACCGCTGCCATCAGACTGGCAACCGCTCTGCCAGGTGACTTGGCTGTATCGTTCGGGGCCGGAAGGGTCGGCACTCCGCCCGGAACGTTGGCGGCAAAATCGCCTCCGGCGAGGTTTGTTCGAGCACGGCGACCTTCGTCGCTGCCGAACCGGTCTCGCAACCCCAGGCGAGAGGGACGGCCAGTTCCTCCAGAGCAAAGTTGCCGCCGCCCGACGAGTCAGGATTGAAGCTCCAATCGGTCGCCTTCCAGGTGGGACTGCCCGTGCCTTGATCGTTGGGGCACCTCCCGTCGAGCACGAACAGCATGAAGGGGCTGGCGTACAGAACCACGATCTTGGTTTCCAACAGCCTTCGGGCCGAGTCAATCAGCTGATACGTGGTCGCCCAGGGTACCCGAATGAACCACCACGGTCCCCTGCACGGTGTCGATCGCGGCCTGCCGCACCGCGGTCGAGGTCCCCGTTTTGAATGAGACGACCAGGACTCGCTTGACCTTCGAGCGATCCGCGGTCAAGCTGGTGTCGTGGGAGAACCGATTCGGCGCCCACAATCTGCAACCCGATGTCCGGAACGCGACATCGGCGAGTCTCGAGCACACCTCTATATCTTGCGGTACACGGGTTCCGTCCCACTCAACTGAGCCGAAAGCCACCACATGCGCCGGGTGCCCGTCATTGCGTTGTCCGCATTTCTGCTCAGCGTGACGCCGCCGCCGCGCACCGCGATCGCGGACGATCTCGTCATTCTGCGCGGGCGCGTCATGGACCCAGCGACCGGCCTTGATGCGGTCCGTTCGGCGGGCATCACCAACGGCAAGATCCGCGTCATTCCCCGGGGGCGGCTCCCCGGCCGCGACACGCTCAGCGGCCCGGGTTCGGCGCCGTCACCGATTCCCCGCCGACGGCGGCTCCGGTGCCCGTTTGAACTCCGCCGTCCCCGCCATGTCCAGGACCACGGCTTCCACCTTGCCGGATCCGCCGATCCGGAAGGAGACCGGCACGGGCGGCAGCACCGGGGTGTCGAACCGGGCGCGGAAGGAGTCAAGATGGTAATGCTCCAGGTCCGATTCCCACGTCGGCCCGAACTTGAGATGGAGCTTGCCCCCGGCCTCGGTGATGACGACGTCGCCGTAGAGCGAGTCCGAGTAGGTCCCCGCATACGACGCGAGCGGCAACGACGGCTTCGTGCCCGTCAGGTGCGACGCCTCAGCCTTTTTGGCCGCCTCCCGGCCGCGGGCCCGCTGGGCTTCGAGCCGTTTCCAGCCGTCGGCGGCCCAGTCCCGGGCCGGGGCCTTTATGTGGAGGTCGAAGATCCGGTGGAGGAGGGCGGTGGGGAGCCCGCTCCCGTTCTGGTTGGTGAGGAGGACCACGCCTAACCGTTCCTCCGGGAGCATGCCGACCAGGGTGGTGAAGCCGTCGACGTTGCCGCCGTGATGAACGACGAGCCGGCCGCGGTAGTCCTCGAGGAACCAGCCCAGGCCGTAGGCCTGGAGGTGGGTGTCGGGGTTGGTGGCCCGGGCGGCGGAGTCGGTCCGGATCACGGTCTGCGCCTGGTGCATCTCGTCGGCCATCTTGGCCGAGATCAGTTGTTTCCCGCCGTAGCTGCCTCGGCCCAGTTGGAGCCGGACCCATTGGGCCATGTCGGTCGCGGTGGAGTTGATCGAACCGGCCGGCCCGGCGTTGTCGATGTTCCGCCAGGGGATCGCGCGGAGGGTGTCGTTCACCGTGGCGTGCGGGGTGGCGACGTCGGGCCGTCCCGCCACCGCCCGGCTCGAGGTGCCGCTCTCGGTCATGCCGAGCGGCGCGAAGATCCGGTCCTTGACGAAGTCGTCCCAGCTTCGGCCGGAGACGTGGGCGACCACCTGGCCCGCGGTGATGTACATGATGTTCTGGTACCCGAACTGGGACCGGAACGACCACGAGGGCGTCAGGAACCGGACTCGGCGGACGATCTCGTCCCGGTCGAAGCCGCTTCCGTACCAGGCGAGTTCGCCGCGGGCCAGGCCGCTCCGGTGGCTCAGGATGTCGCGGACCGTGAGTTCCCGGGTGGCGTAGGGGTCGTAGAGCTGGAAGCCCGGGAGGTAGAGCCCCGGGTTGGCGTCGAGCGACACCTTCTTCTCGTCCACCAGCATCGCCACCGATGCGGCGGTGAAGGCCTTCGAGGCCGAGCCGATGGCGAAGACGGTGTGCTCGTCGACCGGGTCGGGCTTGCCGACGTCGCGGAGGCCGTACCCTCGGGTGTAGATCACCGTGTCGTTTCGCACGACCGCGAGGCCCAAGCCCGGCACCTGCCAGGTCTTCATGGCGGCGACGATGTAGGCGTCGAGGCCCGGCCACGGTTCTTTGGCCTGGGCCCGGGCGGCTGGGGCGAGGCCGGCAAGGTCGATTGCCGCCGTCAGGAGGACGGCGTACCGGCGGATCGAGAGTCGCATCGATGGCTCCGAGAGAGGCGGTTCAATCTTAACGGCGAAGCGGGGGAACGGCTGGCCCCCGCCGCCCCGGCCTAGCGCTTCGGCGCGGGGTGCGGGCGGGCGTCGCCCGCGCTGTTCAACGCGGTCGATGATGTGGAGCGGTTTCTGGCCGTGGCCCGGGCGGATGAACCATTCATGATCGTCCGCCTCTGGCACGGCTGGCGGGAAGGTGATTTGCCGTTGCCGCTGGGGGTTCAACGAAAAGAACTGGCCGAGTAACCCGGGCTTGGCAACGCCGTCAACGACCGGCGCATCGGTGTTGATACTGCGCTGCATTCCGTAGGCAAAGTGCTTGCTGTCGGGGCTCCCCCGGAACGATGACCCATTGTAACCCTGCCCCGTGAACCGCAACGATTCCAGGGCGTAACCCACGTGGGCTGTTCTTTCCCATCGACGACCATCCACATCCAGGGGGAGCCGTCGAGCGCCGAGTGCCGAGTGCCGAGTACCGAGCCACCTAGACCTTCCCGATCAAATAGATCGGCAACGTCGGCGTCGTCGAACCGCCCTCGGGCTCGACCGTCACCGCGGCCGCCTCGAATCCCCCCCCGTTTGGCAGACTGAAGGACTGGACCAAAGCTTGACCATCGGATCCGGTGGTGAACGTGGCCGACGGATACGGCTTCCCGTCTCGGAGGAGCCACAGCTGGTAGACCTTGCCCTGTGGCGCCGGCGGCAACCGGAAGGCGTGCAAGACCCCCGTGTTCGACCGGCGATTCCAGAAGAACTGAATCCCCGGCGACTCGGCACCAGCCGTCGTGAGTTGGAGCACCGTCAGATCCGACTCGGCAGTGAGCAGCGTGTTGAGGGTCTGGTCCCGCGCGGCCAGCAAGGCTTCGGCGGCCACGAGGCGAAGGTCTTGGCGCTTGACTTCCTCGGACAGCGACTGGACTCGTCGGCCTAGGCCGACCGCCACGAGCGCGGTGGCCGCTAAGGCGACGAGCAACACCGGAGCAAGCCGGGATCGGGGGGCCCGCACCGGGACGACCTTGTCGCGCCGGATTCGATCCACCAAGCGGGCCTTGAGGGCCGGGTCGGGCCGGGTAGCGGCGGACTGCGCCAACAGCGCGTTTACTTCCCGGTACCCGGTGACTTCTCGCCCGAGATCGGGCGACTCGGCCATCGCCGCCTCGAAGGTACGAGTTTCCTCGGGCGTCAGCGCGCCGAGCGCATAGCCAGCGGCCAGTTCGCGAATCGACTCTGGAATCATGGCGCTCATGATGCCGCCTCGAAGAAAAAGGGCCGCAACGTATCGCGGAGCTTCTGCATCGCCAGCCGGACTCGAGTCTTGATGGTGCCGAGCGGCTCATCGAGCCGTTCGGCGATTTCCGATTGCGAGAGGCCTTCGAAAAACGCCAACTGAATGGCCTGCCGCTGAGGCGGCGACAGAGTGTCGAGGGCCGCCGCCACCCGCGCCGATCGCTCGCTGTGGGCCACGTCCGAATCGGGGCTCTGCTCGCCCCGTCCCATGCCCGGGGCTTGATCAGGGTCGGCGGCGACGGCGGAGTCGGCCAACCGGGCCCGCCGGCCTCGAGCCCGAAGCAAGTCGATCGACCGGCTTCGGCAAATCATCGTGAGCCAAGCAGCCACCGATCCCTTCCCGAACTGAAACCTGCGGGCGTCCCGCCAGGCCTGCGAAAAGCATTCGAGCACGACCTCTTCGGCGTCCGCCCGCTCACCGACAATTCGGTAGGCGATGCCGTACAGGGCGCCGGAGTAGCGATCGTACAACAGGCCGATGGCCCCTTCGTCGCCGCTGACGACTCGTTCCAAGAGGCGGCGATCACCCTCGGCTGGCGTCTCGATTGCTTGGTCGGGGCGAACTTGCGTCATCGTCCCAATTGGCCTGGGTGCGGTAAGGGTGTGGGTTGGTGCCGACATTCAATCTTAGTCGATGCGGGTTCGGCGCGCCCGAGCCCTAGCCAATTGGCTGCGCCCGGCTCCCGGGCGAGAAGAGCAGCGTGATGGTCCGCCCCGGTTGCTTGACTTGCATGAGATTGACTTGGTCGGGGAAGCGTTCGCACATCAGTTGGTTGTGTACGAGCACGCCTCGCCAGGGTCCCCCGTTGGTAATCGTCATCTCGAGCGACACGACGCCCGACGCCTCGGTGACCCGTCCGAGCACCATCGGGAGTCGTCGGCCGCCGGGAGCCGTTAGGGTCAGGCGGTCGGCGAGATAGCGGACCGCGGCGCCGGAGTCCCGGCCGGGCGGGAAGTCCTCGAGAAAGGCCCGAACCACCAGCCGGCCGCTGACCCGGTCCGGGCCGGGCACCAAGGTGGCCGAGGTGGTGTGAATCGGATGGGTCACGAGTCCGGAGATCAGGGCCAGGATCAGCACCCGGTCACCACGGTAGGCGCTCGAACGCGAGCAGCAGGGCCCAGAGGCCGGCCCCGACTGACACGACGACTCGCTGGGGCCGCCGTGGTCCGAGGATCCTGGCCCCAAGCTCGAAGGCACCGATGAATGCGGCCAGGATCAGGATCTGGCCGGTCTCGATTCCCAAATTGAAACCGAGCAAGGGCACCGCAATCGGGCCCTCGAATAGACTGGTCAAATAATTGGCAAAGCCGGCTCCGTGGATCAGGCCGAATCCCCCAGCAAACCAGGGCTCGAGCCGGAGCCCGGTCCCTTGGTGTGGTACCAAATTGCGGATGGCGGTGGCCGCGATCGTGACCGGGATGAGAAACTCGACCACGGCCGGTGGGAGCTCCAGCGTGTTGGATACCGCCAAGGCCAGAGTGATCGAATGTCCAACCGTAAAGGCGCTGGCGATGATCACCAGCTTCCGCCAGTCTGCCGCTCGATACGGCGCGGCCAGGGCCAACAGAAACAGGAGATGATCGAGGGCCGCCCAATCCGCGATGTGGCGGAACCCAAGCTCGGCAAAGACCAGGAGCTCCGTCATGACTTTGCCACTGCCGCCTCGATGGCCGCCGCGTGACGGTCCAGCAGCGGGTCTTGGGTTCCGGCGGCCCGGGCCTTCGCCATGGCCTTCGACGCCTCGTCGTAGCGCCCGGCCCGAAACAACGCCCATGCGTAGAGGTCGAAGCCATAGACATCTTGCCTGACGACCAGGTCGTTCCGCGCCACTGCGGCGATCGAGTCGGCGTTGCCACCGTGATCGAGGAAGTAGAGCGACCAGGCGCGATGGATGTTGGCCGGGTCGCCCGCGAGGTTCGAGGCCAGGACGCGACGATAGTCCGCCGCGAGTCCAGTGTCGCCGGATTGTTCCAAGCCGTTGACCAACACGATTAAGGTGGCCGGATCGAAGCGAATCCCGAGCGCTGAATCCGCCAGCGCCATCGCGGGCGCGACCCGGCCGAGCCCGAGGAGGGCTCGCGCCTTGGCCGTCAGCAGCCGGGCGTCGTCGGGCACCCGGGCCAATCCGCTGTCCGCCCACCGAATCGCTGTGGCATGGTCTTCGAATTTGAGCGCCAACTCGGCCAGTCGAAGGTCGAGCCACGCCAGCTGCTCGCCCGGAACCGCCACTCCGGCGGCCGCCGTGACGCGGGTGTCCTCCAAGAGCCGGGCGGCCCGGCCGGCTCGGCCCCGGAGTTCGAGCCACCGGGCGTATCGCGGTGCGACGTTAGGCTCTGACCGGTGGAGCGTCAGGCCGGTGAAGAGGGCATCCGCCTCGGGATAGCGCCCGAGTTCAAGGAGGATCTCCCCCTTGGCCGCCCGGGCCCCGGCGTGACCGGGGTCGACGGCGATCATCCGGTCGACGGCAACGAGGGCCTCGAGGAACCGATGCCGAGCCACCCGCGTGGCCGCCACGACTTGCCAGGCCCCGAAGTTGTTTCGGTCCCGGTTTGCCGCGGACCGGAGCCCGGCCTCCTCCGCCGACGCGAGGTCCGACGAACTTCCAGATTCACGGTGTCGCTGCAGGTAGAGCGCCCCCAGCCGGGCCAAGTCGATCGCCCCGCTGGGGTCCCGGGCGGCGCGGGCGGTGTAGAACGCGATATCCTGGTCGCGAATCCAGCGTTCCTGGGCCACCACGGCCGCCGGGTTTGGGACCTTCTCCTCCCGAGCGGCCGCCCTGGCCGATCGCGAGTGGAACCAGCCGGCCCCCACGACCAGCAGGGAGAGGAGCACAATTTCAGGCCGCCGACGCATCGATCAGTTCGGGGCGGCGAGGTACGGGAACGCCGCTTGGAACTGACTGTCGTTCCCGACGTTGTCGGTGGTGAGGCCGGCGGTCACATTGTTCGGGTCGAGCAATGATCCAAACAACGCCGCGAGACCGGCGTCGACCACATCGTCGGCGAGCTTCCGGCCGCCGTAGCCGTTGGCCAGCGCCCACGAAAGCCAACCGGCCGTCGCGGGTGCCTTGTCGGTCTGCACGATCAGCATGTCCGGCAACAGTACCGCCGCCAAGGTATTGACAACGGTTTGATTCCGCCCGGCCACGGTCACAATGAAGTTCCGGAACTCGGCGCCGATCATGGCGTTGTCTTCGGCCGGGCCGGTCGCGCCGTGTTGCGGGTGACTTCGTTTGGCCAGGAAGACTTCGCTGACCAGCGGATTGCCGAGGCGCTGGATTTGGTTGTACATCCGGGTTTCGGTTGGGCCGGTGACATCGTTGTTACTGCAGGCGGTCAGCAAGGCCGCGCCTGCGAGGATGGCGAACAGAGAACGCATGGTCGAGTGCTCCAATTGGTCGGAAGAGTTGGGGTCGCGTGGTCGCGACTAGCGGCTGATCGTGCCCCAGAGGCCGATCTTGGCGGTGCCACCCGCGGTCAGATCGGCGACTGGTACTTCGAGGACGATCGACATCACGTTGAATCCCGCGACGTAGTTCAGGGCCTGTCCGGCGGGGCGAAAGGCCGACGCGGACGGTGTCGACGGCAATTGAGAGAGGGCGCCGCTGGCCGGCTTCCGGTCGGGAATGATCCTGAAAAATTGCTCCAGGTCGATGAAGAACGGATCGTCGCGGGGTCCGGCAAACACCTGCATCCCGGTGGCCGACCCCAAGCTGGTGTTGATCCGGCCGGTGATCGTCGGCGCAGCGGCCGCGATCTCGTTGTTCATGGCGCCGGCCACCGGCGGCGCGATCGGACCCCTGAC
>JAYTTT010000303.1:0-6198 GCA_043744895.1 Gemmatimonadota bacterium | reverse complement strand
TTGAACCGCAGTGACGAACAGCCAGGCCGTCCCGATCACGACAGCCACAATGGCGCCGACCATCAACAACCCAGGGACCGGACGGATCAAACGTTCCTTGATCATCGCAATCTGCTCCATCAAAGGTGATATCCGAATGATATCACTATGCTATCGCCTGTCAAGGGGTTGGTTCCGCTGGCTCCAACGTTCCTGCCGATCGCCGGATCCAATCGGTCGGCACCCAACAACCAGGCACCCTCTTTGGCCGCCCCGACGTTGCGATTAGACCCCAGCGACCGCGAACGCGATGACGTGGCCCTGGCGGCCGGCGGCGATGCGGAAGCCTTTGAGCGACTGTACCGCCGGCATGTGGCGAAGGTGACGGCGCTGGCCCGGTGGCTCGTGGGGGGCTCGGACGTCGATGACGCCGTCCAGGAGGTTTTCGTTCGAGTCTGGCAGAAACTCGGAACGTTCGCCGGGAACAGCGCTTTTGGGACCTGGCTCCACCGGGTGGCGGTCAATGCCATGCTCCGGCGGCGTCAAACGATCGGCCGGACCCGGGCCCGTTTTGCCCAGGACGAGGTGGCGCTCGCGGTCGCGGCGGCGCCGGTCCATCATCCCGATCTCAAGGTGGCCATTGAGCGGGCCGTGGATACGCTGCCGGCGGGGGCGCGGGAGGTCTTCGTCCTCCACGATATGGAGGGCTATAAGCATGAAGAGATCGGCGCGATGCTTGACATCGATCCCGGGACCTCGCGGTCCCAGCTCCATCGGGCCCGGATGCTCTTGCGAAAGGTGTTGGCGTGATGACGACAAGTAATCCAAAGCCGGATCCATTTACGGAACTGCTGTCGGGCTATCTCGATGGCGACTGGGACGAGGCCACCCGATCTCGGGTCGAAGCCCACGTGGCCGACTGCCGCGAGTGCCGTGATCTGTTGGCGGAGCTCGGCCGGATCGCGTCGGCCGCGCGGGAGTACCAGGGAACGCCACCGGAGCGAGACGGGTGGCCGTCGATCCGGCGGGCGATCGAGGCCGATCGAGTCGTTCCATTTCCCCGCCAAAGTCGTCCGTCCCGGCTTCTCGGATGGCGGCACCTGATGGCCGCCGGCCTGGTCATGGCGGCCGCGGGGCTTGGCGGCGGGTGGTATTGGTTTGGACGGGGCGGGGACGAGGTAGCCCGGGTCGGGGTGAGTGAGCCCGCGGTCGGTGCCCTTGTCGTCGGCCTGACCAGCGCGGCGTACGACACCGCGGTGGCGGAATTGCAGCGAACTCTGACCGCCAACCGAGGCCGGCTGGACACCGCGACGGTCCGATCGGTCGAACAGAGCCTGGCGACAATCGACCGGGCGATTGCCGAGGCCCGCGCTGCCATCCAACGCGACACGGCGAACGGGTATCTCAATGGACAGATCGCGGCGAACCTAAGGAAGAAGTTGAGTCTCCTGCGGCTCGCGACGCGAGCGATCGCTTCAGAATCCTAACGGGCATGGTGATACTCATATGATGGTACTCGCAGTTGCGTTCTTCGCGCTGGCTGGGGCTCAGACCCCCCGGTTCGATACCGATACCACGGTCGCGGTTCCCCAGGGTTCCCGCCTCCGGCTCCAGAATCAAGGTGGCGACGTCACGATCAAGGCCTGGGATCGCAGTCAAATCCGGATTCAGGCCGCCCACTCCAGCCGGTCCGCCATCGAGGTCGACGTTCGCGGACAGGTCGTTGAAATCGAATCGAAAGGACGCCGGGGCCTCTCCAGGGTCGTCGACTACCAGCTCACGGTGCCGGCCTGGATGGCGCTCGATATCGGCGGGATGTATGCCGAGGTTTCGATCGACGGCACCAAGGCCCCGGTCAAGGTCGAGACCCTCGAGGGCAATATCAGTCTGCACGGAGGAGCGGAAACCGTCACGCTGAGGACCGTGAACGGCCGCATCGACGTGACCGGTGCGCGCGGGCGGGTCGAACTTCATGCCGTCTCGGAAGGGGTGACCGTGACCGACGTCGGCGGCGGTGACCTGGTCGTGGAGTCCGTCAGCGGCGACATCGATCTCCGGCGAATCGATGCCAAATCGGTTGACGCCCAGACCATCAGTGGCGAGGTGACCTTCGAGGGGCGGATCGCCGACGCGGGCTCATACTCGTTTCTCACCCACAGTGGCGACGTCGCCCTCGCCATCTCCGAGGCGACCAACGCGACCATCGCGGTCGTGACCGGCAACGGCGAGGTGAGTTCGAGCTTCAGCCTCAAATCCGAGCGGGCAACCCGGCGCCGCAATACCTACAAGATGGGCAACGGCAGCGCCAACGTCGAAGTCGAGACCTTCAGCGGCGATGTCGACCTGATGCGGCCGTCAGAGCTCAAGCCGGCCAAGGTCGAGCCCGACGACCATCATCGGTCGTCAAAGATGAAGGTTCGAATGAGAGGGAAGGTTCCGCCTGAGGACCGCGATCACAACGATGACGAGGGAGAAACGCGATGATTCGTCTATGGAGCGTCACCGTCCTCGCGCTGGCCGCCGGTTCGAAGGCCCTGATGGCTCAGGAATTCGAGTTCATCCGAGAGGTTGCCCCGGGGTCCCGTTTCGTGCTTCGGAACATCATCGGCGACGTGCGGATCGAGGCGGGCTCCGGCCGGACCCTCAGTGTCATCGGTCGAAAGAAACCCGGCCAGCACGGAGATCCTCACGAAGTCGAGATTAAGGCGATCGAGCTCGATGCTGGGGTAGCGATTTGTGTCTACTACCCGTCGTCCGGCCGGGGCCGGGCGCCTCGTCACGATGATCGTGACGGCGGGCGGCGGCGGAGTGAGGACCCTTGCCGTCGGGGATCCGACTGGGAGAACAACGATCGGAACGACACCTCCATCGATTTCGTGGTCCGGCTGCCGGCGGGCCTTCGGGTCGACGCGAAGACCGTTGCCGGCGACCTGATCGGGACCGGACTGCGGGGCACGTTGGAACTCGGAACCGTCTCGGGCGACCTGCGGCTCTCCGATGTGGAGGGCGATATCCTCGACGTGTCGTCCGTGAGCGGGGATCTCGAACTCGAACGGATTCGAGTCAGGGAGGTCAGCGCAGAGACCGTGAGCGGGGATGTGACCTTTGCGGGTCCGATCGATGGCAAGGGCCGCTACGATTTCAAGACGCTCAGTGGGGATGTCGTCATGATGCTCCCGGGGCAACCCGAGGCCACGGTGTCGGCGGTGACATTCAGTGGCGACCTGGATTCGGTGTTTCCGATCACCACCGCGGGCGGCCGGAGCCGGCGCCATCGGTTCAACGCCACCTGGGGCTCCGGTACGGCCAAACTGGACCTGGAGTCATTCTCGGGCGACATTCGGATTCGGGAAGCAAAGTAGACCGGCTTGCTCTCGGTCACGGCACAATCAGCGCCTTGAGAATGGTTTGCTGCTCGACCTGAGCGAGGGCATCGCCCGCGTGGGCGAGGTCAAACCGGGCGGATACCATTTCGCGCCACGGCACTCGGTGCTGGAACCGAGCCGCGAAGTCAACCGCCCGGTGAAAGTGCGAGTAGTCTGACCCCCAGCACCCCCGGATTTCGACGTGCTTGCGATTGATCTGAAAATGCGGGTGGATCGGGACGGTGCCGTGATCAGTGTATTGGCCCACCACCACCACCCGGCCCCCATCGCGAACCAGGTCGAGCGCTTGTGATACCGCTTCCGGGCGGCCGGCGGCCTCAATGACCACATCGGCGCCCCGTCCGCCGGTCAGGCGGCGGACCTGTTCGGCTCGTTCCGAATGCGGCTGGTCCAAGCCGAGGGTCGCGGTCGCGCCCATCCGTTTGGCGTACGCCAGGCGATCGGTCGGGCCCCCGACGGCGATGATCTCGCCGCCGCCAGATAACCCCGCCAACGCAATGACCGATTGGCCCACGGGGCCGACGCCGAGGACGGCAACGCTCTGGCCCAGCTTGATCTCGGCCCGGTCGACGGCGTGCACGGCGGTCGCGAGGCCGCAGCCCCCGCCGATGAATGTCTCCGGTTCGAGTGAGGCGGGGAGCCGGATCATCTTGACACCCGGCTTCATCCAAATCCGTTCGGCCCAGCCGCCGAGCGGCCCGTCGTTGGCCCCGTAGGTGATGCCGTAGACCCGCCGGGAGGGGCAGCGGGTCGGCTGCTTAGCCACCAGGCACTGGTAGCAGTGGTTGCAGGTCTCATGGACGTCGAGGAACGTGACCACGTCGCCTTCACGGAACGGGACGCCCTCCACGTCCTTGATTGGACCGGCCAGCGCGACGATCCGCCCGACCGACACGTGTCCGGGGATCAAGGGGTAGGGAACCCCGGACAGACGCCCGTGGTGAACGTGGACGTCGGTGCCGCAGACCTCGGAGTAGATCGTCTGGAGGAGGGCAGCCCCCGGCGCCAGCGCCGGAATCGCGATCTGTTCGAGGCGGATCGCTCGGTCGGGAGCGGGCATCACCGCGGCCAGGCAGGTCTGGGTCATCGGGTAACCATTCGTTAGGCGGCGAGCAGTTCGAGGTGGACGCCGCCGGCCCACTCGGGGGAGACTAAGATCGACCGGGGGCCGAACGGCCGGAACGGAATCCGGTGTCGGTTGAGGTGGCGCCGGGCCGCGTCCAGATCATGGACCGCGATCGTGAAGCCGAGGGGCTCGACGCCCGTCGGGTTCCGGAGGGTGCTGGATCCAAGCCGAGCCGCCGCATACCCGGGTGACACCACCCAAAGCCGGCTTCCGCCCAGCGTGAGCGACACGCCGCCGGGGTGGGGATGGACCCGGGCCCGTCCGAGGAGCCGTTCGTAGGCAACGGCCGCCGTGTCAGGAGCCGGATGGATCACCGTCATCCCGGCGATCCCGAACGCGGTATTGGCGTGGTGTTGCCACTCGGGCCGCCACACGAACTCACGGGTGTGCTGCTGACAGAAGAACGCGGGGAGAGCCGGGCTGGCCTCCTCTGGGAGGTGAGCGACCGTGAACCGAGCCCGGACGACTCCGCCGGGCAATGCCACCGGGCGATCGAAGTCAACCACCGGCGGGAGATTGAACCCGCGGGCCACCAGCCCGTCCCGGGTCGCCCGGGCGTCGGTGGTGCCGAGGGCCATGCCACCCAGCCCCTCGTGGCGATCGAGGCTCTCGGTCCATTGCCGGTTGGCCGGCGACCGTTCCAGCACCGTGAGCAACTCGATGTAGTCCTGCCCGAGCACGATCGTGTGGTTGGCCGTCCCGAGCGTCGGGTGGCCGCCCCGGGGAGTCAGCGTAAACCCGAGCTCTCGGTACTGCCCGGCAGCCAATTCCAGGTTGCGTACCAACACGATGGCGTGGTCAAGAAAGATCATCGAAGACTCAGGCGGCGACGGCCGAATCTACCGGACACCGCGCTCCGAAACAACGAGCCGGGAACCAGGCTATTATCAGCCCGTCCCTACAAAAGGTGGATCCGAGTGTCTCGTCGCCTGGCCAATCCCAACAAGATCCAGCATCACCTGACCACCACCGCCTTTTCCCTCGACGGCTATCGGGTCACCGAGACCCTCGGCGTCGTCCTCGGCATCACCGTGCGGTCGCGGTCGCTCTTCGGCTTCATTGCCGCGTCGTTCGAAACCCTGGGAGGCGGCCGGATCAGCCGGTTCGTGGAGCTATGCGAGCGCGCCCGCTCCGAGGCCTTTGAATTGATGCTCCAGCACGCCGAACAGTCCGGCGGCAACGCCGTCATTGCCATCAAGTACGACGCCACCGAAGTCATGCAGGGTGTCAGCGAGGTCCTCTGCTACGGAACCGCCGTCATCGTCGAGCCGCTCTAACCTCCGAGTGCCGAGCGCCGAGCGCCGAGCCCCCAATTCGCGTTTATCCGGTTAACGCTTGCGCCCCGTTCCCCCTATCATCCGCGGGCTGCCTTCCCTCGGAGTGATCTGTGCTCGCCAAAGTCCGCTCTGCCGCCGTCATCGGCATCGACGCCTATCCGGTCGATGTCGAAATTGACCTTGCCAACGGACTGCCGTCGTTCTCGACGGTCGGTCTCCCCCATGGGGCCGTCAAAGAGGGCCGAGAGCGGGTGTCGGCGGCCCTGACGAACTCGGGGTTCCAGTTTCCCCTCAAGCGGATCACCGCCAATCTGGCCCCCGCCGATGTGCCGAAGGCCGGTTCGGCGTTCGACTTGCCGATTGCGATCGGGGTGCTCGTGGCCAGCGGACAGCTGGCCATCCCCGGGCTCGGTGACGGGTTCGCCTTTGG
>JAYTTT010000302.1:0-6208 GCA_043744895.1 Gemmatimonadota bacterium | reverse complement strand
CGTCGCGGCTGGGCCGAGCGTCGCGCCCGGACCGTCGAGGCGATCCGCCGGATCGACCCGCGCGGAATGACCAGGCCGGCCCGGGCTCCCGAAGAGCGGAGTTTCCTGGAGGCTCGGGGAGGAACGCCGTTCGTTGACGACGAAAGGATCGGCGAATTGGCGCGGGCGTACTATGGACGAAAGTACGGTGGTTGATCATCGAAGAAGGCGAAGTGCCCCACTCGCCGTCAACGTGCTTCACGCGGAGGGCGCAGAGGCGAATGGGTTGCCGGACCTTTTTCGGGGTTGATTTGGGGCGGGTGCGGGGTTGCCGGGTACCAGTCACGCGGTCGAGTTCGTCCGTCAGCCCGCCCGGTATCTGTTGCCGCCGATGCGGGGGCCGCGGGAGGACGAGCCTGCCCTTTGGCAGACCTACCCTCGGGCCAAGGTGGGCGTCGACTTTCTGTTGACCTGGAACATCCGGCACCTGGCGAACGCCGCGATGCGGCGCCGGATTGAAGCGGCCTGCCGCGAGGCCGGTTTCGCCGCCCCGGTGCTCTGTACTCCCGAAGAACTAATGGAAGGATGACCCATGCCTGAAGACCCGATTGTAGCGGACGTTCGCGAGGCTCGAGCCCAACTCCTCGAAGCGGCCGGAGGATCGGTCGAGGGACTGGTCCGGCTCCTCCGAGCCCGCGAGCGGGAGGCCGGCCGCCATCCGGTCGAACTGCCGCCACAGGCCGCCGGGCCCAACGCCAGCCGCGGCTGATTATCGGGGATGACTCCAACCTCTCATGCAATGGAGTCTCCGGCAATCCCGGGGCGATTCAGTATTGCGGGCCGGTGGAATTCCAGCGCTGGGAGGGGGAGAAGCCGATTACGGTGTGGTGGCGGTTGGCGAGCCCGGTCGCGGGCGCACGGCTGTTCCGATGACGCCCGGGCTAGCGCACCCGGTACCAGGCCGGAAACGCCCGCCGCAGATGCTCGAGCTTGGGGGCGTCGTTGTAGATGATGTACGGTTGGTCGGGATGCCGCTCCATGTAGTTCTGGTGATAGGCCTCGGCCGGATAGAAGGCCGTGAGCGGGACGATTTGGGTCACCACCGGGTGGCGGTACGCCTTGGTCCGAACCAGCTCGGCCACATAGCGTTCCGCAGCTTGGCGCTGGGCCGAGCCGCGAGGGAACAGGGCGGAGCGGTACTGGGTCCCCACGTCCGGCCCCTGGCGATTGAGTTCGGTGGGGTCGTGCGCGACGGTGAAGAACACCTGGAGCAACTCCGGGTAGGTTCGGTTCGAACCGGTCTTGTTGAAGTGACCACCGGTGACTACCTTGGATACATGAAAGCCGTTGGCGTCAAGGAGCTCAAGGCTCGCCTCTCGGAGTACCTCCGGTACGTCAAAGCGGGGCGCTCGGTGCTGGTGGCCGACCGGGGCGAGGTGATCGCCGAACTCCGGCCGCTCCGGGGCGGACGACTCGATCCTCGCGAGACCGAACCGCTCGATGCGCTCGTCGAGAGTGGAGAGATCACCCGGGCGCAACGACCGAAGGCGGGGTGGCGGTGGCGGCCGAAAGGTCTCGGCCTGCCCGAGGGCACCGCCCAAAGCCTGCTCGATGCCGTCCGCGGCGATCGCCGGGACTGAGCGGTGGCGGCGGAGGCCCTTTACCTCGATACGTCGGTCGCGCTCCGGATGGTCCTCGAGGGCGGCACCGACCGGTCGGAGCACTCCCGGATCGCCGCCGCCGAGATCCTCGTCACCTCGCGGTTGGCGCTGGTTGAGGCGGGCCGTTCGCTGATTCGCCTCAGGGTAACCGGTCAGGTATCGGAGGAACTGCTGGCCGATGCCGCACGGGGGCTCGATGACCTCTGGGCCCGGTGTCATATCTGGGAGATCACGGCCCACGTTTGCGACGCCGCGCTCCAGGTGGCGCCAACCAAGTCGCTCCGGTCGCTCGATGCCATTCATCTCGCGACCTACGTCCTCGCTCGCCGACGGCTCGAGGGCCTGGAGTTGTTGACGTCGGATCACCGCCTGGCCGACGCCGCCCGGTCGGCCTAGGCCATCGGCTACCGCCCATCCCGAGGTTGTTCATGTCACCGAGATCCAAGGTCAGAAACGTCGTGCTGTACGCGGCCCTCGTCGTACTCTGCCCCGGTTTTGCCGGGGTCGCGTCGGCCCAGAACCCCGATTCGGTCCGGATTACCACCGAGCGGCTGGCACCCGGGATGTATGTCCTCTTCGGGGAGGGGGGCAACATTGGCCTCGCCGTGGGGCCTGACGCCGTGTTCGTGGTCGACGACCAGTTCGCGCCGCTCACCCCGAAGATCCTCGCGGCCATCGCGGCGATTACCGACCAGCCGGTGCGCTTCCTCGTCAACACCCACTGGCACTTCGATCATTCCGGCGGCAACGAGCACATGGGGCAGGCCGGCGCGCTGCTCGTGGCCCATGACAACGTCCGCCGCCGGATGTCGACTCGGCAGTTCATCGAGTTCCTCAAACGCGAAGAGTTGCCGTCGCCGGCAGGCGCCCTGCCGGTCGTGACCTTCAACGACGTCATGACCTTCCATCTCAACGGCGGCGAGATCACCGCGATCCACCTGCCGGCGGCCCACACCGACGGCGATGCCGCGATCTACTTTCGGGGCTCCAACGTCCTTCACACGGGCGACGTCTATGTCCAGTACGGATTCCCGTTCATCGACGTATCAAGCGGCGGGTCCCTGGACGGGATGATTCGCGGCGCCGACACGATGATTGGACTCATCAACGACAGCACCAAGGTCATCCCGGGCCATGGCCAAATCGCCGATCGCGCCGCGCTTCGGGCCTACCGCAACAGGCTCGCGACGATTCGCGACCGGGTCCGGAAGCTGGCCGCGGCTGGGGCCAGCCTCGACCGGATCCTGGCGTCGAAGCCGACCCGGGAGTTCGACGCCGAGTGGAGTAAGGGGTTCGTGACGGGCGATGACTTCGTTCGAGTCGCGTACGCGGGCGTGAAACACCGGTGACGGCCTGAGGACTCAACCTCGGACCAGTTCACCGTGCAAACTTCGCGCGCCACGAGGCGATAGTCGTAAGATCATTTTGTTGACTCAATTAAGCCTTGACCTGTGGTTACCGGCTCCTAAGTGATTTGAGGCCGCCAATGGTCCTTGTCATGGTGTCTTAAGCTATTGCCACTATATATGTTACGTATCGCACATTAGCTAAGATCATCAAATTGACGTTATTGCCATATCGCCAATAGGCAAGCGATTACTTGCTGGAAATCCCCGAAGCCGAGGTCAGGGCCCGGCTCGAAGCCGAGAGCCCGTGGTGGTCTGCCGAGTGGCCTTCCGGCCAGCCGAGCGGCCTTTGGCCCCGGGCCTATCTCACCGGATTTCTTTCGCCGGTCCGGGACGTGTCGGTGCGCCGGGCGGTGGTGCTGCTCGGTCCGCGCCGAGTGGGGAAGACGGTGCTGATCCACCATGCGGTTGGTGCCTTGCTGCAGGACGGGGTTCCGGCCCGCCGGATCGGCTACCTGTCGGGGGCTGGCCCTCTCGGAACAGGTGGCCGGCGGCGCGCTCGGCTGGATCTTCTTCGATGAGATCCAGCATCTCCGGGGTTGGGAAGTCCACCTGAAGCGGCTGGTGGATGACCGGCCCGATCTCAACGTAATCTCGGGCTCGGCGGCGGCCGCCCTCAAACTCAAGGCGCGGGAGTCGGGGGCGGGCCGGTTCACCGATTTTCTGCTGCCGCCGCTCACCTTCGCCGAGTACCTCGATCTCACCGGCGCCGCGTCGCCTCCGACCCGCACTGGCCCGGGCGGGAGCGCGGTGGTTGGCGATGTAGCCGCGTTGAATGCCGCCTTTGTCGAGTACGCCAATTTTGGCGGCTATCCCGAGGCGGCGTTGAATCCGGCCATCCGGGCCAATCCGGCCCGGTTCATCAAGAGCGATATCATCGACAAGGTGCTGCTCCGGGACTTGCCTCAACTCTACGGCATCGGGGACATCCAGGAGCTCAATCGGCTGTTCATGTCGCTGGCCTGGAACACCTCGCAGGAAATTTCGCTCGACGAGCTGTCAAAGCGGTCGGGCGTGGCTAAGAACACCATCAAGAGGTATCTCGAATACCTGGAAGCCGCCTTTCTGATCCGGGCCGAAGGGCGGCTCGGGCCGCCCGAGGATCAAACAGTTCGAAGGGGAGCATATAGCCGGGCGTGATCGACCTCGGAAGTCGGCCGCGAGCGCTTGCCGAGTGGACAGCCTGGCTGATGCCTTCGAAGGCCGCAAGGATAGCGACCGGTTCGACCAGCCCCTTCTTGACCGATACGCCGGCTTCGGTCGGGTGCTCGACCAGGACATCGACGTTATCGAAATGAAGAACGGTGCGGTCGGATCCCCCGCGATCGAGGTCACGAGGGAACGCCTTGAGATTGTCCGAAGGGGTCGACCCCGGGCAGATGGCCATGTTGTTCGGCCGGAAAGCTACCGTGTCCGGCATGGCGGTCTTTCGGCCTTCCGGCAGGATCCTTCGCGTCGAAGCCGAAGCGATAGTGGCGGCGGGGGATGACTTTTCGACCTGGTCCGTCGAGCCCATCCCCCTGTTTGAGCCTGCGACACCGGGATCGCTGCGAGTGCCCCAGGGTCCTCGATCCGGAGTCAGCGCGCTGATGGGCCAATGGCCTGGAACGGAGACGGACGAGGAAATTGACGACCTCCTCGACCACCTGTCATGATTCCAGCCGGCCGCCTTGTCATGCTCGATACCAACATCATCGTGCACCTGGTTCGGGCCAGGGCCGCCGGGCGCTGGATCGACGAACAGTACCAACACTCTCAGGAATCTGGTGATTGTCCAGGTTGGCCAGGGGAGCATTGTGCAGCGCTATGGTGAAATCGCCGCGCACCTTGAAGCATCGGGCCAGCCGATTCAGCAGAATGACATGTGGACTGCGGCATCGGCCGCAGAGGTTGGTGCGGTGAGCCCAAAGCATGTTGACACTGAGTGGCTAGATCCAATTCGCTTGCCAAAGGGTTCGTAGCCCGGCCGGGGCGCCACGGCTCAAGCGCTCCGACCGAGCCGGGCGTTCACCGGCCATGGTGCTTTACGATCAAACCCGGGCTCAGTCGGAAGAAGCGGGCAGCATTGTTATAGAAAATGTCCCGCTTCTGCCCGCCGGTCAGAAAGCTGGCCGTTTCTACTCCTGCAACCGCCCGAGCCGTGATTTCGGGGAACCCGAACTGATCGGTGCCGAACATGATCCGGTCCGCGAACCCGGCGCGAACGAGTCGCCGCAGATAGTCATGAAAGGCGGTCCGGGGGATCAACCAGGTGATCGTCGACACGTCCACGTAGACGTTCGGATACATGTAGAGGATCGCCACCATCTCGTCGCCGTACGGATAGCCGGCGTTCTCGACGTACAGTCTGAGTTTCGGATGCCTCTTCAGTACCCCTTCAAGGAGCAGCGGCCGGCCCATGGCGGACCGATAGGTCGGAAACCGGCCCCCGATGCCGGCGCCATGGACGAGCACGGGCACATCGAATTGTTCGGCCAGCGCGAAGTAGGGAGCGTACGCCGAGTCGGCGGGCGACACCCCCAGGTAGGCTGGAACCAGTTCACCGATCGCCTTGGCCACACCGCCGGCAAGCAGTGCCCGAACCGAGTCCGGCGACGGGCCTCCAAAAAAACTGTCATTGGCGGCCCGGATGAACCGGCCTCCACCGGCCCGAAGATACTCTTCCTGGAGGGGTCCTCCCAGCAGCACCCCCAGGACGATGTGGTGACGGCTCATGCCCGCGACGACGCCGGCGATGACGGCCTCCTTGGTCGCAAACGGCGAACTGGGGTTGTGACAGGGAACCCGAGCGTTGACGCACGGCATGGCCGCGCGGCGACCATCAGCGTCGAACTGCGGCCCGTACGAATGAACGTGCACATCGATGATCGGAGCCTTCTGCTGCGCTCCAGCTGTGGCCGCAAGAAGCGGAAGCAGGATGCCGATGCCGCGCCAACTTTGGAACATTCTGGCCTTTCGGATGACCCGGGCGCGCTCCGGCGTTATCGCCTCTGGGTCGGCTTGGAACGGCCACCTCCGTGGTGACCAGGGCACCGGGTACGTCAAAATAGCACCAGGAACGGCCTCCGCCGCAGGCGGGATCCTGGCGCCGCGAGTAGCTTCCGTCATCCCAAATCAGCGGTATCCTCAATGCGTCGCCGTCTCGATCTCTTCGCCCTTGGC
>JAYTTT010000301.1:0-1626 GCA_043744895.1 Gemmatimonadota bacterium | reverse complement strand
TGACCCCGACCTTGGCGCGGATGGTCGCCCCCAAGGCCTCATCGATGAAGAAGCCGATTCGATGGTATTCCATTCCGCAGCTGTTTCGGTACGAGCGGCAACAGCGCGGCCGGCTTCGGGAGCACTTCCAGCTCAACTGCGACCTGATCGGCGAACCGGGTCCGCTCGCCGATGCGGAGATCATCGCGCTCGCGATCGACGTCATGCGGGAGCTCGGCCTCGGGCCGGAGGATGTCCGGGTCCGCCTCTCCGATCGCCGAGTGTTGGAGGCGCTGCTGCTGGCCCTGGGGGTTCCCGCCGAATATCTCGGCGTGGCGTATCAGGCCATCGACAAGATCGGCCGCCGGGAGTTTGCCTCGCAACGGGACGCCCTCGCCCAGGTGGCCGGGTCCGTCGAGGCGATCGATTTCATCGAACGCCACCGAGGCATCAAGACGTTCGCGGACCTGGTTGCCCTGCTGGCGCCCCATCCATCGGTGATCGATGCGTCCGCGCCCCTTCGGGCGACACTCGAGGCGCTCGATCAGATGGGCCTTGGCGGTTTCGTAGACCTCGATCTGACGATCGTGCGCGGGCTTGCCTACTACACCGGGACCGTGTTCGAGTTGTTCGATGCCCAGGGCACCTTCCGGGCGATCTGCGGCGGAGGACGGTACGACCAGCTCCTCGCGGCGTTGGGCGGTGTTGACTTGCCGGCCCTCGGGTTCGGAATGGGCGATGTGGTCCTCACGGAGCTGCTCAGAGACCGCGGGCTCTTGCCCGCGGCACTTCCGGGGGCGGAGGTGTTCCTGGCCGCCGTCACGCCGGAGGACCGGCCCTTCGTCCTCGGCTTGGCCCACGAGCTACGGGACGGCGGTTTCCGGGTCGAGTACGGGCTGGTCGATCAAGCGTTAGGCAAGCAGTTCAAACTGGCCGATGCGCGCCGGGCCAGGGCGGTGGTCGTGGTCGGCCCCGACGACCGGGCCCGAGGTGAAGTCGTCGTCAAGGACCTCGCCGGCGGGGCCCAGCGCTCGGTGCCCCGGGCGGACGTCGCCCAGGCTCTCCGGGCGCTCGGAGCGGGCGTTCAGGAGCATTAGTCACCTTTTTCTGTCAGAAACGACGGTTCGATGTCGGACACCAAAGCACTCCCCACGCGGGCGCAAGATTTCAGCGCTTGGTACAACGAGTTGATTGCCCGAGCCCAGTTGGCCGACTATAGCCCGGTTCGGGGCTGCATGGTCATCCGGCCCAATGGCTACGCGATTTGGGAGCAAATGCAGGCCGCGCTTGACAAGATGTTCAAGGACACCGGCCATCAGAATGCCTACTTTCCGCTCTTGATTCCCCAGAGCTTCCTCGCGAAGGAGGCGGAGCACGTCGAGGGCTTTGCGCCCGAGGTGGCCTGGGTGACCCGGGGCGGGGGCGAGGAGCTCGCCGAACCCCTGGCGGTCCGGCCGACGTCGGAGACGATCATCGGCACGATGTACGCCAAGTGGGTCCAGTCGTACCGCGACCTGCCGCTGCTGATCAACCAGTGGTGCAACGTCGTGCGCTGGGAGAAGCGGACGCTGCCCTTCCTGCGCACCACCGAGTTCCTCTGGCAGGAGGGCCACACCGTCCACCGCGACGAGGCGGAGGCGCGCGAGC
>JAYTTT010000300.1:0-1627 GCA_043744895.1 Gemmatimonadota bacterium | reverse complement strand
AACCGGTAACACAATATGACTCGGATACACGCTGGTATGATGAACCGCCATGTTGCCTACGATCGTTTCCGTGACCCGGGCCTCGTCGCCACCGGTGTTGGAATTGGGGAAGGTGTAGTTGGCGAGTGCGTTCATGATGGCCACCCGGATCCGGTGCCCCTTCTTGAACGTATTGGCAACGCCCTTGATGCCGATCTCGTATTTCACGATATCGGCCGGGTTGCCCGAGAGCAGCTCTTCGCGCTCGAAGTTCGAGCCCCGGCCCCGGAACCGAGGGTCTTCCAGGTTCCGAAACCGGGCCCGGACCGAGCCCAGGGTCAGCCGGTTGGACCGGCCCGCCGGATCGACGTCGGAGACATGAACCCACCAGTCGGTGTCCTTAACGTCGGTCGAGGCGTGCACCACCGCCAAGAGGTCTCCCGCAATGGTCAGGTCGTGCTCCAGCGGCGCCGAGGTGAAGGTGACCACATCGTGCCGGGACTCGAGGTCCTTCATGTCCCACTGAAAGGTCTGGACGTCCTCCCATCGTTGCATTTGCTCAAAGCTCATCCAGTTGGGGACCGGGTTCTTGGGATCGTACTGATACCGTTCCGCCGGCTGGTCGCCCGCCGGGGGGTCGCGGGTCAGGGTGCCGGAGGTGAACAACTGGTTCGCCCGGCCATCGCTCTGGAAGTACCAATTCTGACGTTCGACCTCGCGGGGGGGCCAGGCGCTGGCGGTTCGCCATTCGTTGTCGCCGAGGACGAAGTATTCCACCCGCTTGGTCGTGACGTCGTTGTTGACGCCCTTCAGGAAATGATCGTACCACTGTTGCTTCAGGACCCAGATGTCGTCGCGCAGGGCCTCGAGTCCGTAGCTGTAGCCGTTGAGAGCCCGGTCGAGGTTGTAGCCGTGCTTCCAGGGCCCGAGCAAAAGTCGCTGCGGCGCGGTGCCGACCCGCTCCATCAACGACCAATTGCTGAGGGTCCCGGGCAGGTCGTCGTCGAACCAGCCGCTGATTTGAAAGGTGCCGAGCTCGGGACGAATCGGGGCGTGATGCCAGTCCTGGCCCTTCCAAAATGGCCCGTTGGTGGCGTGCTCGACTTGGCTGTCCCAGTTGGGAAGGTTGGTTCCGGTGCCGAAGTCATCAAGGGTCACCAGCGGCCGGTGGGCCAGCACCTCGGTCCAGGTTCGGCCCGGGAGCAACTTCCGATCATCCATGAAGAAGGTGTAGAACGCCATGCCGACAAGCATGCCGCCGCCGACGTACGGCTGGTCCGCAAAGGCGGTGCCCATCGACACCTCGGGTACCAGGCATTTGAGCGCCGGATTGCCGGACATCGCGGCGGTCCACTGGGTGTAGCCGACGTACGACCCGCCTTGCATGCAGATCTTTCCGTCCGACCACGGCTGCTTGGTGATCCACTCGAGGGCCGCCTTGCCATCCGCCGGTTCGTTGACCATCAGCTCGAGGGTGCCTTCCGACCGGGCCGCCGGATCGCCATAACTGGTGCCTCGGGCCGCTTGGAGGACCACGGCGTAGCCGCGCGCGGCATAGTGCCAGTAGGTGTCGATCAGCCCGGTGATGCCGTACGGCGTCCGAATGAAGACGGTGGGGAAGGGGCCTTTGGCATCCCCGCTCGGGAGG
>JAYTTT010000299.1:0-1630 GCA_043744895.1 Gemmatimonadota bacterium | reverse complement strand
TGCAAGATCAGGACTTCCGCGCCAGCGTCGAACATCTGATTCGGGGAAACAACCTCAGCGCCGAGACGGCGTTCGAGTTCAAAGCCCTCGAACTGCGGGTTGCGTTTTCGGGCACCTCCAATCTTCGGATGCGCGAACGGCTGGCCGATTTGTCGGCGATTCAGATCCGGGTACTCCGGGTCCTGATGGGCCGGACAGACGATGAACTCGCCGGGATCCGCGACGATCAGCACGCGATCATCGTCGCGCATGAACTGTCGCCCGGGCTGACGGTGCAACTCGACCGCGATCACTTGCTCGGCCTTGTCAGCGAGGAGGGGACCCGGACCTCCCATGCCGCGATTCTCGCCCATTCGCTCGGCATTCCCGCCGTGATGGGGGCGGCCGGGGCACTGGACCGGATCAAGGCCGGCCATATGCTGCTGATCGACGGCCAGGCCGGCACCATCATCATCGAGCCGACGTCCGAAGAACTCGAAATCGCCCGGACCCAAGCCACCCGCCGGCACAAACTCGACCTCGAGCTCGAGGGCGCGTCGAAGCAGCCGGCGATCACGCCGGACGGCCTCTCGCTATGCCTGATGGGCAACGTCGACCTGCCGGAAGAGATCGACCTCGCGGTGAGGCACGGGGCCAGCGGCGTCGGGCTCCTCCGAACCGAGTTCTTGGTCACCGGCCGGGCCCACGTGCCGACCGAAGACGAGCAACTCGAGTACTTCCGCCGGGTTGGCGCCGCGTTTCCCAACGACTTGGTGGTGATCCGAACCTACGATCTCGGCGGCGACAAATTCCCCGCGGCGTTCGATACCCAGCCGGAGGCGAATCCGTTTCTCGGCTGGCGCTCGATTCGGGTCTGCCTTGACCGGCCGGAGATCTTCCGGCCCCAGATCCGGGCGATGCTGCGGATTGCCGCGGAACGGACGATCAAGGTCATGCTCCCGTTGGTCACCCGGGTCGAGGAAGTGCTCGAGGCCAAAGCCATGGTGGCGGAGGAAGCCGCCAGCCTGGCGGCCGCCGGGGTTCGGTCGGCCAAAGCGCTCGAAATCGGCGTCATGGTTGAGACCCCGGCCGCCGTGGTCATGGCGGATCGCTTCGCCGCGGTCGCGGCCTTTTTCAGCGTCGGCACCAATGATCTGACCCAGTACACCATGGCCATCGACCGGGGCAGCGCCTACCTCGCCGGCCGGTTCACCCCGTTCGATCCGGCGGTAGTCCGGCAGCTCGGCCAGGTCCGCGAGGCCGGGCGAGCGGGCGGCATTCCGGTCAGCGTCTGTGGGGAGATGGCCTCGGAGCCCCTGGGCGCTTTGCTGCTGATCGGTTTGGGATACGACACGTTGAGCGTGGCATCGCCGGCCCTTCCATTGATCAAATGGTTGGTGCGGAAAGTGCCGGCGTCGGTGTGTCGAGAAGCCGCCGCCCAGGCGCTCGGCGCCGAAAATGCCCGGGCGGTCGAGGCCATTCTTCGGACCGCTGCGCAAAGCTATGTGGACAAACGACTTCTAGGGATGTAGCCCGGTTGCCGCTGCCCGGGGTTCTCGGCTAGCTTGCAGCGCGGATTGCTACCGTACCTCTTACCGCAGGAATCGATCAATGGCTCGCGCCAAACGGCACGTCTTCACTTCGGAATCCG
>JAYTTT010000298.1:0-6253 GCA_043744895.1 Gemmatimonadota bacterium | reverse complement strand
CGAGTACGTCGCCCAGTTGCAGCAGAACATCGGATTCAAGAAGCCGGGCGAGATCGTCAAAGTCGAGGTCGCCCGCAAAGCCGGGGTCCGTCGAACCTTTAGTGTCCGGCTGATTGCCCAGAACCAGGCCCCGCAGCTGGCCTCGACCGACGAAGAGAAAGAAGCCGAACCCCTGACCGCTGCCGGCTCGAGCGAGATGAAGGAGCGGCTTGGTCTGACCGTGACCGCCCTCACACCGGAGATCATCCAACAAATCGACCTCCCAGCGGCCACCCGCGGGGTAATCATCGAGTCGGTCGATCCGTACGGACCATCGGACGGGCTGGTCACGAGTCGCCCGATCAACATCATCACGGCGTTCGAGGGCAAACCAGTTCGCACCGAGGCCGAGATGCGGGCAGCCGTCAAGGCAACCCGGGCCGGCGAGGTCGTGACGCTGACCGTGCTGCTCCCAACCCAAGAAGGGAAACCCCTGACCCAGATCGTTCGAGTCAAGGTGAAATGATCCCCAGCGAGCGGAGAGTTGTCGATCGCTCTCCGCTCGGCTGCTATTTCGGCGCCACCGAAATGTGGTTCGCCGCCGCGGCAGAGTCCCAATAGGTCCAACCCCACCCCGCCAGCTTGCCGTTGATGACCACCACCGGCGTCATCTTTCGATCCGGGAAACTGGCCGAGTCAGTCTTGCCCTTGCGGGGATAGAGCATGGCCTCGATGTACTGGCCGTTGTTGAGATACGGATCGACCCGCTTCGGCTGCTCCCCTTCCATCACGGCCGTCACACTGTCCTTGCCGATGCCGACGGCCAACCGCTCAAGCCTGGGATCGGCCCGCTCGCACGCCGACAGAGCAAGGAGCGAGACGAGGCCGGCCATCGCGACCTTCTTTGTGATCTGCATCACTGCCATCCTGCATTGGAAGTCCATACCAGGTAAACACTTAGAAGGGCGGGAATGTAACACCCCCCTCAAGAAATAGGGACCTCCGGCCGATGCTCTAGGGAAACCGGCGAACGGAGGGGCCAGTGGCAGTTGAAGCCAACGTAACCATCGACGAGACCATTCTCGATAGTTATCGGGTCCTTCAAGACGAGGGACAACCCGATGTCGTCACGGAATTCATCGATGTGTTTCTCGAAGACCTCCCGACCCGAACCGATCGGCTCCGACAAGCGGTCGGCTCCCAGAATCCGACCGAACTCAAGTCGGCCGCGCACGCCCTCAAGGGCAGTGCCGCCTCGGTTGGCGCGGTGGTCGTCTCCGGCATCTGCGCTCAAATCGAGGCGATCGGCCGAGCCGGTTCAGCCAGCGGCACCGCGGAGTTGATGACGCAGCTTGAACCCGAGGTGACCAGGGCGACCACCGAACTCGAGAAACTCCGGAAACCGTAGGGCCGTTGCACCTCGAAACAACCTCTCGCGCCCCGCAACGAGAGGTTGTAATGTTTTTGGGCGGTCCCTGCGAACGTGGCGAAACTGGCAGACGCGCAGGACTTAGGATCCTGTCCTTTACGGGGTGCGGGTTCAACTCCCGCCGTTCGCACTCTCCTGAAATTTCCGAAGCGAGGGCCGGTCAATGGAATCCTTAGCAGACACCCTTGGCGCTTTTTCGGGGACGATGTTCCGACTCTCGGCCCTCGCCTTCGTGCTGATCAACGGGGCCGCCGCCGCCGCCGTCTTTCTGACCCGCGACCGTCACATCGTCAACCGGTGGACCGGCCGCCTCCTCGCCGCCAACCTCCTCCTCCTCGGTACCGGCCTCGCGGCCCCGGCCGTCGCGAGCGCCATGAGGCTCGTGGTGATCTCGGCACTCGGCACTCGGCCCTCGGCACTCGAGATTCGCCGTTGATTCGAGGTAGCGGGTGAGCCCGCCTCTCAGCACCTAGCCGAGTGCCGAGTCCCGAGTGCCGAGTGCCGAGCAGTCGATTATCTTCTTCCTGCCATGACAGAAATTACCGTTACCAAGACGGCCGAAGACTCGGCCTCCAAAGCATTTAGGGTCACCGTTCCCGTTGACCGGGTCCAGGCGGCCGAAGCCCGAGCCGTGGTTGAATACGGGCGGCGGGTCCGGCTTCCCGGGTTTCGGCAGGGCAAAGCCCCAATTGCCGTCATTCGGAAGCGATTTGGCGACGAGATCAAGCAATACGTCGTCGAAGAGGTGGTCCGCGAGGGGTGGGAACAGGCCAAAGCCTCGGAGGACTTGAAGCCGGTTACCGACCCATCGGTCCGGAACCTCAAGTTCGAGGAGGGGCAGCCGGTCGAATTCGAGGTCCTCGTCGAGGTTCGTCCCGACATCAAGCTGGCCAAGATCGGCGGGTTCAAGATTACCCGTACGGTCCCGAAGGTCACGCCTGAGATGATGACGGAGCAGGTCGACCAGCTCCGGGAGCGCAAGGCCGCGTGGTTGCCGGTCGAGGACCAAGCCCCGGTGGAGGGGAACATGGTCCGGATGGAGGTGGCCGCGATCGAGAATGACGAGCGGAAACCGGCCCAACCGTACACGATCGTGATCGGCCAGGGTCAAGCCATGCCGGCCCTCGAGGAGCGGGTCCTTTCCCTCAAACCGGGTGAGTCGGCCGAGGCGGAAATCAAGTTTCCCGACGACCATCCCGATGAGTCGCGCCGCGGCACCTCGCGCCGGGTCCACGTCACGGTCCACGAGGTCAAGCGCCAGGAGCTGCCGCCTCTCGATGATGCGTTCGCCAAGTCGGTCGGTGATTTCGACGACGTGGCGGCGCTGCACGCCGCCGTGCGGGCCGACTTGGAGCGGGCGGCCGAGCGGGAGGCCGACAATGGGGTCCGGGAGAGTCTGCTACAGGAGATCATCGGCGCCAACGGGATCGAGGCTCCGCCATCGTTGGTAGGGCGGGCGCTCCACGCCTACCTCCATGCCTACAAGATTCCCCCCGAGCGGGAAGAGACCTTCAACACCGAATTTCGACCGGTGGCTGAGGGTCAGGTCAAGCGAGAACTGGCCCTCGGCGCGATCGCCGACGCCCACAAACTGTTTGCCACCGAGGCGGACCTCGACGAGCGGATCAATGCCCTGGCGGTGGTCCGCGGCCTGTCGCCCAACGAAGTGTACGCTCAACTCGAGAAGGCCAAGCGGCTCCAAGAGCTCGAGCGCGGAATAACCGAAGACAAGGTGTTCGATTTCCTCAGGGGCCAGTCCACGATCGAAGAGGCCGCACTATGAGCACGATGCTGTATCCGCCCTATATCATCGAGCGTTCGCCCCGCGGCGAGCGCACCTACGACATCTTCTCCCGGTTGTTGATGGACCGGATCGTGTTCCTGGGGGCGGCGATCAACGATGACGTCGCCAACATCATCATCGCCCAGCTCCTCTTTCTCGACGCCGACAATCCCGAGAAAGACATCTACATGTACATCAACTCGCCGGGCGGGCACGTCCACAGCGGGATCGCCATTTACGATACGATTCAGCACCTGCGGGCGCCGGTCAACACGATCTGCATGGGCATGGCGGCCTCGATGGGCGCCTTCCTGCTGGCAACCGGGGCCAAGGGTAAGCGGGCCGCCCTGCCCAATGCCCGGATCATGATCCACCAGCCGTCGAGCGGATCGCAGGGCACCGCGGCCGACATCGAAATCGCGGCCCGGGAAATCCTCCATACCCGGTCGCTGTTGAACACGTTGTTCGCCAAGCACACCGGGCAGCCGACGGAAGTGATCGAGCGCGACTCCGATCGCGACCGATATATGTCGGCCGAGGAAGCGAAGGCGTACGGGATCATCGATCAAGTCTACGTGCCGAAGGCTGGGGCGATCGCCGTCGTCTAGGCACTCGGCACTCGGCGCTCGGCACTCGGGGGGGCCGAGCCGTTGACGGCGTCCCGAACCACGTTCTTCGAAGAGCAGGCCCGCCACCGGCGGCAGACGCTGCGGTTCGCGCTCCTTGGCGGGCTGGCGGTGGCGCTGGCGGGCATTCCCCTCAGTTTGATGGTCACACCGGTCCTGTACCTGACGGTGCTGACCGGGGCCCATCTCATCAACCTCGCCACCCCGGTCCCGGCCCCGTTCTGGGAGGCGGTGCGGGCGGCGGGGCAGTTGCTTCCCCGGGTATTCGAACCGATCGACCGGGGCATCAACCAGGGCGACTGGTCGACGCTCGACTGGTTGGCGTTAGGTAAGTTTGGGCTGGCGCTGGTCCTTCCCGGCATGGCGCTGATGTTTTTGTTGTGGGTTTGGGTCCGGGCGCTTTTCCGGCGGGCCGGTACCGGGGGTATCCTCCTCTCGATCGGTGCCCGGGACCCGAATCCGAAGGACCTCGAAGAGCAGCAGCTGGTCAACGTCCTCCATGAAATGGCGATCGCGGCCGGTCTGACGCCCCCCGCGGTCAAGATCCTCGATCAGCCGGAGCCGAACCTCGCCGCCGTCGGCCGTGACCCGGAGCACGCCACGATCGTGGTCACCCGGGGGCTGCTCGATACCCTGAACCGCGATGAAACCCAGGCGGCCCTGGGCCACGCCATTGGCTCGATCTGCAATGGCGATCTCAAGATCGCGATGCTGCTTCTGTCGGTGAACCAGACGTATGGACTGCTCGGAACGATCCTGACCGCCGGCTCCGCCCGGCAGTCCCGCCGAACTCTCTGGCGCAGCGTACGAGGCCTGTTCTCGCGCAACGAGCAGGCGGTTGCCCAAGTGGCAGAGTTGCTGTCCCGGGAACCTCCGAATGAGGATCCGTCGAACCGCGGGGGCTGTCTCCCGGTGCTCCAGCTCCCCTTTACCCTGGCGGCCGCTAGCACCCAGTTTCTGATCACGATCGGCCAGATGTTGTTCTTCGGCCCGCTGCTCGGAGCCATGTGGCGGGCTCGCCGGTACCTGGCCGACGCCACCTCGGTCCAATTGACCCGCAACCCCGATGGGATGGCCCACGCGCTGCAGCGTCTCGATCGCGCCGAGACCCGGTTTGCCCGGGCTGACAGCGCTGGGATCCTGTTCCTCCATTGGCCCCCAACTTCGGGGGCGGGCTCGATCGAGCCGGCGGGGGGCTGGCACCCGGGCCTGGCCCAACGGGTTCATCGGCTCGAGGCCCAAGGGGCGAAACGCCTCCGGTTCGAAACGCCCGGGGGCGCTGTCCGGACCGGTCCGACCCTCCTCGGGCGGATCCTCGGCGCCGTCTTGATGGTGTTTGTTTACACGCTACTGGCGGTGGCGATGGTCGCCATGATGGCGGGGGCCGTGCTGATCATGTCGGTCACCCTGTTGTTTGTCGGGATGGCGCTGTTTCTGATCCAGGGGTTCTTCACGGTCCTTCCCGGTCTGGTCCATTGGATCCGATTCGACGCGGTGCCACTGGCTCAAACCATCGGGCGGGTCATCGGACAACTCATTGCCCAGCTGAGGCGGTAGGCGCCCAGCCGTTGGACGAGACCCTATCCCATTGCATGACAATCGATTAGGAATTCCAGTCGGCCGTTGCCTCTTGACGAAGCCGGAGCACTCCGGCCACCTTTCCCCCCGTCCCGGACCCAATACCTCGTCTTTCAAACACCGAGCGGCATGTCGAACGACAAGCACCTCCGCTGTTCCTTCTGCGGAAAGTCGAAGGACTCGGTCCGGAAGTTCATCTCCGGCCCCTCGGTGTATATCTGCAATGAGTGCATCACCCTCTGCAATGAGATTCTGGCCGAGGACGAAGACCGGGACGTGGTCGACAACATCACCCATGTCCCGACGCCGAGCGAAATCAAAGACGTCCTCGACCAATACGTGATCGGACAGGACCGGGCCAAGCGAACCCTGGCCGTGGCCGTCTACAATCACTACAAGCGGATCAACGCCTCGGCCGGCCGGGACAACCAGGTCGAACTCGATAAGTCGAACATCCTGCTGCTGGGCCCGACTGGGGTCGGCAAGACGCTCCTGGCCCAGACCCTGGCCCGAATTCTCGATGTCCCCTTCACCATCGCCGATGCCACGACCCTGACCGAAGCCGGCTACGTCGGCGAGGATGTCGAGAACATCCTCGTCCGGTTGCTCCAAGCCGGTGAGTTCAACGTGGCGGAGTGCGAGCGGGGCATCGTCTACATCGACGAGATCGACAAAATCGCCCGGAAATCGGAAAACCCGAGCATTACCCGGGACGTGTCGGGCGAGGGCGTCCAGCAGGCGTTGCTCAAGATTCTGGAGGGCACGGTCGCGTCGGTCCCGCCACAGGGCGGCCGGAAGCACCCCCAGCAGGAATACATCCAGATCAACACCAAGGACATCCTGTTCATTTGCGGCGGG
>JAYTTT010000297.1:0-6256 GCA_043744895.1 Gemmatimonadota bacterium | reverse complement strand
GAAGACCGATCTTCGCTGGCGCGACGAACACGCGCAGCACATCGACCCCTCCGACATCCCGCGCTTCAAGCAATTGGGGGTGATTGCCTCCATGCAGGGCATCCATACCATCTCCGACGGCCCGTGGGTGGCCAAGCGGCTGGGCCCGGAGCGGGCGCGGCGCACGTCCTACCTGTGGCGCACCCTCTGGGACGCCGGCGTGGCCATCACCAACGGCACCGACGTCCCGGTGGAAAAAATCGACCCGATCCCGAGCTTCTGGGGAAGCGTGGCCCGGCAGACGATCGACGGCACCGTCTTCCTTCCTGAGCAGCGCGTCACCCGCGACGAGGGGCTTCGTGCCTACACCATCAACAATGCCTTCGCCGCCTTCGAAGAGGACGAGAAAGGCTCGATCCGCGTGGGAAAGCTCGCCGACCTCGTGGTGCTCACGAAGAACATCATGACGGTTCCCGAGAACGAGATCCCGACGGCCCGGGTGGCGATGACGATCCTCGGCGGGAAGGTCGTCTACGAACCGAAGCGGTTAACCCCATGACCCGGGCCGCGGTGACGTTGATCGGAAGGGCCATCGCCCCGAGCTGCTCAAGCGGCTGTGGAACAGGAGGCGGTAGGACCCCGGCGCCGCAGGCTACCGAATCGCGAGGGCCTCTCCGGGGCGCGGTTGACATCGGTGATCGCCGGGCCCCATCTTAGCGGCGTGACCGACCGGACCCCCCTCGCCACCGCCCTCGCCGACCGCTATCGCCTCGGTGGCCAGCTCGGCGCGGGCGGCATGGCAACGGTCTATCTCGCCCACGATCTGAAGCACGGGCGCGACGTCGCGCTCAAGGTGCTCCGCCCCGAACTCGCCGTGGAGCTCACCAGCGAGCGGTTCCTCCGTGAAATCGCCATCACCGCCCGCCTCAACCACCCCCACATCCTGCCGCTCCTGGATTCGGGGGTAGCCGGCGAGTTCCTTTACTATGTGATGCCGGTGGCGTCCGGCGAATCGCTCCGCGACCTCCTGGCGCGCGACGGCGCCCTCCCGCCGGCCCGAGCCCTCCAGGTCGCGATCGACGTGACCGAGGCGCTGGTGGCGGCCCACGCCATCGGGGTCGTCCACCGCGACATCAAGCCCGACAACGTGCTGATCTCCGCCGGCCACGCGGTCGTCGTGGACTTCGGCATTGCCAAAGCCGTCGGAGACGCGCGCGACACGGCGACCCTCACCATTGAGGGCGTCTCCCTTG
This sequence comes from Gemmatimonadota bacterium, assembly GCA_043744895.1. Classification (GTDB taxonomy): domain Bacteria; phylum Gemmatimonadota; class Gemmatimonadetes; order Gemmatimonadales; family GWC2-71-9; genus SHZU01. Next base: position 5,024 of record JAYTTT010000297.1, on the reverse strand, counting down.
GTACCCCCGTGTACATGGCGCCCGAGCAGGCGGCCGGCGATCGCGACGTCGACCATCGCGCCGATCTGTACGCGGTCGGCGTGATGCTCTGGGAGATCTGCGCCGGGCAGCCGCCCTTCGCCGGAAGCTGGCAGCAGATCATCGCCCAGAAAATCACGGCACCGGCGCCGTCGCTCGGACCGCGCTGTCCCGCCGCCCCGCCGGCCCTCGTGAAGTTGGTGGCCCGATGCCTCGCGACCGATCCGGCCGCCCGTCCCGCGACCCCAACGGCGCTGCTGGCGGAGTTGCGGGCGATCGCGGCACCGGGGCCGGGGGCGATCGGGAGCCGGCGCACCACGGTGGTGGCGGCGGGCGGCGCGGCGCTCGCGGTCCTCGCGCTCGCCACCATCTTCACCGTGCGCGAGCGCCGAGCCCGCTGGGTCCACGACATTGCCTTGCCCACGATCCAGCGCCTGATCGAGGCCGACCGCCTCGACTCGGCGTTCGCGCTGACGACCGAAGCCGCCGCCCGGGCCCCCGCCGATTCGTCGATCACCAAGTTCTGGTTCGCGGTCGCCCAGACCCAGACCTTTCTCAGCGTGCCCGCCGGCGCCTCGGTCACCCGGGCGCCCCTCGGCGACACGTCGCGGTGGATTCCCGTCGGCACCACCCCGACGCCCGCAGTGCGGATCCCCAAGGACGCCTGGTTCTATCGCTACACCAAGCCCGGCTACCGCACCGTCACCGTCATGGGCGCGCGCCTCGGCGGGTCGTACGTACCGATTCCCGACCCGGTGGTGCTCCGCGGCGTCGCCGATCCTGATCCGGACATGGTGGCCCTCGCAGGGGCCCACCTGAAGGGGACGCTCTACGGCATTGCCGAATCGGGTCCCTACGACCTCCCCGATTTCCTGATGGACCGCCTCGAGGTCACCAACCGCCGCTACAAGGCATTCGTCGATGCGGGCGGGTACGGCAAACGGGAGTACTGGGATTCGACCATCGTCCGGGACGGGCGCCCAGTTCCGTGGGAACAGGCGATGGCGCTTTTCGTGGACCGGACCGGCCGGCCGGGCCCCTCCACCTGGGTGGGCGGCGCGCCGCCCGCGGACCAGGAGGACTTCCCGGTCGGCGGCGTGAGCTGGTACGAGGCGCGGGCCTTTGCGCGGTTCGCGGGGAAGGACATCCCGACCGTGGTCGAGTGGAACGCCGCCGCGATCCCCGACGCGGCCCGCTGGGTCGTGCCGCACGGGCGCTACGAGTCGACCGGACCGGTGCGCGGGGGCGATCCGAATGCGGTCAGCCCGCGCGGGGTCTACGACCTCGCGGGCAACGTCCGCGAATGGACCGAGAACAGCCGGGAGCCGGGCAGCCGCTACATCCTGGGCGGTGGGTGGTCCGATCCGATCTATCTGTTCTCGGAGCTGTACACCCAACCCGAGTTCGATCGCTCCGGCCTCAACGGGATCCGGCTGATCCGCCGCCTCGGGCAGAGCCCCGACCTCGCCCGCGCCAGGGCGCCGCTCCCGGGTCTGACTCGCGACTTCACCAAGATCACGCCGGTGGACGACGCGACCTTCAAGGGATATCTCGCCTTCTACGACTACGACCGGACGCCGCTCGAGCCCAAAGTGGAATCGCGCGATTCGAGCGAGGCCGACTGGATTCGCGAGGACGTCACGGTGAAGGGGCCGGTCGGCGCCGACCGGTTGCCGGTGATTGTCTTCCTGCCGAAGCATGCCCAACCGCCGTACCAGACCGCGGTAATCTGGCCGGCGTCGGACGCGTTCATCATGCCGGATCCGCACCACCTGCCGATCTGGATCGTGGACTACATCGTCCGGAGCGGGCGGGCCGTGATCTATCCGGTCTACGCCGGCATCCTCGGCCGCGCCACCGGCCGCGACGCCGCCGAACCGTCCGGCGCCGTGGCGGAGCGTGACCTGCTGCTCCGGCGCGCCAAGGAGATGCGGCGCGCGATCGACTATGCCGTCTCGCGGGGCGACGTGGACAGCACCCGGCTGGCCTACGTGGGTGCCAGCTGGGGCGGGAGGATCGGCGGGATCGCGGTCGCGGTCGAGCCGCGCTTCAAGACCGCCATTCTCTACGTTGCCGGGCTCGCCATGAGCCCGATCCGTCCCGAGGCGGACCCGGTCAACTTCCTGCCCCGGATCCACGTGCCGGTGTTGATGCTGAGCGGCAAGTATGACAGCGTCTTTCCCTATGAGCTTTCCCAGAAGCCGTTCTTCCGCCTGCTCGGGTCCCTCCCGGGCGACAAGAAGCAGATCGTCTACGAAGGCGGCCACTTCCTGCCGCGCCCCGACCTGGTGACGGAGTCACTGGCCTGGCTCGATCACTATCTGGGGCCGGTGAACCGAGCGCCATGATCGGAGTCCTCGGCATTCTCGTATCGCTGGCCCTGCTGATGTACCTCGCGTATCGGGGTATCAATGTGCTGGTGCTGGCTCCCGTCCTCGCCCTGTTCGCCGCCCTGATCGGTGGCGACCCCCGGTTGCTGGCCACCTATACCCAGGTGTTCATGACCAGCCTCGGCGGGTTCCTGGCCAAGTATTTCCCCCTCTTTCTGCTCGGCGCCATCTTCGGCCGGCTGATGAGCGACTCGGGCTCGGCCGCCACCATCGCTCGATGGATCGTGGCCCGGCTCGGCGCCAAACGGGCCCCGCTCGCGATCGTGCTCTCCTGTGCGATCCTGACGTACGGCGGCGTGTCGGTCTTCGTGGTGGTGTTCGCGGCGTATCCGATTGCGGTCGCCCTATTCCGGGCCGCCGGCGCCCCGAAGCGGCTGATCCCCGGCGCGATCGTCCTCGGCTCGGCCACCTTCACCATGAGCGGTCTGCCGGGAAGCCCCGCCATCCAGAACGCGATCCCGATGCCGTTCTTCGGCACCGACCCGTTTGCCGCCCCGGGTCTCGGCACTATCGCCGCGGTGATGATGCTGGGCTTCGGGATGTTCTGGCTCAACCGCCGAAGCCGGCGGGCCGAGTCAGCTGGTGAAGGCTATGGAGACCACCCGCTCGAACACTTGGACGCGAGCCCGTCGGAGCACCGGCCCGGCCTGATGATCGCGCTGCTTCCGATCATCCTGGTCATCGCGGTGAACCTGGCGGTCACCAAGTGGCTGATCCCGAGCATGGATGTGTCGTATCTGGCCGAGAAGAAGTACGGGGGCGTCACCCTGAATGAGGTCCGGGGCATCTGGTCGCTGATCGTGGCGTTGGCGGTGGCGGTGGTCGCGGCCATCGTGCTCCACTGGCGGCGGTGGACCGATCTCCTCACCTCGGTGAATCAGGGGACGATGAGTTCCCTGCTCCCGATCTTCAACACGGCCTCCGAGGTCGGCTACGGCTCGGTGATCGCGTCGCTGACGGCCTTTGCCGTCATCAAGGCGTTCGTGATTGGGATCGCTCCGGGCAACCCGCTCATTTCCGAAGCGATTGCGGTCAACATCATGGCCGGCATCACCGGCTCGGCGTCCGGCGGGATGAGCATCGCGCTCAACATGTTAGGCAAGACCTATCTCGAACTGGGTAACGCCGCGGGGATCAGTCCCGAGCTGCTCCACCGGGTTGCCGCCATCGCCTCCGGCGGTCTCGACTCCCTGCCCCACAACGGGGCGGTCATCACCATGCTCGGCATTTGTCGCCTGACCCACCGGCAATCGTACCTCGATATCTTCATGGTATCCGTCATCGGACCGCTGATCGCATTGACGGCGGTCCTGATCCTTGGCACCACCTTGGGAGCATTCTGAAGATGACCACTCCAACCCGCCGTCAGTTTCTGGCCCAGGCCGGCTCGTGTGCCGCGCATCTGTCGGCCGCTGCGGTTCTCCTTCCGTCGCTTCGGACTCGGTGGCCGGGGCCGGCGCTGGGCCGAGTGGTGGCCGCGGAACCGTTTGCCCGGCTGGAGCAGGTTGCCGAGGGGGTCTGGGCCCTGATTTCGACCCCGCTTGGGGGGGACTTCACGACGATCTGCAACGGCGGGCTGATTGCCGGACGAAACGGGGTCCTGGCCATCGAGGGCTTCGGCTCGGCGGCGGGGGCGACCTGGCTGGCCACGAAATCGCGGGAGCTGACCGGCAAGTGGCCGAGCCATGTGGTGGTGACTCACTACCACAGCGACCATACCGAGGGCGTAGCGGGATACCGGGGATCATCCGACGCCCCGATGGTCCATGCGACCGAAACGACCCGGACCTGGGTCAAGGACAAGAACAAGGCGGGGAACGCGGCGAGGGACCAGGCGTTGGCGGACGCCATGTTGATCGACCCGGCTGCGTCGAGCACGCTCGATCTGGGGGGCCGGACGGTGCGGATCGTGCCGAGGGCGGGACATACGGCCAGCGATGTGTCGCTCGAGTTGGATGAGCCGGGGGTGGTGTTTGCGGGGGATCTGGTTTGGAACGGGATGTTTCCGAACTATGTCAACGCGGTGCCGTCGCAGTTGGACCGGACGGTCCGGGCGATTCGGAAGGATGGGAACGTGCGGTATGTGCCGGGGCATGGGCCGATGGCGGAGGCGGCGGATGTCGATCGGTATCTGGCGATGTTGGGGGAGGTGGAGCGGGCGGCGCGGCAGGCGCACCAGCGGGGGCAGACGGCGGCGGTTGGGGCGGCGGAGTATGCGGTTCCGGCGTCGTTTGGGGAGTGGACGTTGTTCAGCAAGCAGTTCATCGAGGTGGCGTTCGCTGCGTGGTATCGGGAGCTTGGAGGTTAGCGTCTCGACACCGGCTCGACGAGAGCGCATGCTCCGTCCGAGAAGGTACCGTCGAACTGCCAGCTTTGGGTGTTGGTCGTCGAGGTCGTCGCGATGTTAGGCCGGCTTCGAATCAGCGTACGATTGCTGAATTTCTGCAGACAACCAAGCGGAGAGCTGACCGAGGACGGTCGCAAGGGCCGTGACCACGCCCGCGCGCGAGCGGGCGACGTCGCAAATCGAGATACGGACGTTGGACCGTTTCAATCCACGCCCGCGCGCGAGCGGGCGACCCACGCTGTCAGTCCCATGGCCAGCCAGCAACGTTT
>JAYTTT010000296.1:0-6264 GCA_043744895.1 Gemmatimonadota bacterium | reverse complement strand
CCCAGTTCGGGCACCGGGCCCTAGTTCCGACCTGGGTCCTTCCGGTGGCCCTCGCCCTGGCGATCGCGATCTACATGGTCTGGCCGAAGACCACCCTCACGATCGAGGTCTTGCCTCCGCACGTGACCGCCACGCTCGGAACCCCCGCGAAGATCGTCGCGATGATCAAGAACCAGAAGGGCGAACGGGTTCCCGCCCGGTCGGTCTCCTGGGGAATTACCGGCGACACCGCCATCGCCCAGCTGGTATCGGTGGCGGGCGACACGGTGACGATCTTGCCAAAGCGGGTTGGGAACACGACCATCACCGCGACGGCCGCGAAGGTGGCGGCCGTCAACGTGCAGATCGCGGTCGCCGCCCCCTCGGTCGAGACCGTCGTCCTGGCGCCAAGCGGCCTTTCGCTGGCCATCGGCGAGACCCGGCGGCTTGCCACGTCGGTGGCCGATGCCAACGGCCGGCGACTCGACCGCCCGGTCATCTGGTCGTCGAGCGACCCAAGCGTTGCCACCGTCGGCAATGGCGAGGTCACCGCCAAGGCCGTCGGCCGAGCCGTCATCACCGCCCAGGTTGAGGCCAAGTCAGCCACGGCCAACATCACGGTCCGCGGTGACAGCGTCGGCGTCGCCATCGGCGGGGGCGAAGACTGTTTCAGCTACGAGCCCTCGCTCCTCGGCCTCAAGAACGACAAGGAACGGGGATGGATGGTCCAGCATCAGGGCCAGGCGCTCCTCCGATTCGACAAGAAGGATGAGGCCGAGCGGGCGATGAACCTCGCCAAACGCTACAAGCAGCACTGTTACGTCGGCCGCCGAACCAACCGGCCCGACTCGACGTCGTATTACGTCGAATACTGGAAATCTCCCTCTGACTTGCGGACCGAGATCAAGAAGGAAGAGTGTCTCCCGTACGACCGAAGCCAGCTCCAGGTGGTCGAGACCGGCCGCGACTGGGAACTGCGGGCTGGGCCGACCTTCTTGGTGCGGGCCGCTTCCAAAGCCGACGCGGATCGCCTCAAGACGGTCGCGGCGAGTCACTTCGCGTTCTGCCAGCTCGGTCAGCGGAACACCCGGCCGAATCATCGTCTCTATATGATTCAGTACTGGAGGTAGCAGGTCACCATGCCCGTTGCCGTCACCAACCGTCGTTTGCTCGACCCGACCGGGAGTTTCCGATGACCGACTACACCGGGATGACCCAGCTGCATGCCGTGCCCAAGGCATTGCAGGGGTCCAAGGACCGAATTCTCTACCTCGCCCGCGAGCGCCGAACCCAGCATCTGGTGGCCCTCCAGCTCCACCCCGGATCCTCGCCGAGTTCGATGTGGCTCGAGGTCCTTCGCCGGCTCGATGCCTCGCTCCCCGGCCTTGAGGAACGTTGCGGCGCCTGTCAGCGGGTCGTCACCGCCGGCGCGAAATTCTGCCCGAAATGCGGCGCCGACCTGTCCGCCGTACCGACCGGCGGAGCGGACGACGTAGTCGAGGCCGTCAAGCAAGCGACCGGGACCCAATACGAGTACCTCGGCCGGATGGACCACGGCACCGGCAACCCGGTCTTCATCGTCCGGGAGCGCGGCACCGGCCGGCTGGCGGCCCTCCGGCTCCACAAGCGGGCCGACTCGGCCTCCGGGAACCAGGTCTATGACCTGGCTGGAACCAACGTCCTCGGGCGTTACGCCCAGGACCTCGGCGCCGGATCAAGCGCCTCCAAGCCCGACACCCAGCTGCTCCAGGCCGTGGAGCGGGCGGTCGGAAGCGAGTACGAGGTCCTTGGCGAACTCGGCCGGGTTCCCGCAACCCAGACCCAATCGCAAGTCGTCATCCCGGCGCCGCAGCCGGCTCCACCGCTGCCACCCCCGGTCCAACCGGCAGCCCGGAACCCCCTCTGGGCCGGCCTGGCTGCCGCCGCGCTGATCCTGCTCGTGGCGTTAGGCGTGCTCTGGTGGCGCTCGCAAACCCCGAATGAGGTCGTCGAATCCGTCGCGCCGGTGCCGCCGCCGACCGTGGCGACCGCCCCCGACTCCGCCACCCTTCAAATCGGCGGCAACCTCCCGCGTTCCGCCCAGGTGACGGTCGACGGCCAGTCGGTCTCGCTCGGGATGATTCGACTCGCCACCGGATCCCATCAGCTCCGAGCCGAAGCGCCGGGGTTCGAGCCGGCGGACGAGACGTTGACCCTCGCCACCGGCGATGTGAGCACCTGGGGCCCCCGGCTCAACCGGGTCAGGCAAGCGACGCCTCCGCCGAAGAAACCAAAAGCAGTCGTCACCACGAGCTACGAGCGCCCGAAACCGCCGACCCCCGGGCCCTCCCCGGCAGCCCCGAAGCCCGAGGCCAAGACCAGTTGCACCACCTACTTCAACGCGAGCCAGGATTGGGATAAGGTCCTCAAGCAATGCGAGGAGGAGGGCCGCACGGGAGGCGTCGCCGCGCAGCAGATTCTCGGGCTGATGTTCGAGAAGGGTCTCGGCACCCCCGTCAATCGGGTGATGGCCGCCGATTGGTACCGGCGGGCCGCGGAGGCAGGCAACGCGAAGGCCCAGTATTATTACGGTCGGCTCATCAACGAGGGCGGCGACGACGTCCGCCGTGACCGGGAGCAAGCCGTCTCCTGGTTCACCAAAGCCGCCACCGCCGGCGAAGCCGAGGCGATGTCGGCCCTCGGCCGCGCGCTGATGAAGGGCGAAGGAACCAACCGCAACAAGACCGAGGGGCTCCGCTGGTATGAACAGGCCGCCGCGCTGGGCGTGGCCGAAGCCCAGTATCAGCTCGCACTGCTCTACAAGAACGGGGACTCCGTCGCCAAGTCTGAGGCGCTGGCGCTCGAGTGGATGGAAAAGGCCGCCAAGCGGGGCCACCCTAAGGCCCAGGCCGAAGTCGGCAAGCTCCGCGATGCGGTCGCCAAGAAACGGGGACCGTAGCGGCTGACTGATTCGTGACGCCGCCCGTCCAACTGGTTCCGGTTCCGCCCACACCGGGCGGGCCGGTGATCGTCGATCGATCGCCGTTCTGGATCGGGTCGGGCGGAAACGCCGCGCTCCAGGTTTCGCTCGAGGGAATCGCCGAGCGGCACGCTTCCCTCTCGAGCCGTCCCGATGGCCTCTACCTCTCCCCGTTCCCAGGGGCATCGCCGCCCCGAATCGGGGGCCGGCCAATTACCCAGCCGACCCGGCTTCGCGACCGAGATCGGATCGAGATCGGACCCACGGCCAAGTGGGAAGTGGCCACCGGCGAGCCGCGGGCCGATCCGGTGGCGCCACCCCCGCCGCCACCTGCTCCCGTGGCCCGGGCTGCACCACCCGCCCCACCGCCGCCGCGACCATCGCCGGCGAGAGGCCGCTTCCCGGGTTGGGCCGTCGCGGTGCTCGTGGCGCTCGTGGCCGTCGGCATCGGCGGCGGGTACTTCGGGTACCGCGCCTGGTTCGCGGCCCGCCGGGCGGCCAGCCAGACCACCGACTCGTTCACCTACCGGGAAACCCAGCTCTACGACTCCCTGATGGTCGAATCGAGTCGCTCGATCGAGCGGGGATCCACGCTCCTCGACCTCGGGCTTCGCGACGCGGCACTCGAGGAGTTTGCCCTGGCGCTCGCCGGCTTTGAGAAAAGCATGCTGGCCGACAACCGATTCGTCCGGCCCACGATCGAGGCGCTGGCCGCGACGGTGCAGGACATTTACCGCTTCAACCGGATCGATGCCCCGGCGGCGTTCTCCAAGGGTGGGGGGCGACGGATGGACCTCAGCAAGAATCTCCCGGCCCGACTGACGACGGACCAGTTCCGGGTCGCCGTCGAACGGGTCCGGCTCGGATTCCAGCGGAAGTACCAGCGGGGGGTTGAGGTGACGGGGGCCGATCACCCGGAGCATCTGTCCTTGTATGGGCCGGGCGGGGCGCTCGATATCCGAGTCAAGGACTTGAGCCGGGAACAAACCGGGTACCTGATCGCGGGCTTCGGGGCGGTCGGAATCCGGGTCAAGGACTTTTCCGACGATGTCATCCTTCAGCGCCAGATCCGGGCGGCCATGGCCGCCGGCCTGGCCGACCGCGCCGGCACCGGCCTCCACCTCCACATCGACCGGTTCCGGGACCGCCGCGATCGCTACACCGTCACGGCCCGTTAGGCAAACTCGGCAATCTGTTCCGCCAAGGCGGCCGCGGCCTCGGGCCGCCCGCCCGGTTCCACCGCGAGCGCGGCATCGACCACCGCCGCCAGCGCGAGCGGAAACTCACCACGCGACCGGAGCGGGACCGCCCGCTCGCCGTCCTGGATCCTGGCCCGAAACGACTCGATCGGCTCGGTCGGGCCGAAATCGTGGGGAAGGTGGCCGGTGAGCGTCTCGTACCACGTGGCCCCCAACCCATAGATATCGACCGCCACGGTGGCCGTGGCCGGGTTTCGAAGCAGCTCGGGGGCCGTGTAGCCCAGGGTCCCGACCTCCTCTTCGACAAACCCGTCCGGCAGACCCCGCGGCGGACGGCCGGACGCCGCGACCCCCAGGTCGATCAGGCGAACCGCGCCCCCCGCACCGAGGAGCACGTTGGAAGGCTTGATGTCCCGATGGATGATGTCGTTCCGATGGAGCCAGGCCACCGCGGCCGCGACCCGCGCCAGGATCCGGCATCCCTCGGCCGCCGGCAGCCCGGCCGGCCGGTCACCGATCCGGTCGCGGAGGCTCCCGCCTCCCAGGTACTCGAGAACCAGAGCCTTCGGATCGTCGAGCACCGCGACGCACCCGATCAGCCCATGGCGCCCCCCGACCGCCTTCAGGAGCCGGCCCTCCGCTTCGAAACGAACCACCCGGTCCGGGCGCGACGAGGTCAGGCGCTTGACGGCCACCGGCGAGCCGTCGGGACGCCGGGCCAGCCAGATTTCGGCGCCGTCGCGGTCGGCCAGTTTGTCGACGCAGACGAGCCCAGACACCCGTTCGGCCATCAGGGGTGCCGAGAAGTCAGGGATAAACGTTAGGCGCCATCAGCGCGCGCACATGGACCCAGTCCACCCCAATGATCGCCCGGGCCGACGTGGCCCCGTGGTGGACGAACAGGCCGAGTTCCCCCGCCATGAGAGGGGAGTCAACAAACAGGCCGGTGACGACCACGTCGTTGAGAAGAAAGGTGACTTGGGGGCCGGCCGTGACGGCCTGAAAGAGGTTGGGATCGTGAAGTCCCGGCGCAAAGGTCAAACCCTGATCGAGCGGTCCGTCGATCACCGGATGAAAGGCTTGACCGTCGAACCCCTGGACCGAAAGCCGCCCGCCTGGTCCCATCATGAGGCAGGCGAAACGGCCCTGCCGGGGACCATCGATCGGCCGCCGAACGAAGATGCCGTAGAGATCGTCGGCGGCGCCCTCGATCAGCGAGACTTGGGCTTGGAAGACCACGTCGCCGAATGCCCGGTTACCCAGCGGCAAGCCGGCGGCGGTGGAGGGTGTTTCAATGCCGAAGCGCATTTGCCCGCCCTCGATCGTAGCGCCAGGGGGCAACGCCGGCGGAGGGTGGGCCGAATCGCCGGCCCCAAAATCATAAGCGAACAGCACGGCCGGAGCTTCGGCCGGGATGACAAACCCCGTCACGAACGTTTCTCCCCGTCATCGCTCACGATGGTAACGAGGATGGCGCGGAAACCCGTGACGACTACGCCGCCGATCCGGCGGGGCACCTCGAGCAGATGGAGGCGGTACCTCGTCCGGCCGCTCGCGAAAGTTGCCAGCGGGCGCCCGTCCCCGGTCCGGAAGACCGGGCCTGGCGACTCCGCTACCCGGGTGAACCCGAGCGGGGCCAGCCGCGCCGTAAACCGGGCCACGATACTGTCGTCCGGTTCGTTCGCCCCATGAAAGCGGGCGATGTAGCTTGGGGCTCCGGCGATGCCCGGCACGACACTGGTATCGAGTAACGGTCCGGCTTCGTAGCCGAGGTCCCGACCCGGCGCGCCCACCAGGACGGCGTCGCCGCGAAGCGCCAGTGCCACCACCGCGAAGCCCCCGCCGATCGCGAGGCCGAGGAGAATCGGCACCCCAATGATGATCAGGCGGCCTCGGCCGTTCACCCCATCCCACTGGCGCCAGATGTTCGAAATCCCGAACACCACGCTCGCGGCACCGAGGATGACCCCCAACCAGACAACGACCCGCATCGCCGGCCTCCTCAGTCCGTGTAGCCGGGCGGGAGCGGGAAGACGAAGTCCGCGATCCCGTTGATGATCCCAGGGGGTACCAGCGCGCCGACGATCCCAACTCCGTCGCGCAACCCGCCGGCGATGTTCATGGTCA
>JAYTTT010000295.1:0-6266 GCA_043744895.1 Gemmatimonadota bacterium | reverse complement strand
TGAGGTGAATGGGTATCGGGTGGTGGAGGTCGAGGGGCAGGGGTGTTGTGGGGCGCTGCACGACCACGCGGGCGATTTGGATGGGGCCCGCGCTCTGGCAATGGTCAATGTCAAAGCCTTCATGGGCCGAGCGGACTTTGTGGTCGTCAACAGCGCGGGCTGCGGGGCGCTGCTCAAGGACCTCGGTCACTTGCTCGGGACCGCCGAGGCGGCCGATGTGGCCGGCCGGGTTCGCGATGTCAGCGAGTTGCTCGCGGCGGCCGGGCCGTTGCCTGGCGGGCCACTCGCACTGACCGTCTGCTACGACGCCCCTTGTCATCTCCAGCACGCCCAGCGGGTCCATGCTGAAGTACTCGCACTGCTGGGGGCCATCCCGTCGCTGACGGTGCGGGAGCTTCCCGGGTCGGACCGGTGTTGCGGCAGCGCCGGGATTTACGGCGTGCTCCATCCTGAGATGGCGCGAGCGGTCCTCGACGACAAGATCGCCACGATTCGGGCGGCCGAGCCGGCTCCCGACCTGATGCTTACCGGCAATCCGGGGTGCCAGATGCAGATCGGGGCCGGCCTCCGGGCGGTCGGCCTCGCGACCCGGGTGGCGCACCCGGTAGAGGTACTCGACTGGTCGTACCGCGAGGCCGGCTACTACGAGCCGGCCAATCAGTAGCCTATCGTTCAGACGTGCTGACCATCGCAATCTCCCCTGACCGGCTGGACCTGATTCAGCATGGTGCCGTCATCGTCCCCGACCGGCCGGCCCAGTTCGTGGTCACGGGGCCCGGCGCGCTCGAGTGCGTTCAGGGCGTCCTCACCAACGATGTCGTCAAGCCCGGACCGAACAGCCTGGTGTACGGGGCCCTGCTGACCCCCAAGGGCATGATCATCGCCGACTGCTGGGTGCTTGCCGGGTCGGGCGAGGAGGGACTCCTGGTTGTCGCCGACGGAACCGCTGAGGCCCACTTAGCGGGCCTGTTCCGACGCCAGTTTCCGCCCCGAGTAGCCAAGGTCGCAAACCTGACCGCGACCGAGGAGGCTCTCTATGTCCTCGGTCAGCACGGAACCGGTCTTGTTCGGGAGCGACTCGGCAGCTGTCCCGATCCCGGGCGGGTGGCTACCGGGTCGGTGGGCGGAGAAGCGATCCGGATGGCTGCCCCGGTCAGCCTCCGGGCCCCGTTCCGCGTCCTGCTGACCGGGTCATCCGCGGGGTGCCGGGCGGCGGCGGCCGAGTTGACAGGGGGCGGCGCGGTGTTGGGAACCCTGGACGATGTGGCTGCGGCGCGGGTGATTACCGGCTTTCCCGGGCTTGGCGCGGAAATCGATGACCGAACGATGCCCGCCGAAGTCGACTACGGCGGCATCGCGGGGGTATCGCACAGCAAGGGATGTTATGTGGGGCAGGAAACCGTTGCCCGGCTCCATTTTCGGGGCCACGCGAATTGGCTCCTTCGGCGGATTCGCTCGGCCCCGGGGACCGAGATTCCGAGTTCCGGCGAGCTCGTTCTGGCCGACAAGGTGGTGGCCCGCATCGGTACCATTCTCCGGCTCGACGACGGGTCATCGCTCGGGCTCGCGAAAGTTCGCCGGGAAATCGAACCGGGTACCACCATCGCCGGCGTTGCCATCGAATCGTACCGTTAGGAAATCAAAGAGCCCCGATGCGTTCGCACCGGGGCTCTCTCGGACCTCGACCAAAAGGTTTAGTGCTTGGTCGTGTCGCGGGCCATCATGCTGTCGGGCTTGGCCATCGAATCCATGGCGGCCGGCGCGGCCGGGGCCGGGGCGGCAACGGCGGCGGAATCAACGGCTGGGGCGGCGGCCTTCTTTTCGCCGCAGGCCGACAAGGCCAGCAACGCGGCAGCAAGAACGTACTTCGACATTGGTACTCCTTCGTGAGCGGGGTTTACATTGTTCCGGAGTCGGCGGTCCGCGTCGTTGGACACGGAAAAACTTAGCTTGGTAAAATAAGAGCCGAATCGTGTTTGTCAATCGCCGACAACGACTTAGGACGGAGCTTCCCGAAGACATGCCGAACGAATCGCTTCCTCGCACGTTGGCCGAACTCGAATCGAGCCGCTGGGGTACCGCGCCCCTCCGGCACCGATCGGTCCGCGATGAAATCCGGGTCAACGTGTTGTCGGCTCTCGAAACCGAAGAGCCGCTGTTCCCCGAAATCCATGGGTACGACGACACCATCGTCCCCCAAGTGGTGAACGCCCTGCTCGCCCGGCAGGACTTCATTCTCCTAGGCCTCCGCGGTCAGGCCAAGAGCCGATTGCTTCGGAGCCTGGTCCGGTTTCTCGACGAGCACCTCCCGGTGATCGCCGGGAGCGAGGTCAACGACAATCCGTTCGCGCCGATTTCGAAGTTCGGCCGGGAGCGACTGGCCGAGCTCGGCGGCCGGACCCCGATCGCCTGGCTCGACCGGGAGTCCCGGTTCGTTGAAAAGCTGGCCACACCCGATGTGACGATCGCCGACCTGATCGGCGACCTCGATCCCATCAAGGCGGCCAAGGGCGGGCATCTGCTGAGCGACGAGCTGACGATGCACTACGGTCTCTTGCCCCGCGCCAACCGGGGCATCTTCGCCATCAACGAGCTCCCCGATTTGAGCGGCAAGATCCAGGTCGGCCTCTTCAACATCATGGAGGAGGGCGATGTTCAGATCAAAGGGTATCCGATTCGGCTGCCGCTCGACGTGTTGCTGGTGTTCACGGCCAATCCCGAGGACTATACCGCCCGCGGCAAGATCGTGACCCCGCTGAAGGACCGGATCGGCGCCGAAATCCAGACCCACTACCCTCGGGACGTCGACCTCGGCGTCACCATCACCAAGCAGGAGGCGTGGGTCGAACGAGGCGGGCCTCCGGTCCGGGTCCCGGAGTTCGTCCGCGAGGTGATCGAACGGGTGGCCTTCGAGGCCCGAGCCGACCGGCGGGTCGACAAGCGATCCGGCGTGAGCCAGCGCCTGCCGATCAGCCTGCTCGAAACGGTAGTCTCCAACGCCGAACGCCGGGCCGTGGCGCACCGGGAAGTGCCGGTCGTGCCCAGGATCAGCGACCTCTATGCGGGGCTCCCGGCCGTCACCGGGAAACTCGAGCTCGAGTACGAGGGCGAACTCCAAGGTTCCGACGCCATCGCCAGGGAACTGATCCGGCGGGCCTGCAACCGGACCTTCCTCGGCCGGGCCGGAGAGGTCGACGCGGAGCCGGTGGAGCGGATCGTGACGTGGTTCGACACCGGGCAAGCCCTCAAGATCTCGGGCGACGAAACCAGCGACCTCTGCCTGAAGGCCTTCCGGGTGGTGCCGGGACTCGTGGCGGTGGCCGAGATGGTGACCGGGGGCCCCGACACCGATGCCGGAACCCTGGTGACCGGATGCGAGCTGGTGTTGGAGGCCCTCGCCGCGCAGAAGCGAATCAGCCGGAGTGAGGAATTCGGCTGGACAGCGCTCCGGGCGCCCCGCCACGACAAGCGCCGCGACGTCGACGACTAGGGATGGGGGGCCCGCCGCTCCCGGGTCTCGCCGGGCCACAACGTCTTGGCGCGGCCGACGATGGTGGCCACGGCTTGGTCGATACCTAACGCCGCGGTGTTGAGCACCAAATGGTACTGCGACGCGTCGCTCCAGTCGCGTTCGTAGTATTGCTCGTGATAGCGGGTCCGGTTGGCATCCGACAGTTCAACCTGGGCCGCGGCGGCGTCCCGCGTCACACCGAGCCGTTTCATCAGCGCCTCGACCCGGGCGGCCTTGGGCGCCACGATCTTGAGGTGGAGCGCATCGCGATCCCGGCTCAAGACCACCGGGGCGGCCCGGCCGACCAGCACGACCCGGCCTTGCTGGGCAATCTCCTCGACCACCGCTTCGGTGATCTTGACCAGTTTGGCCTCTTCCAGTTCGGGGACGTGCTCGGCCGCGGGTGTCAACATTTCAGGAGCGGCCTTGGTCAGCAACCGGATCAACCGCTCGAGGAAGCCCGGGGCCCGCTCCTCGCGGTCGCGGACCTCGGCCGGACTCAGGCCGGTTCGGGCCGCGATCTGATCGACCAACTCGTTGTCCACCACCCGCCAGCCCAGCGCATCGGCCACCTGGCGAGCCACGTCGCTCCCACCAGCCCCGAGTTCGCGTGAGATCGTGATGATCATCGCCCACCTCCTTGGGTGTCAGAGGGCTCCGGGACCGGGTACTCGCCGGTGATCCGGGCCAGGGGCCCGAGGCGTTGCTGGGGCCGGAACAGGCCGGCGCGCCACGCCATGGCCAGCGCCACCACCAGACAGACCGATCCACCTAACGCGATGGCCGATGAGGGCCCGAACCGCTCGCCGACCCAGGACGCCTGCGCGGAGCCAAACGGCGCCAGACCGATCACGATAAAGGAGTACAAACCGATCACCTGACCGCGGATGTGGTCGGGAGCGCTGGTCTGAAGAATCGTGTTCGTCATGATGGCATTGAGCGCCATGCTGAGCCCAGCCACGAGCAGGAGCAGGACCGCCAACCCGAACCCTTGGACCAGCCCCAGCAGGAGAAGGCTGAGCCCCGCGGTGATGCCCGCGAGAAAAGCCACCCGTTCCCGGGGAAACCGCTGTCCGATGGCCGCCAAGGTGAGCGCACCGAGGGCGGCCCCGATGCCGAACGCCGACATCAAACTCCCATAGCCGCCGACATCGACACCCAATGACTTGCGGGCAAACGCCGGCAGAATCGCGATCAGCGCCGAACCGAAGAGGGTGAAGGTGGTCGTCAGGGTCACCAACGCCCGCGGCAGAGGCAGAGCCCGAACATGGTCCCAGCCGGCCCGAAAGCCGGCCCGGCGACCGCTCTGATCCGAGCGAACCTCGGTTGGGTCGATCCGATAGAGACCGATCAGGACGGCGGAAAAGCTCCCGGCATTGATGAAGAAACACGCCGCCGGTCCGAGCGTGGCGTTGACGACGCCCGCCAGGGCCGGCCCGACGACCCGAGAGAGGTTGAAGGCCGAGCTGTTGAGGGCGATGGCGCTCATCAGATTGGTCTTGCCGACCATTTCGACCAAGTAGGCCTGTCGGATCGGAATCTCGAAGGCGCTGACCACCCCCGTCAGCAGGGCGAGCGCATAGACCCACGGGACCGTGATCATCCCGGCCCAGGTGAGAATTCCGAGCGCCAGGGCTTCGAGCAGGAAGAAGCTTTGGAGCACCATCAGCCAAAATCGCTTGTTGACCCGGTCGGCCACCGCCCCGCCCCACAGGGTCAGCAGCAGAACCGGCAACGCCCCAAAGAAACTGACCAGCCCGGTTTTCCAGGTGGAGTTGGTCAGCTCGAGGACCAGCCAGGAGAGCGCCACGCTCTGCATCCAGGTTCCGCAGAGCGAAACGAACTGGCCGGCGATAAACAGCCGGAAATTCCGGTGCTGAAGAGCACCGATCGAGAGGATCGCCGAGCGAACTTTGGGGAACACGCCGGGAAGATAGTTGCCTCCGCGCCGCGATTGGACGACTTTTCAGGCCGGATGCGATACACGACCTACGCCAAGTACACCGCCGAACTGGGCGACGCCGTCAACCTCCAGGCGCTGCTCGATCAGTTGGGTGATTTCCTGCTCCAGTCGGGCTTTGCCGGGGGGCCCGGCGAATGGCCGTGGTGGGCCGAGCCGCCGCAAGGTGGCGACCGGTCGATGGACTCGCTCCGAGAAGCCATCCTCGAGGCGCTGCTCAACTCGGGGCAGCTGACCCAGGACATGGTGAAGTATCTCCGCGGCGATATCGAGCCGGAGTCCGAGCAGGGTCAGAAATTGGAGCGGGAGCTGTCGCAGTTGCTCGACCAGATCGTTCGGCGGCTGATGGACGAAGGGTACCTCAAGATGAAAGAGCCGCCCCAGGTTCCGGCGGGCTACTCCGCGGTGGTTGGGCCCGGAGGGCAGGCCCGGGCGGCCGCCGACCAAGTCCAATTCGACCTGACCGGCAAAGGCCTCGATTTTCTGGGCTATCGGACCCTGAAAAACCTCCTGGGCTCCGTTGGGAAGGCGAGCCTTGGCACCCACGACACCCCGTTCTTGTCCACCGGCGTCGAGGCTGAGTCGTCCTCAAAGCCCTACGAATTCGGGGATGTCCTGAACCTCGATGTTCCCGGAACGCTCGGCAACGCCATTGCCCGGGGAGGGCTCAAGGTCCCGATCGATCTCGAGTACGGCGACCTGATGGTCCAGCAGTCGGAGTACCGGTCGTCGGCGGCCACCGTGCTGATGCTCGACTGTTCCCATTCGATGATCCTCTACGGCGAGGATCGGTTC
>JAYTTT010000294.1:0-6268 GCA_043744895.1 Gemmatimonadota bacterium | reverse complement strand
CTGGTCGAAGAGCTTGCCGAGAAACTGTTTCTGGAGACCGGAATCGACAAACTCCTCAATCTCGGCGCTCGCCGGTCCGGAGACCCGTTCCCCGAATGTCGCGGAGCCGGAGTCGCCCTTTTCGACCGGCGCATCGAGGGAGATTTCGACCGTCGAGACCAGCCGGGACGATCGAATCGTGTCGACCGATTCATCGAGCACCCGGGCCGTTTCGGCGTCGGTCGGTGACCGGCCGAGCTCCTGGCTGAGGAGGCTCTCGACTTTGGCCATCCGAAGCAGGGCGGCGTTTTGGTTGAGCGGAATCCGGACCGTTCGGGTCTGCTCGGCCAGGGCCTTGAGGACGCACTGGCGAACCCACCACACCGCATAGCTGATGAACTTCACGCCGTGGGCCGGGTCGAATTTCTTGACGGCTTTGAGCAAGCCTTCGTTCCCGATGGCGACCAGCTCGCCGAGGTCGAGCCCGTGGCCCTGGAACCGCTTGACATAGGAAATCACGAATCGGAGGTTGGCGGTGACCAGCCGATCGGCGGCTTCGGGGTCGCCTTTCTGGGCCCGCTTGGCCAGCCGAACCTCTTCTTTTGGATCGGTGATCATCGGCAGTTTGCGGATGTCCAACAGGTACTGATCGAACGAACTACCTGGAGCTGACCGGCCCGCTGGACGCGGACGGCGTTCGCGCTGGGTACGCATTCTGCCTCGACCGAGAGTGACGTGCTTCGTATGCGAGCGGAGGGTGTTCGATTGCTGCAATCAACGGCATCAATCTAGGAAGCGGTTAGGCTCGGAGTCAATAGCGTTAGGCTATCAACACACGACATCGTTAGGCGACAACGACTTGCGGTGTTTGTCTACGTCGGGTGGAAAACCGGAGGCGATGAAATGTGCTGGAGGGCGGTAACCAGTTGCCCAGGAACACGTTAGCGAACTGACAGTGTGGATAATCGTGTGGAAAGACCACTCAGGGTGCGTCGCGATGGCTGCCTAACGCTTGCCTAACGATCGATCCGGGAACCTCCGTGGTCCACTCGGACGAGGTCGCCAGCGCCCCCGGCGTCCGGGGCAGGGCCAGGCGAAAAGCGCCATCCCGGACCTTCTTGTCCCGACCCATCACGTCAAGCAGCCGGTCGTCCTGGTCGGCGGCCGGCAAGGCGAGCGGCACCCCGATCCCGGCGAATCGCGCCGCCAACTCCCCGGCCCGGCCGGCCGGCGCCAAGCCAAGAAGGGTCGCGATCCGCGCTTCGACCACGAGGCCCAGGGCGACCGCGTCCCCGTGCGGAAGCCGATAGCCGGACAGCCACTCAAGGGCGTGGCCGACCGTGTGACCGGCGTTGAGAATGGCCCGCCGGCCGGTCTCGTGTTCGTCCTCGGCCACGATGGCGGCCTTGATCTCGACACTCCGGCGGACCAACTGGGCGAGCACCTCGGGAACCCGGGCCGACAGTTCGGCCTGGTGACCATCGATCCAGGCCAGATACTCGGCGTCGGCCACCAGGCCATGCTTGATCGCTTCGACGAGGCCGCCCCGGACATGGGTCGAGCCGAGGCTTTGGACCACGACCGGATCGATCACGACCCCGGCCGGCGGATGGAAGGCCCCGACCAGGTTCTTACCGTGGTGGGTGTTCAGGCCGGTCTTCCCCCCGACCGAGGCGTCGACCATGGCGAGCAGCGAGGTCGGTACCTGGACGTAGGGAATCCCCCGCTGGAAGGTGGCCGCCACGAACCCGGTCAGGTCGCCAATCACTCCGCCGCCGACGGCCACGAGGCCGCTGTCCCGGCCGAATCCAAGATCGAGCAGCTGGTCGGTGAGGTCGCTCCATCGTCGCCGCGATTTCGAGCCCTCGCCGGGCGGGACGACCAGGACCGGCACCTTGAGGGCGTGATCGATGACCCGGGCCACATGGCGATCGGTAATGACCGCCAGCCGCCGAGCGGGAAGCCATTCGGCCACCAACGCCGGGAGTTGGTTCAAGGCCCCCGGTTCGATCACCACCGGATAACTCCCGGCGGCGTGGTGGACCGTCACCACGTGACGTCGCCCCGGCCTTCCCGATGGTTGGCGAGGCGGGCCAGCGTGAACAGCAAATCGCTGAGCCGGTTCAGGTACATCAGGAACAACTCCGGCACCGGCACCTCGGCGCCTAACGTCACGAGGCTCCGCTCCGCCCGCCGGCAGACGGTCCGGGCGACGTGGAGGGCGGCGGCCTTGGGCGTTCCCGCCGGGAGGACGAAGGCCCGGAGGGGCGAGAGCTCGTGATCGGCCTCGTCCATGACCCGCTCGAACTCGCCGACCCGGTCGGGCGAGAGTTCAGCCTTGGCCAACGCGGCCCGGACTTTCTCCGGATCGGGGGTCGCGAGTTGGCCCCCGATCGAAAACAGGTCTCGCTGGATAGTGGTGAAGAGGGCGTCGAAGAAATCCTCGGGGCGCTCGGC
This sequence comes from Gemmatimonadota bacterium, assembly GCA_043744895.1. Classification (GTDB taxonomy): domain Bacteria; phylum Gemmatimonadota; class Gemmatimonadetes; order Gemmatimonadales; family GWC2-71-9; genus SHZU01. The sequence goes on along the minus strand of JAYTTT010000294.1, from coordinate 3,832 downwards.
GCGGACCATCCCGATGACGGAGTTGAGCTCATCGACGTCGCCGTAGGCCGCGACGCGGGGGTGGTCCTTGGCGACGCGGCCGCCACCGAACAAGCCCGTGGTGCCCTCGTCGCCGGTACGAGTATAGATCTTCATGGACTGCCTCTGGGTCGGGTCGCCCCTAGTATAGGCGGCTCGCGGCGCGCGGTGCAGCGGCCGAGGCCGCCGATCGCGACCACCACGCTGTCGATGGCCTGGATCATGGCGCGGCCGCCGAGGGTGTGGTGGTTGGCTTGGACGCTGAAGGTTCGGCACGGGACCGGCCCGGGACGGTACCGTTCCAGATAGCCCGACAGCGCATTGACCTGGCCGATGCTGCCGGTCTTGGCCCGGACCAACCCTTCGAATGGGGTGCCGACAAACCGGGTTCGAAGCGAGCCGATGGCGCCGCTTCGGGGGAGTCCGGCCGCAAAGGTCTCGAAGGCGGGGTGGCCCCGCAGGAACGTCAGAAGCCGGGCAAACACCAGCGGTGAAATGGCGTTCTTCCCGGAGAGGCCCGATCCGTCGTGGATCACGAACTGGGTCGAATCGAGGCCGACCTCGTCGATCAGAAACCGGCGCTCGACCGCGATGCCCTCCTGCCAGGAGCCGGCAAGGCCGAACTGGCGACCCAATTGCTTGGTGAGCATCTCGGCGATCCAGTTCTGGCTCACGTTGAGGATCGGGAAGATCCAGTCGGCCAACGGTCTCGATACGACCTCTCCCAAGGCGGGGCCGGTGCGGCTCGGCGCGGTCAGACCCGGGTCGGTCGTGCTTCGAACCCCGCCGAGTACCACGATGCCGGAGTCTTGGAGGACGGCGGCCAGCGCTAGTGCCGCGTAACGGTTCGGATCGGCCACCGCGAGTTCGGCCCGTTCCGGTGGGTCGCCCCGCCGAATCGTGCCAGTGGCGGTGGCCACCGGCTGACCGTCGGACCGTTGCCAGTGGATCCGGGTCACCCCGGTATCGCTCACGGTGATGACCTGATTGTCGATGGCGAGCCCACCGAGGTCGGGTCCGACGCTCAGTGCCGCCCGCTGGCCCTCGGTCGTGGGCTCGAGGGTGACGGTGACGAGGTTCTCATTAAAACCGAGCCCTGACACCGGGGCCCCGTAGCCCCACACGATGTCATCGTTTTCCCAGGTCGGGTGGACCATGAGCGGCTCAAAGGCGCTTCCGTCGCCGATGATCGCGCCGGCAATTCGGACCACTCCCCGGGACCTGAGCGCCGATGCCAGGGGCCGGAGCCGGGCAAACGGGTCGGTTTCACATCCGCCGGGCGCCACGGTGTCGATGGCGAAGCACCGGCTGCTCCAGGTCGGGTCGCCCTCGCCGTAGAGAATCAGATCGCCGGACAGGGTTCCATCGACGATCGGGCCGGTCCCAAAGATCGGGGTCCGGACGGTCCAATCGCGGGGGAACATGGCCACGGCGGTGGCCGTGACGATGAGCTTGGTGTTGCTGGCCGGCACGAAGAGCCGATCGGCATTCCGGCCAAAGACCAAGCGGCCCCGGTCGTCGAGAACGGCGACGCCCCAGTGATGCCGGTCGAGCGGGGCGTGGTCGAGGGCCGTCGTTAGGCGGGCTTTCGCGGTTTGGCCGGCGGCCGACCCGGCGGGCGGCCAGAGCGCGGCCAGGAGCAACCAAGCGGCGAGGCGATGTGTCATGGAGCTGGTCACCTTACGTGGGGCGGCCATTACCGGTCCTTGACAAACCGTCCCAAACGGGTGCCCGGACTGATCATGGCGGCTAATGGTGGCGTAACGTCAACAGGCTACTACATTTAGGCCGTACGGTCAACCTGACGAATGGGAGTGACTACGGCCTTCTCTGGTCTCGACGTGTTTCGGAATTGGGCAGTCACGCCTCGACGCTGGTTTCGCGCCGGCTTGGTGTTGTCCGGCATCGTCGTCGTCGGGACGGACGCGGCCCAAGCCCAGGAGGCCGGGCTACTGATCCGTCAGCTCACGTTCGAGGGGAACCATGCGATCGCCACCCTCGCGCTCGAGGCCGCCATTTCCACGACCAAGTCGAGTTGGTTCGTTCGCTCGGCGCTGGTCAGCTGGATTGGCCTCGGCGAGAAGCGCTATCTCAACGAAAGGGAGTTTCGGACCGACGCGGCCCGAATTCGGCTCTTTTACCAGTTGAGCGGGTTTCTGGACGCCAAGGTCGATACCGTCGTGGTTCGGACCGCCCGCGATGCCTATGTCACCTTTCGGATCGCCGAGGGCGAACCGGTTCGGGTTCGGACCTTCGCGGTGTCCGGGCTCGACTCGTTAGTTGACCGAGCGGGGTTGGTGGAGGACCTGCCGCTTCGGGTCGGGGCCCCGTACAACCGGTATCTCGTCGTGGCGACGGCGGACACGATCCAGACCCGGCTCTGGAATCGGGGCTACCCGACGGCCTCGGTGCTGGTCGGGAAGCGGGCGGTCGATCGGGCCGCCCGAACCGCCGATCTCGAGTTGTTCGCCGATCCGGGAATGTCGGCCACGATCGGTTCGATCCGGATCGTCGGCACCAAGGTCGTTGACTCCTCGTTCGTCCGGTCCCTGTTGGCGACCCGAAGCGGGCGGCCGTTTCGCTATACCGATCTCTATCGGAGTCAGGTCAACCTGTATCAGTCGGGTTTGTTCCGCTATGCCACGGTAGGCAACGACACTACGCTCTTCACCCTGGGCGATCCGACCGTTCCGCTGACCGTTCAGGTCCAAGAGGGCCCGCTCTTTCGGGCCCGCACCGGGCTCGGTGTCGGGACCAACGACTGCGTCCGGGCAAACGCCGGATGGACGGCGCGGAACGTTGGCGGGCGGGGTCGGCAGGTCGATTTCGCCGGCGAGGTGTCGAAGATCGGGGTGTCGACGAACCCGTTTCGCTCCACGATCTGCCGCGGGCTGGAAGAAGACACGCTCGCGTCGCAGAAGCTGAACTACGCGGTATCGGCCTCGCTCCGGCGGCCGGTGTTCCTCTCGCCGTCGAACGCCTTGACCGGGACGCTGTTCGCGGAACGGCGGTCCGAAATACGGGTGTACCTCCGGGAGGAAATCGGCACCAGCGTGACGTTCTCGCGGGACGAGGGCCGGGGGTTGCCGGTCTCGCTGACCTATCGACTTGGCTATGGACGGACCCAGGCCGGCGCGGTGAGCTTTTGCGCTTTTTTTCTGGCCTGCCGGTCCGACGACGTGCGGCAGCTGCGGGAACGGCGTTTCGCGGCGACGCTGACGGGGACGGCAAGTCGGCAACGGGTCAATAATCTGCTCGACCCGAGCCGCGGATCAGTGATCAGCCTCGAGGCCACGTTCAGCTCCCCCTTGATCGGGTCGACCCGGTTTTCGGAATTCACTCGACTGGTTGCCGAAGGCTCCTGGTACCGGCCCCTCGGCGGGGGCGTGGTCCTGGCGGCCCGAGCCAAGGGCGGCCTGATCGTTTCGCCCCGGCTTCGGCTGGCGGCGGGGGTGGCCAACTTCGTGCCGCCCGACCAGCGGTTTTATGCTGGCGGCGCCAACGACGTCCGCGGTTACGATCGCAACGAGCTCGGGCCGGTGGTCTACGTGACGCCGGCGAGTAACGTTGGCGCGGGCGGGACCGTCACCTCCGCCGACTCAGTCCAAACGGCGCCGATCGGGGGGAACACCCTGGTCCTCGGGAATCTCGAGCTTCGGCTGCCGTCTCCCTTCCTGGATGGCCGGCTCCGGTGGGTGGCATTCCTCGATGGCGGCGGCGTGTGGGAACGCGGCAGTACGCTGGGGGCCGGGGTCCGGTTGACGCCGGGAGCCGGCCTTCGGTTCTCGACGCCCCTCGGACCGATCCGATTCGA
>JAYTTT010000293.1:0-1644 GCA_043744895.1 Gemmatimonadota bacterium | reverse complement strand
TCTCGGCCCAGCCATACACCGCCGCGAGCGCGTTGCGGAGCTCGTGATTGACCATCGCAAAAAACCGCTCCCGGCTCCGGTGCAGCTGCTGGACTTCCTCGAGCAGACGAGAGGTCCGTTCGTGAAACTGGGCGTTCTCGACAGCCGATGCTACGATGCTCGCCAGCAGCATCGTGATGTGGACGTCCTCGTCGGAAAACTCCGCTGCCCCGATCTTCTCGGTCAGGTAGAGGTCGCCCATGATCCCGGTTCGCCCCACGATTGGGACGCCCAGAAAGGACGTCATCGGCGGGTGGTTGGCCGGGAACCCGACCGACGCCGGGTGGGACCCGAGGTTGGGGAGGCGAACGACCCGCCCCTCCCGGATCACCAGGCCCAAGATTCCCTGACCGGTGGGGTGCGACCCGATGTGGCGATACACCTCTTCCGGCATCCCAGAGGTGGTGAACGACCGAAGGGTCCGGTTGTCCGGGCCCAGCAGTCCCACGGCCGCGTACTGGGCGCTCACGAGATCCCGGGTCAGATCCGCTACCCGCTGGAGGACCCGGTCCAAGTTCAATTCTCCGACCAGTTCGGGGGTGGCCCGAACCAGCCGTTCGACCCGATCGCTGGGGGGGGTGGTCATGGCTGACCAGCAATCTACTGATTCCGGGCTCCGAGTGTTGGTTGTCGGAGCCTTCATCATGGCTTCACGACGAGCCCGCTAATTTCGCGGCTAACTCGGGGCGGAAGAATCACAGTTGATCGGTGGAAGAATCCTGGTAGCGACTGATGAATCGGCCGAGGGACGCCACGCGGTCGAGGCGGCGCGGGGTATCGCGGAGGGGGCCGCGACGCCCTGGATGATCCTGACGGTCACGCCTCTCCTTTGTAAAGGCGAGGTGCCGGCCGGGCGCCTGGTCTCGTCGGGCGCCGGTGCCGGCGAGGGTGGCTCGGCCCCCGAGCTTGAGCGGTTCAACGCGTGGCTCGGGTCGGAGGTCACCTCGGCTCCGAAGGGCCCACCCGAGGTCGCCCTCGCGTTCGGCGTCCCGGGGATCGAGATCAGCCGCTTCGCGCGGCTCCGCGAGGCCGACCTGATCGTGCTGGGCCGCCGGGCCCGGGCCCCCGATCACCGCCTCCTGCTCGGCGAGACCGCCGACGCCGTGGTCCGCCGGAGCGATGTTCCGGTCCTGTTCGTTCCGTTGCGAGTCACCCATTTCAGACGAATCGTGGTGGCGCTCGACGGCACCGACCGAGCGCTTGCGGTCCTCGAGGTCGCGATGGCGATGGCCAGCCGCCTCGGCGCCGAGTTCAGCGCCCTGATGGTCGAGCCCGATCTGGCCGACGAACGGGAACCGGGGCTCGGGAGTCCGATGCCCCGAGCCCGAACGGTTCGGTTGGCCGAGTTGCTGCGGCGGGTCCCCGGCGGCGAGCGCCAGCCACTGTCGATTCGCCGGGGCAACCCGGTCGAGGAAATCTTGGCGCACGTTCAAGAGGCCGCGGTTGATGTTCTCGTCATCGGCTACCGTCGCGGCGGCCCGCCGAAGATCATCGGCCCGACCGATATCGCCCGGAACCTCCTTTATGCGGCGCCGTCTGCTGTCCTGACCGTCCCCCTCTAATCGAAGCTGAAGGGTTCTTCATTCCGAGATCAAGCTACTTTGA
>JAYTTT010000292.1:0-23998 GCA_043744895.1 Gemmatimonadota bacterium | reverse complement strand
CGAGCGGGGCGCGATCCTGGTTGGCGCCAATGACGGGCCGGTGCACGTCACCAGGAATGGCGGGACGACGTGGGCCAAGGTTACCCCCCCGGACCTCCCCCCAGGAGGGCGAATTCAGAACGTCGAGTGGTCGCCGCACCGGCGGGGCAAGGCCTACTTCGCCGCGTACCGATATTTGTTGGGCGATTGGCAGCCGTACATCTACCGGACCACGGACTACGGCAAGACCTGGCTCCGGCTGACGTCGGGTACCAACGGGATTCCGGCCGACGATCCGACCCGGGTGGTTCGGGAGGATCCGAGCCGGGAGGGCTTGCTCTACGCGGGCACCGAGTTTGGGCTGTTCGTTTCGGTCGACGACGGAGCGACCTGGCAGCCGTTCCAGTCGAATCTGCCGATTACTCCGGTGACGGACATCGTCGTCCATCAGAAAGACTTGGTCCTCTCGACGATGGGGCGGTCGTTCTGGATTCTCGACGATCTCTCACCGCTCCAGCAGGCGGGCTCGGCCGACGTCGCGCGGCCCGGCGTCCTGTTCGCCCCCCGCCCGGCGCTTCGGCTTCGGTACGCGCTCGGACCGCGCGAGCCGAGTGAAGCGGAGTATCCGTTCCCGGGTACCTATCTCGACTACTACCTCCCGAATGCGCCGAGTGCCGAGGTGATGCTGGAAATTCTGGACCGGTCGGGTAAGCGGCTCCGTCGGTTCTCGAGTGCGGCCCGGGCAGACAGTGCCGAGGTACCGGCGCTGCGAGCGATGAGGCGGTTCGAAGTCGAGACCCTGGGTCTGCCGCGGCTTTCGAAGACGGCGGGCCATCACCGCTTTCGCTGGGACTTTACGATGAGCGGGCCGTGGGATCCGAGCCCCTCGCGGGCCGGGCGGAGCGGGCCGTGGGTCGCGCCGGGGACGTACCAGGTTCGCCTGACAGTGGGTGACTGGTCGACGACCCAGCCGTTACGGGTGCTGCCCGATCCGCGTCTCACGAAGGCCGGACTAACACCGGCCGACTATACAGCCCAGTTGGCCACCGCGCTGGCCGCCCGCGACTTCGTGAGCGCGGTGAAGGTGCTGGTCCTGAACGTGGCCGAACGTCGAAAGACGGATCCCAATCCGCGGTGGGCCGAATTGGCGGCCACGCTGACCGCCGGCCCCGGCCGTTATCCGACGCCTCGGCTCGCCGAGGACGCCGAGTATCTCTACCGGATGACCATTAGCGCGGATCAGCGCCTCGGCCGTGACGTTACGGAGCGACTGACCGAGCTCCGGGACCAACTTGCCAAGGCCGAGGCCGCGTTCAAGGGGGCCGCCCCGAGCGGGCATTAGTCGAGCTCGTCGAGCGACTTGGGCCAGTCTTGCTTGAGTAGCCGTGACAGCGCCCGGTCGGCCAGGAGCCGGCCCTCGGTTTGGCACCGGGCGCAATAGTTGGTTTCGTTGTCCGCATAACGAATTCGCTGCACCGGGCTGCCGCAGTCGGGGCAGGGTTTGCCGAACTTGCCGTGGACCGCCATGTCCGGCCGGAACGCGGTGACCTTCTCGGGGAAGGCGCCGTTTCGCTCCCGGGTCAGGGCGTCGGTCCACAGGGTCAGGACCCGGCGGCAGGCGTGGTAGAGGCGGCTGATTTGCGCAGCGTCGAGGTTCCGGGTCAGCTGGAGCGGCGAAATTCTCGAGGCATGGAGGATTTCGTCGGAGAACGAGTTGCCGATGCCGTCGAAGGTCCGGGGATCGGTGAGGGCGCGCTTGAGGGTGTGGTTGCCGCGGGTGAGCCGCTCGGAGAACTCCGGTCCGGTCGCGGCGAGTACATCGAGCCCGCCTCGTTCGAACTGGTCGAGCGCCGCCCGGCTTTCCACCACATGGAGCGAGGCGCGTCGCTTGCTCCCGGCTTCGGTGAAGACCAGGGTGCCCTCGTCGAAATCAAAGGCGGCCAAGGCGAACTTCGCGCCGATCGTGGCTCCGGCCGGTTTCCAGTGGAGGCGGCCGGCGATCATCAGGTGGATGACCAGCCAGGCGTCATGGTCGAGCCCGATGGCCAGTCGCTTCCCGATCCGGTTGACCTGGACGACCTGATGCCCGTGGCAGCTGGCCGGCCTGGGCTCAACCGTTCGAAGCAGAAACGGGGTCTTGAGCCGAACCGCGCGCAGGGTCCGACCGATGAGCCGCTCTCGAAGGGCGTCACGATAGTTGACGATGTCCGGTAGCTCGGGCACTGGCGGCTCCGCCGAAGAACTCGTGGTGGAGGGCCCGGACCGCCGCGGGTCCCTCGTCCTCCTGCACGACAAAGGTCACGTTGATCTCCGAGGCGCCCTGCGAGATCACTTCAATGTTGACCTCTTTGACGGCATTGAACAAGCGGGCCGCGAACCCTCGGGTGCCCCGGAGATCGACGCCGATGACCGCCACGATGGCCCGGTGGCCAAAGACCGTCACCTGGCCGAGCCCGGCAAGTTCGGCGGTGAGCTCGGCGAGTCGGCTGGTGTCCTCGATGGTGACCGAGACGTTGACTTCGCTCGAGGCCAGAATTTCCACCGCAATCTCGTGGCGGGCAAACACGGCGAACAGAGTCTGATGAAATTCGACCGCGCCGAGCCGACGGGGAGCTCTGACGTTGACGACGGTGATGCCTTTTTTCCAGGCAATGGACCGAACCGGTGACGCGCCGATCCGGTGGGGGACGGCTCCGGCCAGGATCCGGGTGCCGGGCCGATCGGGGGCAAACGAGTTCTTGATCCAGCAGGGAATTCCCGCCTCGATCAGCGGCAGCTGGGTGGCCGGGTGGAGGACCTTGGCCCCGAACGCGGCCAGTTCGGCGGCTTCGTCGTAGCTGGCCTCGAGGAGGAGCTGGGCTTCCGGGACGATCCGGGGATCGGCGGTGAGGAGCCCGTCGACGTCGGTCCAGATCTCGACTCGCTCCGCGCCTAACGCCGCCCCAAGGAGGCTGGCCGAGTAGTCGGACCCGCCGCGACCGAGGGTGGTGGTTTGTCCCGATTCAGTGGCGCTGATGAACCCTTGGGTTACCGGGACGCGGCCGGCGGCAATCAACGGCGAAATGACCCGGCCGGCGCGCTCCGCGATCAGTCCGTAGTTTGGGACGGCTTTGGTGAAGGTGGCGTCGGTGATGATCACGTGCCGGGCATCGATCCAGTCCGCGGGAAGGCCCGTTCGGGTCAGCGCGGCCGCCACGATTCGCGAGCTCCAGAGCTCGCCGTGGCTGACCAGATGGTCGAGATCGCTTGCCGACAGGGGCCGGTTGCCCCGGGCCGTGAGCCACTGCGCCAGGTCGGTGGCATCGTCGCGAATCCTCGACATGACCAGATCGGCGATTCCTAGTCCATCGGCCACGGCTTGGTGCCGGTCGATGATCGGTTCGAGGGGCGCGCCGTCGGTCAGACCGAGCAGGGCGTCGGTGATCTTGGACAGCGCGGAAACCACCACGATGGGCCGCTGGTCGAGCCGGGCCCGGACGATATCGGTGAGGCGGCCGATGGCGGCGGCGTCGCCGACGGAGGTGCCGCCGAATTTGCAGACGATCATCGGGCCACCACCCCGGTGCTGACCAGGAGTTCCGCGTTCTGGATGGTCGCTCCGGCGGCGCCTCGCACGGTATTGTGACTGAGCAGCACGAGCCGCACGTCAAGCAACGGGCAGGGGCGAATCCGGCCGACGGTCACCGACATCCCGCCGCCGTGATCGAGATCAAGCCGAGGCTGGGGCCGGTCCGGCCGGGTGTCGACGAGAATCGGGCCCGCCGGGGTGGACGGCAGCGCCCGCACCAGGTCGGAGGCCCGCCAGGCGGCGAGCGTCGTCGCGACGGTTTCGGGCGACACCCGGTTCGCGAAGCCGATCGAGACGGTTTCGGTGTGGCCGTCGATGACCGGCACTCGATTGGTATGGGCGCTGATGATGGTGGATGATCCGAGCAGCTTTCGGGTTTCCTGCTCGACTTTCTCTTCTTCACCGGCGATATAGGGAATCACATTGCCGACGATGTCGAGCGCGGCGACGCCGGGCCAGCCGGCGCCGGAGATGGCCTGCATCGTCGAGACGAAGAGCCGGTCCACTCCAAAGGCCCGGTGGAGCGGTGCCAGGACCAGGGCCAGTCCGGTCGTGGTGCAGTTTGGATTGGCGACGATTGCCCCGCGCCATCCGCGCCGTTTCCGCTGCTCGGCCAGGAGCTCGAGGTGCTCGGCGTTGACTTCGGCGATGACCAACGGAACGTCGGGTGCCAGGCGGAACGGGCTCGCATTGGTGACGACCACGCTGCCGGCGCCGGCCCAGAGCGGTTCGATGGTGACGGCTGCTTGGGTGTCGAGGGCCGAGAAGGCAAGGGGCAAGCCGGTGGGCCGGTCGCTCGACTGGACGACCAGATCCCCGATCCGCTCGGGCAGGGGCGTGTTTTCGCGCCACCGGACTACGTCGGCGTAGCGGCGTCCGGCGCTGGTTTCGGACGCCGTGAGGGAGCGGATCTCGAACCAGGGGTGGTGTTCGAGCAGCCGGACTAATTTCTGCCCCACGGTGCCGGTGGCGCCGAGAATGGCCACCGGAATTTTGCTGGTCGTCATACGGTCTCCCTGAAAACGAAAGCCCCGCGCATCGGGTGGAGGCGCGGGGCGGTGCTTCGCAAGTTCGCGGTGAACTCGTCAGCTACGACCGTCGCCCCGGCCACCGGTCATGGTGGCCCGCATGGTCATCGTGGTCGTGGACGGCGAGTAATCGATCATGTTAGGCAAGGTATTGAACCGCCCAAAACCGCGCAAGGCTTGCGCGATTCACGGTTCGGCGTTAGCGTAGGGTCACAATTGTTCACCGTGGCGGTTTGCGGCGTATTGCTGGCCACGTTAATCCACAGCTAAAAAGCCACGCGTCCGCGTGTCTCTTTTGGCACCGGGCGTTTTTCGTTGCCCGGGCCAGCGAGGCGTCGGAGCGTGGGGCAAAGGGAAAGCCCATGACCGTCGTCTCGCTCGAATCGTCCACCCGGCCGGTGCCGCTCGCCTGTGCGCACTGCGGCGCCGTCCACGAACCCGTCCCGTCCGCCATCTGTCCGGAGTGCTTCGGACCGCTCGAGCCGGTCTACCGGGCCGGGCGGACGTTGCCGTCACGCCAAGAGATCGCCGGCCGGCCGCCGTCGATTTGGCGGTACCGCGAGTGGCTCCCGTTCGAGGGCGAACCGGTCCACTCGCTCGATACCGGCTTCACCCCGCTGGTCGAAGCGCCGCGCCTTGCCTTGCGGCTCGGCGTGGCCCGGGTGTGGATCAAAAACGATACGGTTTCTCACCCGAGCCTCTCCTTCAAGGACCGGGTTGTGGCCACGGCGATCAACGCGGCCGTGGGCCTTGGTCTCAAGACCGTGGCGTGTGCCTCGACCGGCAATCTCGCGATCGCCGTGGCGGCCCATGCTGCTCGGGCGGGGCTGCCGGCGTGGGTGCTGGTTCCCGAGGATCTCGAGCCGGCGAAGATTCTGGCCAGTGCCGTGCATGGGGCCCGCGTCCTCCGGATCCAGGGGACCTACGACGATGTCAACCGGCTCTGCGTCCAGCTCGCCGACCAGTTCGGGTGGGGCATCGTCAACGTGAATCTCCGGCCGTACTATGGTGAAGGTTCCAAAACGGTGGCGTTCGAGATTGCCGAGCAGCTCGGGTGGCGGCTGCCGACGGCCGTGGTCTCGCCGATGGCGGGGGGCTCGCTCTTGAGCAAGCTCTACAAGGGGTTCGGCGAGGTAATCGACGCCGGCTTGGCGTCTGGCGACCGCCCCCGTTTGTTCGGCGCCCAGGCGTCGGGGTGCGCTCCGATCGTCCACGCGTTCGAGGCGGGTGAAAGCCGGATCACGCCGGTGCAGCCGAACACGATTGCCCGGTCACTGGCGATCGGCGCTCCGGCCGACGGGGCTCGGGCCCTCCACGCCATTCGCTCGACGGGGGGCTCGGCCGCCGCGGTATCGGATCCGGCCTTGATCGCCGCCATTCGGATCCTGGCCGAGACCTCGGGGGTGTTTGCTGAAACGGCCGGGGGAGTGACCTGTGCGGCCGCGCTGGCGCTCTCCCGGTCGGGGCGGTTGACGCCCGATGACGAAGTGGTACTCTGCATTACGGCCCACGGTCTCAAGACACCGGACGCCGTCTCTCCCGACCTGTTTGACCTGCCGATTGCCTCGAGTCGCCTGAGCGACGTGGCACGGGTCATCGAATCCGCCTAACGTAAGGAATCATCCCATGGCCATTACCGTCAACATCCCGACCCTTCTCGCCCGGCATACGGGCGGCCAGCGGCACCATGTCGTGGCCGGCGCCACCGTTCGAGAAGCGATCGAACGAGTCACCCGCGACTACCCCGAATTCGGCAAGCGGTTCGTCGAAGCCACCCTGCCCGGCAACGAGTTCGTCACCATCTATCTCAACGACCAAGATGCCCGGTTCAGCGGGGGGCTCGACACCCCGGTTCTGGCCGGCGATGAAATCAGTATCGTGTCGGCGATTGCGGGGGGCTGACGCCATGACCACCGCAACGCTGTCGCAAGCCGAATTGGTTCGGTACAGCCGGCACATCATTCTTCCCGAAGTTGGACTCGCCGGCCAGCAACGATTGAAGCAGTCCCGGGTGCTGGTGGTGGGTTGCGGGGGGTTGGGCTCGCCGGTGGCCCTCTATCTCGCGGCCGCCGGGGTCGGCCATCTCGGGTTGGTGGACTTCGACCACGTCGATGCCTCGAATCTCCAGCGGCAAATTATCCACAGCACCAGCGCCATCGGGCAGTCCAAACTCGACTCGGCTGAGTCGCGGCTCTTGAATCTCAATCCCTACGTCAAGGTGGAGCGCTACGACACCAGGCTGGCCGCGGCGAATGCGCTCGAGATCATCCAGGGCTATGATGTCGTGGTCGACGGGACCGACAACTTCTCGACCCGGTATCTGGTGAACGATGCCTGCGTCATCCTCGGGGTCCCGAATGCGTATGGCAGCATCTATCGGTTCGAGGGCCAGGCCTCGGTCTTTGCCGCGAAGGATGGCCCGTGCTACCGGTGTTTGTTCCGGCAGCCGCCGCCGGCCGGGGCGGTGCCGAATTGCGCCGAGGGTGGCGTGCTCGGCGTGCTGCCCGGCCTGGTCGGAACCATTCAGGCCACTGAGGCAATCAAACTCCTCCTCGGCATTGGCCGGCCGTTGATTGGTGAGCTGCTGTTGGTGGACGCCCTCGATATGGAGTTCCGGCGGCTCAAGGTCCGGAAGGATCCCGAGTGCCCGGCGTGCGGCACCCGGGAGATTCGCGAACTCGAAGATCTCGATGTTGGGTGCGAGGTGCCGGTACCTAAGGAGCGGGATATTTCGGTGGTCACCTTGGCCGAGCGCCGGCTGGCGGGGCGGGAACTCTTCCTGCTCGATGTCCGGGAGCCGCACGAGTGGGCCATCGGGCGAATCGAGGGGGCCGAGCTGATCCCATTGGGCGAATTGCTCCGGTCGCTGGATCGGGTCCCCCGGGATCGCGACGTGGTCGTGTACTGCAAAGGCGGGGCGCGCAGTGCCCAGGCGGCCGACCTCCTGGCCGCGGCCGGCTATGCGCGGGTGGAAAACCTCGTTGGTGGGATTTTGGCGTGGGGAGCCGAGATCGACCCGTCGCTGCCCCGATACTAGCTCTTCGGTTGGGCTCGGAGGCCGGACCCGTGCCAAGCTGTCTGAATCGGACCATCGGTCCTACACTACGCCCTTGGGCCGATTCCGCATCAGTTGTAACCGGGTGCCATCATGCTACGCCAGCCGTTCGCCCGTCTCCTTCCGTTGGTTGCCGCGATGATTGCGGGCTGTGGTGGTCAACCGGTCAACCGGGGCGCCGCCAGCCCTGATTCCCTCTTCGCACTCGAAACGCTCCTAGCGCCGGCCACCACCGTGGCGCCGCAGGTGAGTCCCGATGGCCGGTGGATCAGCTTTCTCCGGCCGGTCGATGGGGCGATGAACCTCTTCGTGGCCCCTGCCGACACGATCAGTGCCGCGAGGCCGGTCACCCGCCGGGTCGGGCGCGGGCTCCAGCCGTTCGACGTCAGCGAGAAATGGAACCTCCACGTCGTCGATATCGGGTCGGGCGCGGAGCAGAACCTGACGCCGCTTCCCATCCGAGGCCCCGACGGGGACGGATTGGCTGGAACGGGGATGGGTTGGTCATCGCGAACCTCCGTCGGAGACGATGGTGAAGGACATGGCGGTGAGGTACTCGAGCTCCGCCAACGCCCGGGCGTGCTCGGCGTCCAGCGGGTTCGGGTCGTGTCGGCGCCGGACAGCAGCGACAGACCGATCGCGAGAATCGGGACCAACGACAGCATGAGGCACTCCTCGTTGCAGTGGCTGACTCCAGGGGCACGGCGACCCCGGTTGCTTCAGATCAGCACGCGAAGAGCGGGGGGTGGGTTGGTGGCGCGGTGGCTCTGGATCCGAGGAGGGAGGCGATCGCCGAGGGAACGGCGTCGGGGCGCAGGGTCAGTGAGGCGTCGGAGCGGGGTACGGGCAACCCGAAGGCTGATGTGCCGCAGTGACTGGTCGTGTGACAGGATGGAGCGGCGCAGTCGCGACAGGCATCGCCATGCTCGCAGGCCATTGGTGCGGGCTGGTGGTGGTCTCCATGCTCGCTTCCGTTCGGCTGGTGCTGACAATGGTCGTTGGGGCGTTGGTCGGGCTGAGGCCCGGCTATCGCCGGGCTCGCCAGGAAGGCAAAGCCTAACCAGATCAGCAGCGCTCGGCGAACGATGTCTCGCACCATGGTTGGAACATGGTAGCCGGGGGACCGTGAATTTCGGGCCGGTCGCCGGCTGAAGACTCTCTCACAAAGCACGGAGTCGGCTCACAATCGTCCCGCCGGGGTTGGTGCCAGCTGGTCGATCAGTTTCTGGAGCCGCGAGGGCGGCGGGTCGAGTGCGGCGGTCGCTCGAAGATAGGGCAACGGATCGCCACCGAGCGGTAGTTCGAGCCGCTGGCCTCGGTGGAGGGTATACGGCTTGCCGTTCTCGATCACCAGGCATGCGGGCGGTCCCCCGTAGACGGCCGAGAGACCGACGTCGATCATGATCACCTTGCCATCGTGGCGAGTCATCACCGTCCCCGCGGTCACAGTGTGACCGATCACGATGTGCTTGACCCCGAAGCTCGCGAGGGCCTGGTCGACATGGGCCGTGAGCAGCGCTTCGTCGCCGGTCGCGAGTCCCCGATACCAGAGCGGGCCTTCGCTGTCTTCGGCAATGCCCGGATCCGGACCCTGGCCGGCTAGCGCCTGTCGCACGCGGTCGTTGAGGTCACCGAGCCGCACGCCGACGTATTTCGGTCCGATGCCACCGTGGAGGAACAAGAAGTCATCGATCTTCAAGACGGCATTGTTGCCGCGGATCCAGGAGCCATAGTGTCCGTTGCCTTCGAACGCGAGTCGGTGTTCGACCCACCCCGGGGGGTGCTCGGCCTGCCATTGTTTCTGATACTCGTGGTCGTCCTTCCGGCTCGAATCCGCCAACCGGCGGAAGACCCGATCCCTGAGGACTTCGGATTTGGGGGTTCGGAAGGCGTAGTACTCTTCCGGCGAAACGTAGCGAAGGTCTCCTAGGATGTTCATCGCCTCATGATTGCCGATCAGGGCGTGGACCCGCCCGCCCGCCCGCTCGGCCTCTGGCGCGAGCTCGATCAGCAGATCCATGACCTTGCGCGAGTCGGGCCCCCGGTCGAGCACATCGCCGGTCTGGACCAGGTGAGTCTGGCCGCCGGCCCAGCGGTTCTTGGCGTCGACGACCCCCGCCTGCCGCAGGATGGTGACGAACTGGCCGAAGTCGCCGTGGACGTCGCCGACGGCCACGATCCGGCTGACCCCGGTAAAGGTGTCCTGCGCCGCCCCGGTACCGGGCAGAGAGGCCAGGCAAAGGAATAGGGGTAACCAGGTCCGCGATGGCATGGCCGGTAAAATAGCACCGGATTGGCGGCGGCGGTGGGGACGCTCTACCTTCTCGGGGTCCACCGCGTTGTCCTTCAATGTTTGGGAGTTCGGGAATGGCTATTCGGGTCATGCACATGGGGCTGGGCCCCATCGGAGCCGCGATCGTTCGGCAGGTGGCGACGCGGCCGGGGTTCAAGATCGTGGCCGCCGTCGATATCGACGAAAACCTGGTCGGGAAGGATCTGGGCGAGGTCGTCGGGCTCGATCGGAAACTCCGGATCAAGGTGGCCGAGGACGTGGGCCGGACGATCAAGGCCACCAAGCCCGACATCGTGGTGCTCTGCACCAGCTCATCGCTCGAAATCGTGGCCGACCAGCTCGAGGCCATCTTCAAGCGCCGGGTGCCGGTGGTCTCGACCACCGAGGAGCTGGCCTATCCCTATTGTTCGCACCGGAAGCTGGCCAAGCGGATCGACGCCATGGCCAAAAAGGCCAAGGTGGCCGTCTTGGGCACCGGGGTCAATCCGGGCTTCACGATGGATGCGTTGCCGATCGCGCTGACGGCGGTGTGCGAGCGGGTCGATGCCATTCATGTGGACCGGGTCCAGGATGCTGCCAAGCGGCGGTTGCCCTTCCAGCAGAAGATCGGGGCCGGGCTCACGCTGGCGGAGTTCCAGGCGCGGGTCGAAGCGGGGACCGTCCGTCACGTGGGACTGACCGAGTCAATCGCGATGATTGCCGACGCGATGGGCTGGCGGCTCGACCGGATTACCGACGAGATCCTGCCCAAGATGGCGGACACGACGGTGTCGAGTGAATTCCTCACGGTGCCGGCCGGCCGGGTTCGGGGGATCATCCAAGACGGGGTCGGCTACGTGAACGGCGAGGCGGCGATCACCCTCCATATGGAGGCCTATCTCGGCGCGCCGGAGTCCTATGATGCGGTTCGGGTCACCGGGTCGCCAACGATCTCCTCCCGGATCGAAGGCGGGGTCCACGGCGATGTGGCGACGGCGTCGATCACGGTGAATTCGATTCCGGCCGTGCTCGCCGCCAAACCGGGGTTGCAGACGATGCGGAGCCTGCGGCTGCCGTCGTACTTTGGTGGCGTTTGACGGGGCTTTGGTCGAGGCCTCCCCGCCGCCGCCGCTCACGTGTCACGTGGCCGGGCGGGAATGGCAATTCTCGCGCGGGGCAACTTGCGTGGTCTGTCGTCGTGCTTCTGGGTATCGCCACGAGCGCACGGCGATCTGGCGCGCAGACCAAGCAGGACTTCCTGAGGGCAAACATCGATACCACCGCGTCGCCGCGGGACGATTTCTTTCAGTACGCCAATGGCGCATGGTTCAAGCGGAACCCGATTCCCGACGATCGGGCGAGATGGGGGTTCTGGGATCTGGTCTACGGAGATATTCAAGTCCGTTTGCGGCGACTCAACGAGGTCGCCGCCCTGGGGAAGGCTCCGAAAGGCAGTCTGGAGCAACTGGTCGGCGACTTCTGGTTCACTGGAATGGACTCCGTAACGATCAACCGGCAGGGGCTTGCACCCTTGCAACCCGACCTCGACCGCATCGACCGGGTCCGCTCCACCCGTGACCTCGTTGATGTCGTCGCGAATTTTCATAGAGCGTTCCGCTCAGTTCCCTGGCGTCGGGTGCTCTTTGCCGGGGTGGTGGCGCAGCAAGAGCAGAATACCGATCGTTGGATCTATAGCCTGCGGCAAAGTGGTATTTCCATGGGCCCCGGTGCGTATTCCGGGACGGGCCCTCAGCAGGAGAAGATGCGCGCAGGGTTTCACGAGTATGCCTTCCAGACATTCTTCCGATTGCGGCGGGACAGCGCGGCGGCAAGGCAGAGTGCCGATCGGGTATTCGAGCTGGAGGCGCAACTCGCCAAGGCGTCCGGCCAGCCATCGGGCGACCAGACGATCGGGCTCGCTGAACTGACTCAGCTTGCGCCGACGTTCGACTGGCCCCGGTACTTCCGCGGTATCGGGATCGCCAGGATCGACTCGGTCGTCATGCGGAACCCCGCGTTCTATCACGCACTGGATTCGCTCCTCTCTACCACGTCTCTCGAGACCTGGAGAGACTATCTGCGGTTCTGGCTGATCAAGACGAACGCGCCCTTTCTCGACGACCGGGCGTTCGGCGACCTTTTCACCTGGCAACGCATCAGCAGCGGCACGCCGCAACCGAGTCCCCGCTGGCAGCGCGTGCTGTTCGAAGAGATGAACTTCAAGCTCGGGCAACCCTTGGCGCGGCTGTTCGAGAAGCACTACGCGGGCGGGGGCCTGAAGGCCAGGCAATACGCGTTGGCCGAGTCGCTTCGAGCAGCGTTCCGGCGGCGAATCGAGACACTGGACTGGATGAGTGACAGCACGAAGACCCGCGCGCTGGCGAAACTGGCCCAGATAAGGATCACGATCGGTGAGTCCGGGAACGGTATCGACTACAGCTCAATGCCCCTTCGGCGGGATTCCTATGTGCGGAACCAGATCCGGGCCAGCGCATGGTACCACGATCGGGAGGTGCAGATGCTGAGCCGGCCGGTCGACCGGAGGACGAAGGACCCGAGTGCCCAGTTCGCCGACGACTGGTATGATTACCGGAACAACGAGGTGGTGATCTCGGCAGCGGAGACTGTCCCGTTTGTGCCAGGGTCGCCCGACGAGGTACTCGATGACGCGGTCGCATATGGCATGACGGTTCTGGCCCACGAGATCTCGCACGGGTTTGACAGCGAGGGACGGCACTATGACGCCCGCGGCAACAAGGCCGACTGGTGGACGGCCGCGGACGATACGGGCTTCGTGGCGCGAGCCCAGGTCATGATTGACCAGTACCGCGAGGTCACGCTGCCCGGGGGGGTGCATCTGGACGGGCGAAGCTCGTTGCCTGAAAACCTTGCCGATCTGGTGGGGTGCCGCATTGCCTTGGATGCGTTCAAGCAGACCGAGCAGTTCCGGAAGAACGAGCGGATCGGCGGATTTACGCCGCTACAAAGATTCTTTCTGGCATACGCGTTCCACTACGCGCGCCATGAGCGGAAGGAAGTCCTCGCCGGGCGGCGGGCGGATGACCCCTATCCTCCAGACCGGGAACGGGTCAACGGCGTGGTGGTGAACATCCCCGAGTTTTACGAGGCCTTCGATGTGAAGCCAGGCGATCGGATGTACCGGGCGGAAAGCAGGAGGGTGAAGGTCTGGTAAGCCCGTGCCGGCGTGGAAAAGCTTCGCCCGCGCAGCCGCCTAACAAGACGTTGTAGGTGACAAGCAATTCGTAACGTTGGTCGTTAGGCCGCCGAAGGCCTTTTCTCTTCCAACCACCGTCATCGGAGGTCCAAATGAAGCGAGTGACTGGCATCGGCGGCATCTTCTTCAAGGCTCAAGACGCGCCTTCCTTGCAGGCGTGGTACAAGCGTTACCTCGGCATCGACGTTCAGGAATGGGGCGGCGCCGCCTTCACCTGGAGTGATGCCGAGGGCAAACCCACCGCTGGCACCACGATCTGGTCTATTGGCCCTTCAGAAGGCGACCAATTCGCCCCGAGCACGGCATCCTTCATGATCAACTACCGTGTCGAAGACCTTCAAGGTCTTGTCAAGGTTCTCAAGGAAGAGGGATGCAACGTCCTCGACAAGATTGACGAATCCGAGTATGGAAAGTTTGCCTGGGTCATCGATCCCGAGGGAAACAAGGTCGAATTGTGGCAACCGCCTTTCGGCCAATGAATTCGGCAAGGCCGGGAGGCCCGCCGGTCCTAGCCGAAGGAGCGGTTGATCGGCGCGGAGGTCGTGCCTTTCGAGGGGGACCAGGTCGGGCTCGCCCGTGATGCGGCATTGCGCTTCGGACGCGGCAGGCATCCCGCGGCCCTCAAATTCGGTGACTGCTTCAGCTCACCCCGGCCGTGGCGCGGCGCGGGCCCCCTGTTGTTTCTGGGTGACGATTTCTCCAAGACGGATGTCCGGATATGCCAATGGTAGCGCAGGTATCGGCGTCCCCGTGAACGCAGCCACCGAGCGCCTCGCCGCCGCCCTCGCCGACCGCTACCTGATCGAGCGCGAGCTCGGCGCGGGCGGCATGGCCACGGTGTATTTGGCCGAGGATCTCAAGCACCATCGCAAGGTCGCGCTCAAGGTGCTCAAGCCCGAGCTCGCCGCCGTCATCGGCGGCGACCGGTTCCTCGCCGAGATCACGACGACCGCCAACCTTCAGCACCCGCACATCCTCCCGCTGCTGGACAGCGGTCAGACGGTCGGACGGTCGGACGGTCAGGAGTCGACGTACCTCTACTATGTGATGCCGTTCGTCGAGGGGGAGTCGCTGCGCGGCCGGCTCGCGCGCGACAAGCAGCTGCCGGTGGCGGACGCGGTGAAGATCGCTGGCGAGATCGCCGGCGCGCTCGACTACGCGCACCGCCAGGGCGTCATCCACCGCGACATCAAGCCGGAAAACATCCTGCTGCACGATGGCCGCGCGGTGGTCGCCGATTTCGGCATCGCCCTCGCCGCGAGCCGTACTGAGGGCGGCAGCCGGATGACCCAGACGGGCATGAGCCTCGGCACCCCGCACTACATGAGCCCCGAGCAGGCGATGGGCGAGCGGGACCTCGATGGCCGCACCGACCAGTACGCTCTCGGGTGTGTGCTCTACGAGATGCTCACCGGCGAACCGCCGTTCACCGGTGCCACGGCGCAGGCGATTGTGGCGAAGGTCGGGCTCCAGCCTCGGCCCGACCATCAACGCCGCAGGCATTGTGACCCGGCCGACGCTCGCCGTGAAGGCTCGACAGGTCCTGTTCTCAGCCACCGGTCTACGAACTTCGACATCTCGCCTGATGGGCGCAGCTTCGTCCTCGTCCGCAACATCGCTTCGTCGAAAGTCATGATCCTCCAAAACCTCCCTGCCATGGTCGAACGGCTGCGCACCGGGGCCTCGCGATGAGCGAGACTCCGGCACCTTTTCGGTCCCTACGCGTTGCGTGTGCAGCGGTTCCATGCGGAGCCGACTCTTGGACACCACGCAGACTCCTATCTCTATGTCTCGCCCGGTCAGGTCAGGGCCTCGCGCTGAACGCCGCGATCACCGAGGTCGGGATCTTAGCCACCGTGATGTGCTTCGGCCCGTTGCCGACCGGGAGACGCGCCACCTCGGCGCGATCCTCGATCGAAATGATCGAGAGATCGTCGCTCCGGGTATTGGCGACGAGGCAGATGCGCCCGCCGTCGGCGATCTCGACCCAGCCCGGCGCATCGCCGACCAGAATGGTGGCGATCAGGGTCAGCTCCGGGGCCCGGACCAGCGCGACGTAGTCGGACGCCCGGCCCGCGAGGCAGAGCGTCCGGCCGTCATCGGTCAGCGCCAGGCCGTGGTGCGGCGCCTCGAAGTCGTAGTCGGCGACCTTCACGCCATCCTTCACCGGCAGTTCGAGGCGGCGAACCTCCTTCATGGTGGCCAGCTCGTACGCCACGACCGCATGCTGGTTCGCGAGTTGGGCGTAGAGGCCTTGCTCGTCCGGAGTGAACCGCCACGGCCGGATCGCCTGCTCCAGCCGGACTCGACGGAGCACCTTCAGACTAGCAACCTCGGCGATCGTGAGCTGAAACGGATTCACCGGCGGGCTCGCCGCCGTCACCACGGTGGATTTGCGAGGCAGGGTTGGGATCGCGCCGATGCTGGTGTTGTAGAGCCGCCGCCCGTCCGCCGACACCTTGTTGTCGTGGGGATAGTCACCGGTGTCGATGTGGCCGGTGATCTCGCCGGTGGCCGCCGCAATCCGGTAGATCCGGTTGTCCATCATCGCCGAGACGAACAGATGGCGCCCGTTGGGCGTGAGGGTCATGTGATCAGCGCGCCCGGTGTCGAGCGACCGGCGCCACAGCAGTCGACCGCTCGCCAGATCGAAAGCCGCGACGTCGCCGA
The DNA here is from genome assembly GCA_043744895.1 of Gemmatimonadota bacterium. Lineage (GTDB taxonomy): Bacteria > Gemmatimonadota > Gemmatimonadetes > Gemmatimonadales > GWC2-71-9 > SHZU01. Next base: position 8,191 of record JAYTTT010000292.1, on the reverse strand, counting down.
GATAGCCGCGGGAGACGTAGAGTGTCCGTCCGTCGGGTGAGACGTCGGTGTCCTGGGCGTAGTTCCGGGCGCCCGGACCCTCGCCCTTGTCCTGAGCGGGATTGATGTCGAGGGTGCCGAGGACCCGGCGGGTCGCGACGTCGAGGAGGGCCACGGTGCCGGCCTCGCCGTTGGCGATCAGGGCGATCTCGCGAGTCGCCGGCTTGCCCGCTTCCGATCCGCCGGCGCCGAGCGGTCCACCAGAGGTGGCTGCGAGAATCAGGGTTGCGATACGAGCAAATGCGCGGAGCATGTCGTCCCCCCTCGGGGTGTCACGACACAGGGGAGGACCGTGATGGTCCTCCCCTGTGTCGTGGCGGGTTCGAATCTAGGCGTTGCGGTCAATACACTTGGCGCCGGGGTTCTGGAGTTCCTCTTGAGTCGGAACCGGGAAGTTTGCGTCGGTCCCGTAGTTCCCACCTTTCCGGTACGGTCCATTGGGGAACACCGCCGTCGCGGCCCGGCCATACTGGCGGACGAGCCGGCGAAGATCGGACAGACGTACCCCGGTGCCGTACAACCAGAATGCCCGCTCCGAAAAGAGCAGGTTGATCCGTGCGGCAGGGTCAACTGGATCGGTGAGGGGCGTGAGTCCCGCGACCGTGGTCCGAAGTCCATTGAGCTTCGAGAGCCATGTTCCAGCATCACCGGCAGCCAGGGCGGCCTCGGCTTCGATCAGCCGAGCCTCTTCGCCCTTGGCGAAGGGAAGGGCCGCATCGCGGGCGCCCGAGCCGAGCCAGTTGTACTGGGGGGACGAGTTGTCGAAACCGAGGCCGGTTCGAGTCCACAGGAGGCGGGGATCCGCCAGCGCCGGATTGGTGCCATCGCCCTGCCCGCGGAACGGCAGCCCGTTCACACCGTCCAAGTGGGCCATCGACCAGCGCTTGCTCAAATGATTGAAGACGAAGACCCCGTTCTCGTTCGACGGCGTTGCGATCGAGTGTTCGGTGACCGCCCGGAAGTTGGTCGGAACACCCGCAACCAAGGTTGCGGCGGCGGCATACTGAGCCGATCCGCTCAGCATCAACGACCGAGCCTTGAGGAGGCGGGCGGCGTTGAAATTGACGTTATTGGTGCCGGCCGCCGCGCCAAGAGCCCGGTCGAACTCGGCATTGGCCGCGGTCAGTGTCTGCGCGGTGGTCTGCGACGGGCCGAACTGCACCTCCCCGTTCACCAATTCGCTGAAGGGTACTCCGCTGCAGTAGTTCATCGCGGCGTAGAGGTAGATCGCCCCGACTCGGTTGTACATCACGCCGAGGCGGGCGTCGGTGGCGGCGGAGGCACCGGTGGCGGTGAGGGCGCTGATGGCGCGTTTGGCTTCGAGGCGGGCATTCTGAAGTTGGCGGAAGACACCCGCCAAGGTGCCGTTGTCGAGTGCGGTGGCCCGCATGTCGTAGTCCAGCCGGGTGCTGAAGGTGTCGGAATAGAAGAATTCGTCGGACATCATTCCGCCGATGAGAATCTGGCCCTCGATGCCGCCGGCATCACCGGCGATGGCGATCCCGAACTCGCGGAGTGCGCCGGCGTACAGGGCCGTCGCGCCGGCGGGTGTGGTGATCGCGTCGGGGGGAATGATGTCCCGTTCCGTGACCTTGACGATATCGTTGAGGCAGCCGGACGCCATGGCCGCGAGGCCCGCGAGCGCTGCAATGCGAACCGGGTGAGCTGACATGCGGGTGCTCCGTGTCGTGGTAGTCATGACTAGAAGCCCAAGTTGAGGCGAATGTTGTAGGACCGGAGCGGGGGCAAGCTCAGGAAGTCGCGCTGGGCGAAATTCAACTCACCCTGACCGTTGACCTCGGGGTCGATGCCGGTGTATTTGGTCCACGTGGCAAGGTTGCGGCCGCTCAACGTGATCCCCAGCCGGTCGCCTCCAAAGGCGCGGGCCCACTTTTTCGGAGCGTTATAGGTAACCGACAACTCGCGCCACTTGATGTAGTCGGCGTTTTCCATGAATCCGAAGCGCGAGTTCTTGGCGCCGAGGAACCGAAGCGCAGTGACCCGGGCCTTCTCTTCGATCGGGGCCTTGATGTCGTACAGGGCCGAACAGTTCTGCGAACTCCGGCACCGGAAGTCCTCGGTCAGGTTGTAGAGCCGGGCCCCGCCGCGGTAGTCGAGCTGCGTGTTGATCTGAATCCGGCCGTCGAAGAGACCGATGCCGCTGCTCAGGGCCATTTCGCGGACTGGTTGCGACGGGCCGACGTACGCCAGGGTATCCTCAGCGGTCACCTCGGTAGCGGCAATGATTCCGTCGCTGTTGGCATCGGCATAAGTGTACCTGCGGGCCCAGTAGCCACCCAGGGGGAAGCCCTCGCGGTGCTGCTGGTCAACGCCGTTGGCAAGGATCGGAAGCTGTTTGCCGAGATTGAGGAGCCGGTTCTTGAGGAATGACCCGCTTAGGGTCAGGTCCCACTTGACCTTCTTGCCGGTTAGAACTTGGGCATCAAGCAGGTACTCCAGTCCCTCGTTCATGACCTCACCAAGGTTCCGGAACTGGCCGGCCGGATTTCCAGCCGACTGCGGGGTCGGGACGAAGATCAAAGCATCGGTGGTGTTCTTATGGAATGCGGTGACTTCCAAGGCAAGCCGGCTATTGAGGAACGTGGCGTCGAATCCGCCTTCATACTCGACGCTCCGCTCCGGTTTCAGGCTCGGATCGCCGATGTTGTTGAGGAGGATTGCCGGCTGGACCGTACCCCCGACCGCCGCCGCGCTCGCAAAGTAGCTCTCGACCGCCACCGAGCCGCCCGGCTGCTGGCCGGCATGGCCGTAGGAAGCCCGGAGCCGGAGGGAGTTGAGGACTTTGCCCTTGGGGAAAAACGGTGATTCGCTGATCAGGTACGACAGCGAGGCTTTCGGATAGGCGATCGTCTTCGACAGGGTGCCGGAGGCGCTGTTGCGATCGACCCGGAGCGCGGCGGTCAGGAACAGCCGGTCGTCGAGGCCGACGGTCTGCTGAAGGAATGCGCCGGCCGTCTTCAGGGTGTTGTTGACCTCCGACGCTTGCTTGTTGGTGCCGGCGGTCACGGTCACGGCGCCGGGCGGGAGCGGATCGCCCTGGGCGTTGGTGCCCCGGAAGTTGTTCTGGCTGTAGTTGATCCCGGCGGTCGTCTTCGACTCGATGGCGGAGGCCAACTTGAAGTTGGCCGTGGCGCTGCCGTCGATCGTGTACAACGCAATGGTTCGCCGGGCTTCGGCGGCGATGCCGACTTTGTCGAGGCTGAAGTTGGGACCCTCGCCGAACCGGTTGAGCAGCTGATCGACACGATTGGTTAGGTCGAGGCCGACCACCGCCCGACTGGTGAGCCAGTCAAAGGGGCTGTAGTTGGCGGTCGTCCCGGTGGTCAATCGCTGGATCGTCTGGGCGGTGAGTCGCTGGAACGTCTCACCCGGTTGGAAGAAGCCCCAGGTGGAAACGAGTCCACCCGGCCCGGTGGGCCCCCGGCCGTCGCCATTCAACGCGCTCGAGTGAATGCCACGGACATTGTTGTCGTTCTGGGGCAGCCGGAGCGCGCTGGTCACATACCCGATATTCAGGGCGATGTTCGATTTGGGCGAGAGTTGGGTGGTGAAGTTCGAGCGGACGTTGACCTTGTCGATGTTGTTCGGGTTGATCTCGTCGTCGCGTAGCGTCGTCCGGCCGCTGCCCGCTGCGATCCGAGTCACCTCGGACGCGGGCATGAAGAAGACCCCGCTCTCGGACTCCCGCTCGGCCGAGACGAAATACTGGACCTGGTCGGATCCGCCCGATACGTTGGCCCCGTACTGCTGCCGCCGCCCGGTTCCCAGGGGTGACTGGCCCGGGTCCCGAAGGGGACTGAACTGGCTGATCGTCGCGATGGTACAGGTGCCCGCGGCCACGTTGACCAGGGTACACCGGGTTCCGGCCGCCGCCGAGCCGAAATAGTTGCTCGGATAATTGTTCTTGTCGGTATTGGAGCCCTGTTCGGACCAGAGACTCCACCGGGCCCGGCCGGCGACGCCGCGGCGGGTGGTGATGATCACGACGCCGTTGGCCCCCCGGGTCCCGTAGATGGCGGCCGCGGACGGACCCTTGAGGATCTGCATATCGGCAATTTCGTCGGGATTGAGATCATTGAGCCGCGAGGGGCCCTGGCCGCCGACCCCGAACGCCACCGACCCGGTGCCGCTCTCGAACGCAATGCCGTCGACGATTATCAGCGGCTCGTTGTTGAGCGAGACCGAGTTCGAGCCGCGGATCCGGATCCGCTGGCCGCCGCCGATGGTGCCGGTCGAGGAAAAGACCTGGACCCCAGGGGCCCGGGCTTTGAGGATGTCGGCCACATTCTTGATCGGCGCCGTTTCGGAGAGCGCCGTCACCTGGATCGTGTTGACGGAATTGCCGAGTTCCCGTTTCCGGGTGTCGCCGGTGGAGGTGATGGTGATTTCGTCGAGGGTGTAGGGGGCTTGGGTCATGACGAAATCCAAGGCCGTCGCCTGGGCGGCCGTCACGGTCGCCGGTTTGACGGCGGTGGCGAACCCGAGGGCTGTGACCCGAACCGTGACCGGACCCGGCGTGACACCACGGAGGGTGTAGACACCGTCCCGATTGGTGCTGACGCTCAGCGGAGTACCGACGACGCTGACTCGGGCCGCCTCGAGCGGGGTCGGAGAGTCCGCCGCGGTGACTTTCCCGGTGATGGTGCCGGTCTGGCCGGACAGCGCCGAAACGCTGCCTCCCAGAGCCAGCAGCACCAAACCCCCGGTGACAGACAACGAGAATTGCCTCATGACCTATTCCTCGGTTCAAGTGGTAAGGGTGCTGGATCACTCCTCACTCACAAATCGTGCCCGAGGCATGGAATATAAGTTGTTGTAGTTATTGATGTTAGGCTGGCAAGTCGAGACGAAATCTGTGTCGATTGGACACGGTGCGTGTCCAACCGTCATGTTTGGTCTCTTAAGTCCGCTCGACGGGAGGCCGGTCTGCTGGTAGCTTCGACTCCGTCCCGTTCGCCAATTCTGCCACGGAGTTGCCATGATATCGCTTACTCGGGTGCTGGTCGCCCTGTCGTTCGCCGCGACGAGTTCCCTCGTTGCCCAAGTCACCGCCATCAAGGCCGGCCGGCTGGTCGATCCCGAAACCGGCACCGTCGTCGCCAACCAGGTGATTCTGGTTCAGGACGGCAAGTTCACCGCCGTCGGCCAGAACGTCCCGATCCCGCCGGGGGCCGAGGTCATCGATCTGTCGAGCCTAACGGTGTTGCCTGGACTGGTCGACGCCCATAATCACCTGGCGCTGACGTACAAGAAGATTCCGGAGAACGATCTCTACTACCTCACCTACGTGATGGAGGGTACTCCGCTTCGGGCAATCCAGGCGGTCTCGAACGGGATTCAGATGCTCTCGTCGGGCTTCACCATCGTCCGCGACATGGGCAACAACGGCAACTACGCCGACGCCGCGCTCCGGGTGGCGGTCGAGCAGGGCTGGATTCCTGGGCCCACGATCATCAACTCGGGCATCATCATCGGCGGCATGGGTGGCCAATTTTGGCCCACGCCGGAAATGGCCGTTGGGAAAGGGATCGTCTACCCGGAGTACCTCGATGCCGACACGCCCGACGAGATCGTCAAGGCGATTCGCCAGAATCTGCTGTTCGGCGCCAAGGTGATCAAGATCTGCGTCGACTGCAAACCATGGGGCTACACGGCCGATGAGATCCGGCTGGTGATTGCCGAGTCGGCGAAGGCGGGGGTCAAGGTCGAGGGCCACGTCCAGACCGTTGCTGGGGCTCGGCGCGCGATCGAGGCCGGGATCTGGTCGATTGCCCATGACATCGGCCTGACCGATGAGATGCACAAGCTGATGGCGGCGAAGGGCATCTTCAGAGCGGGCACCGAAACGCCGCTGACTCTGACCGGTCACACCACGCCGGACGGTTATGCCGCCACGGTCCGCGGCCTCAAGAACGCCTACGACAACAAAGTCGCCATCACGTTTTCGACCGACGCCGACTACTTCGTGCCGGGCAAGACCCGGGGCGAAGTGGCGATCGAGTTCCTTGAGACGTGGAAGGCTGCCGGGATTCCGCCCGCCGACATTCTGCGCGCCATGACGGTGACCGGGTATCAGGTGAGCGAAACGCTGGGCACCCGCGGTCTGATCAAATCGGGTCTCGCCGCCGACTTGATCGCCGTGGTGGGCAATCCGCTCCAGGACATTGACGCGCTCCGAAAAGTTCGGTTCGTCCTCAAGGACGGCAAGGTGTTCAAACGCGACGGGGTGATGACGCCGGAGAAGTTCTTCAACCCCGGTCCGGTGAACGGCTGGCGGATTCGCTGAGGGGATTGGGGGGCGCCGCGCCGGGCCGACGTGCATGAAGCTTGCCTCTTGACGTCATAGCACAGGCAAGCCGCGACTCGTCCCGAGCCACCAAGAGGTGCAAAATGTTTCATCGACCGTTGGCCTCCGCCACGATTCTGGCCGCCGCCCTGCTCGGATGCAGCGGCGATTCGGCCGGACCGGCCGGCACCGGCCGGCTGACCATCCAGCTCGCTGGCCGATCTTCGGTCACTGCCGTCCCGACCTACACCGCCAGCGCCGATGTCATCACGATTACCGGGGTCCAGATCGTGGCCCGGAAGATCCGGCTCGAACGGGCCGCGGGAACCTGTCCCGCGACCTCGCCCGCTACGGGTCCGCAGGCTGGTCCCGACGCCGGTGACGATGACGGGCATGGCGACAAAGAATGTGCCGAGGTGCGTCTCGATCCGATGCTGCTCGATCCGCCGGTCGATGCCACCGCCAAGGCCGTGGTCACGGTCGATCTCCCGGAGGGGACCTACCGGGAGCTCAAGATCCAGATCCACAAGCCGACCAGTTCCAGCGCCGATCAGGCCTTCCTGACGTTGCACCCCGAGTTCACCAATATCAGCATCAAGGTGGTCGGCACCTTCAATGGGACGCCCTTCACCTTCACCAGTGCGGTCACCGCTGAGGTCGAAATCGAGCTGCCGAAACCGGTGATCGTCGTGGCGGGCACGCCCACGGCCCTGACCATCCAAGTCGATCTCTCGAAGTGGTTCGTCGCCTCGGGTGCGGGTCTGCTCAACCCGATCGGCACGAGCCAGCAGGTGCGGGCCCAGATCGAACAGAATATCCGGGCCTCGTTCCACGCGTTCGAGGATCGGGATCACGACGGCCACGAGGACTGACGTTAGGGCTACGCCGTCGGCTTCCGGACCCCCGACATCCGGATCGATGACGGGTACTGCTTCGAGTGGTGGATCTTGTTGCTGGCCACCACTCCTTTCACCTCATCGTAGTTCTTCCCTCCGGTGCTGAGGTTCCGGTCGAACCTCGGGAAGTTGCTGCTCGACACCTCGTCCGGATCCGATGGCCCGACTCGGCCGACACCGGCTCCGAACCCTGCGGAATGATCGCCGCCAGGGCCGGGTTGCCGAGCGCGGCCACGGCCATTTGCCATTCCGCGGTCGAGGAGCATCCGGTCGTTCCGACCTTGCCGTTCGACCACGGCTGCGAGGCCATCCAGCTGATCGCATCGGACCCATCGGTCGTGGGCGGACCGAGGATGTCGTAGCTCCCTTCCGAGAAGAAATGGCCCCGTTCATTCATGTCGACCCAGGCGCAACCGCGTTTGACGGCCTCGAGGACCTGAGTCATGTCCCGGGGAGCGCCGAGCCGAACGTCCCAGAAATTGAAGTTGTAGTAGAGGTCGGCGGCCATCCGGACCCCGTCTCGCATCGGGACCATCCGCTTCCGTTCGATGACCGCGACGTCCGCCAATTGTTTGTCGGTTGCCCACCGGCGAGCTCGTAGTTCGGCTTGGGTTCCCTGGGCCGGCGGCTGGGCGACGGCGGTGAGGAAGGGAATGAATAGCAATGAATAGCAAGGAGATCTTCATGGTCGCCTCGACGTCCTGGAGGGATGGGCTAAGGTCCCTTTGCCCGCCCGGATGTCCGGGAACGGTTCCGCGAGCGACAGACTGGGGATGTGGCGGGCGAGCCTCCGATAATTCCGGTCGCGGGTGATGATCGTCACGCCCGCCTCCCGGCAGCTGAGGGCGAGTAACAGGTCGTTCAACGCCGAGGGTGTCTCCACGCGGACGCCTCGGGCGATCAGCTCTCCAGCGCGGCGCCAGCTGGCCGTTGTCGGTGCGAATAGCCG
>JAYTTT010000291.1:0-6335 GCA_043744895.1 Gemmatimonadota bacterium | reverse complement strand
CCACTCGAGTTGCGATTCGTTCCCGAAATGCGGACGCGCGAGCAGCGAGTCCGCGAGCGCTAGGGCCGCGCGAGTCTTCCGTTGGCCCGCGAGACCGTCAACCAGGAGCCACCCCGTCACCGGCTCCTGCGGGGCGGCGGCGCCGGCGGCGAGTCGCGCCATACCGGAGTCCGGATGGCCCTCGGATATCGCCACGGCCGCCGCGACGAAGTCGAGCGCGTGCCGGTCGTCCGGGCCGAGGGTGTCCCGGGGCAGCGACGCGAGTCGTCGAACGTCGGCGGTCCGACCGGCCTTGAGGAGGCCCCTGGCAAACAGGGCCAAGGCCCGCGGCTCGATCGTCGGCCCGACATGGGCCATCAGGGAATCGAACGCCCGATTGGCCTGGCCGCGATCGCCGAGCATCAGGAGGGTCTGGCCCTCAAAAGACCGCCCGCGGAGCGCCCCGATCGCCGTCGCGTCGTCGATCCGAATCGAGGCCGCCGTGGCCTGGCGCAGGAGGCCGATGCCTTGGTCGAGACGACCGCGCCAGACCTCGAGAAGCCCGAGGCTCCGGAGCGTGTAGGGCCGGTCCCGAACGGCTGGTCCGGCGAGAATCCGGCGAAAATGACGTTCGGCGTCGTCGAACCGGCCGAGGCGAACGAGCAACTCGCCGTACTCGGCGATGGTGAACCCACGGAGCAGAGCCGTGCTGTCGAGCGCGGCCGCCCGCTGATAGTGCTCCAGCGCCAGATCATACCGCTGGAGGGCCTTCAAGCTCAGGGCCAGGTCGAGGTGGGCGTTGACGTTCGATGAATCGAATTGGAGCGCCTTGGTAAGAGCCTCGACCGCCTCGACCGGTTTCCCTCGCCGGATCAAATCCGAGCCGTAGTCATGCCAACTGGTCGCCGACGGAAACCGAGCGACGATGACTCGATGGATCGCGAAGGACGAATCGGTCAGGCCCCGCAGGGTCGCGAACCGCTCCTCGAGTTGGAGCTGCTCCCATTCGGTCAACCGATTTTTCCGCCGGAGCGCATCGGTATAGAACCGCAGCGCCCGCGCCCGATCGGCGTGGAGCGCGAAGTAACCGCCAAGCGACCCCATCGCCATCGCGAACCCGGTGTCGAGATCCAACGCTCGCTCCCACAATTCCCGGGCGATTTGATACTGCCCCGACGCCCAGACGGCACTCCCCTGGGCATAGGACCGCAGCGCCTCGAGGGACGGCGTCGTCGCGGCCGGGATCCCGCGGGACCGCCCCCGGCGCTCGTCCCGGCCTTCGCCCAGGCCGGCCCGGGTCTCCTCCACCAACCGATCCAAGGCGTTCAAGGTGCCCGCGCGGGTTTCGGCATTGGCTTCGGCCGAACGAACGGTCTCGCCGGACACCGCATCGGCCAGGATCGCTGACAACCGGTACCCCTCGCCCGCTCGCTCGATCCGAAGGCCCAAGGCGTACTGCGTGTTCTCGCGCGCGGCCACTTCCCGGGCCAAGTCGATAGTCAGTCGAACCGTATCGACCCCGGTCCGGCCCATCCGCCGGAGCGCCGAGGTCACCCGGGCCCGGGGCAGGAGCGAGAACCGGGCCGACTGGCGGAGGCCCACGGCCGCCGCCGCCGTGAGCGACTGATCGAACAGGGTATCGCCGGTAGCGTTGTCGAGATCGGCCAGGACGATCGCGTCGCCGGCGTTGAACCGGGGCGGCGGCCGGGTGGCTCCCGTGCCCCGGGTGGCCCACACAGCCACCATCAGGATCACGCCTCCCAGCGCGATCAGGCCGGCCGTCCGGTCATTCGGGGTGCCGAGCCATGAGCGCGACACGGTGGCCGGCCGGGCCGGCCGGATCCGGGGCCGGATCTCGGTGACCCACTCGGCAAACTCAGGCGAGGGCGACGCCAACCCAGCCAAAAACCCGGCCTGGACGGCGTTCGACTGGGCCACCGCGGCGGTCTCAACGTCGGCGTCCACCAGGTCGCGCCGCAGCGTTAGGCGCCCCTCGGCGTATTCGGCCACTGGCGCCCCGGCGCTGGCCGCCACGGCGGCCACCGCCGACGACAAGCGGGCCCGTCCGGCCGGCGGCGTCAGGTCCGGCGTGAGCCGGAGCATGGCTGCGTCTTCGTCGATCCCTCCGCCCGGAGCCAAGACCGCGAGGACCAGCAACGGCAGGGCAATCGGATCGGCAACCCGGCAGGGGCCATTCGGGCCGACCAACTCCAATCGACCGAGCGTGCGGAGGGTATAGCCTGGCATTGAGACCGTGAACCCTAGCGCGTCGGACGGCCACTCCACAAGGCCGCGCGGGCGCGTAGATTTGAGCCATGGCTGACCTCCTCTCCCGCCGCGACCTCGAGTTCCAGCTCTACGAAGTCCTCGACACCGAAAGCTTGTGCCGGCGCACTCGCTATGGCGAACACAGCCGAGGCACCTTCGATCAGATCATCGAGGCCGCCGATCAACTGGCCCAGAGCCACTTTCTTCCTCATTGGAAGACCGTCGATGAGCAGGAGCCGACCTTCGACGGCGAGCGGGTCCACACCCATCCGGCGGTCAAAGCCGCCCTCGATGCCTACATCGCGGCGGGGTTCCTGGTGGCCGGGCAGGACGCCGATCGCGGCGGCCTCCAGTTGCCCTGCGTCATCGAGAAGGCCGCGTTCGCTCATTTCAAAGCCGCGAACGTCGGGACCTCGGCGTACCCGATGCTCACCGGCGCCGCAGCCAACCTCATCCTGGCCCATGGCACTCCGGCGCAGATCGAAGACTACGCGGCCCCGATGCTGGCCGGCCGGTTCTTCGGGACGATGGCCCTGTCGGAGACCCAGGCCGGTTCGTCGCTGGCCGACATCACCACCCGGGCGGTGCCGGACCCCGACGGGTCCTACCGGCTGTTCGGTTCGAAGATGTGGATTTCCGCCGGCGATCACGAGCTGGCCGACAATATCGTCCACTTGGTGCTGGCCAAGATCGAGGGAGCGCCCGCCGGAGTCCGCGGCATCTCGCTGTTCATCGTCCCCAAATATCTACTCGGGGACAAGGGCACCCTCGGCGACCGCAACGATGTCTGTATCGGCGGCCTCAACCACAAAATGGGTTATCGCGGATCGGTCAACACCGTGTTCAATCTCGGTGAAGGGAAGTTCCAGCCCCTCGGCCGGCCCGGAGCGGTCGGATACCTGATGGGGAAGGCACATCAGGGACTTGCCTGCATGTTTCACATGATGAACGAGGCGAGGATCGGGGTCGGCATGGGCGCCGTGGTCCTCGGGTATCGCGGCTACCTCGAATCGCTGGCCTACGCCAAGACCCGACCCCAGGGCCGCCGAACCGGCGCCAAGGACCCGGCCACTCCCCAGGTGCCGATCATCGAGCACGCTGACGTCCGCCGGATGTTGCTGGCCCAGAAAGCCGCGGTGGAGGGAGGTTTGGCCCTCTGCCTCTATTGCGCCCGGCTGGTCGATGAAGAGCGGACCGACGCGACCGACGAAGCCCGCCGCCACGCCACCCGGTTGCTTGATTTGCTCACCCCGGTCGCCAAAGCGTGGCCCAGTCAGTTTTGCCTCGAGGCCAACGGGCTCGCCATCCAGGTGTTGGGCGGGTACGGGTACAGCCGGGAATACCCGGTCGAGCAGCTCTACCGAGACAACCGGCTCAACTCGATTCACGAAGGGACCGACGGGATTCAGGCGCTCGACCTGCTCGGCCGGAAGGTCCGCCAGGAGGGTGGGGCGGCGTTCCAGTCCCTGGTCGACCGAATGCGGGGAGCGGCCGAGGAGGCCCTCGGCATTGCCAACGACGACCTGAAGCACCTGGGCAAGGTTCTGGATTCGAGCATCGACGCCCTGGTCGAGACCACCGAACGATTGACGGCTTGTCCCGATCCGGAACGGTCGTTGGCCCTCGCCTTCCCCTACCTGACCGTGTTCGGCCACACCGTGGTGGGGTGGCTCTGGCTCGAACAGGCGCTCGCGGCCCAGCGGGGGCTCGAGACCCAGGCAAATGAACCGTTCTACCGGGGCAAGCTGGCCGCGGCCCGGTACTTCCTCGACTGGGTCTTGGCCCCAACCCAGCCGATCCACCAAGCGCTCCGCCGGCTGGACTCGACCAGCCTCACCATGGAGCCCGGCTGGTACTAAACCCAAACGCCGACACCATTTGCGGCGGATTTGGCCTCTGGTTAGATTCGTCCTCCGAAGTTCGTGAATTATTTCACGATGCCATCCGTCGAGACTACTCCCATGCTGCGGTCGTACGTTCCAGTCCTGGTACTCATCGGTTTCGTGATCGCCAACGCGATCATGATGCTCGGCGTCTCGCATGTGTTCTCGACCTATCGTCGAACCGCCACCAAAGTAGCGCCCTACGAATCGGGCATCCCGGTTCTGGGTGACGCCCGGGAACGGTTCTCGATCAAGTGGTATCTGGTCGCGATGCTGTTCATCATCTTCGACATCGAGACGGTCTTCATGATCCCGTGGGCCGTGGCCTTCCAGCAGCTCAAGGAAATCCGCGGCCTTCTGTTGGTGGAAATGCTGATGTTCGTCGGCATTCTCGCCGTGGGCTACATCTATGTCTGGAAGCGGGGCGCTTTTCAATGGGACTGACACTTCCTCCCGATCCCGAAACCACCGAGGTCCCGGCGGTTTCGCCCAATTGGATCACCACCCGGCTCGATGTCCTGGTCAATTGGGGTCGGGCCAACTCGCTCTGGTCGATGCCGTTCGGCACCGCCTGCTGCGCCATCGAATTCATGGCGACCGCGGCCGGCCGGTTCGACATCTCGCGGTTTGGGATGGAGCGGATGAGTTTCTCGCCTCGGCAGGCCGATGTCCTGATCTGCGCCGGCCGTCTCCCGTTCAAGCTGGCCCCGATCATTCGGCGAATTTGGGATCAGATGCCCCAGCCCAAATGGGCCATCTCGATGGGTGCCTGCGCCTCGACCGGTGGAATCTTCGATACCTACGCGATGGTCCAGGGCATCGATACCATCATCCCGGTGGACGTGTACGTCCCGGGCTGCCCCCCGCGCCCCGAAGGGCTGCTGTACGGGATCATGATGCTGCAGAAAAAGATTAAAGGCGAGTCGATCGCTGACCCGACCCTCCGGCAAGAATTCTTGATGGACGACCGGGGCTTCTTCATGCCCCCTGAGAAGATCGACGTCATCTCGGAGCCGTTCGGGAACTCGGTTCACCAGACCCGGTCCGCATGACGGTCGCGCCGGCGGCACTGTCTCCCTCGGTGGAGGCCCTCCGGGGCGCGTTCGGCCCCGCGATTCGACGGGCCTCCGTGTCCTGCGGTGACACCGTGGTATGGGTCGACCCCGCGCGCGCCCACGAGATCCTGGCCTGGCTCAAGACGACGGCCGGCCAGGGGTTCAACTATCTCACCGACATTACCGCAGTCGACTATCGCGATCCCGAGCATCCGCTCGAGGTCGTCTATCAGCTCCGCTCGCTCGATCGGAAGGCCGACCTCCGGATCAAGCTCGAGCTCGATAAGACCGAGCCGCTGGCCGTCGATTCGGTGTTCGATTTGTGGAAGGGCGCCGTCTGGCTTGAGCGCGAGGTCTTCGACATGTTCGGGGTCACCTTCCGCGGCCACCCCGACCTCCGCCGCATCTTGATGTGGGACACCTACGCTGAGGGCTTTCCGCTCCGGAAAGACTTCCCGCTTCGGGGCAACTTCACCCGCGCCGAGCAGACTCGGCAGGTCTTGGCGGCCAATCCGGAAGCCAACTACTCGCTGGAAGAATTGACGATTGCCGACGCGTTCGATGAACTGCCTGAGGACATGAAACGGCGGCTGGCCCGGGGCGAGCGGGGGGAAACGCGATGAGCACCCGGACGCTGGAAATGTCGTTGGCCACGCCGGGCGTAGACGCTCAAGGCCGGCCGACTCGGGTTCCCTTGTCGGCCAAGAAGGGATCGGACGACGAATTCGGGGCCGAGCACATGCTGGTCAACATCGGGCCCCAGCACCCGGCAACCCACGGGGTCCTTCGGCTGGTCCTCGAGCTCGAGGGCGAGACCGTCATCCGGTGCATTCCGCACATCGGCTATCTCCATTCGGGCTTCGAAAAGCTCGGGGAGTACCGGCACTACAATCAGATCGTGCCGCTGACCGACCGGACCGATTATCTGTCGCCGATGGCCAACAATGTCTGCTTGGCGCTGGCGGCCGAGAAGTTGATGGGCATCGAGATCACCGAGCGGTGCCAAGTACTCCGGGTCATTGCCTGCGAAATGAGCCGGATCATTTCCCATCTGGTCTGGTTAGGCACCACCGGGATCGACTTGGGCGCCTTTACCCCGTTCCTCTGGTCGTTCTATCAACGGGAACGGATCTACAATCTCCAGGAAGCG
>JAYTTT010000290.1:0-1657 GCA_043744895.1 Gemmatimonadota bacterium | reverse complement strand
TGGCTTTGGGGTCGTGGGCCACGACCCGGCCGCCTCCGGCCAGCACCCCTTCGATCAACGGAATCGAAGGGCTTTCGCGCATGTCGTCGGTCTCCGGCTTGAAGGCCAGGCCCCAGACGGCAACCCGTCGGCCCTGAAGACCGCCCAACGTCCGGGTCAGTTTGTCGAGCAGGACGAGCTTCTGCCGGTCGTTGACCGCCTCGACCGACTCCCACAGGTCAGCGGGCAGACCGATCGCTTTGGCAGTGCGGATCAGCGCCTTGACATCTTTCGGGAAACAGGAGCCGCCATATCCGGGCCCTGGAAACAGGAAGGCTTGGCCGATTCTCCGATCGGTCCCAATGCCCTTCCGGACGGCGCCGACATCCGCCCCGACCCGTTCACAGAGCTGGGCGATCTGGTTCATGAACGAGATCCGGGTCGCCAGCATGGCATTGGCCGCGTACTTCGTCACTTCGGCGGACGGAATATCCATGAAGAGCACCGGATTGCCGGTTCGGAGAAACGGCGCGTACAGCTGTTCGAGAAGTTCCTCGGCTTCCGGCGAGTCGACCCCAACTACCACCCGGTCCGGCTTCATGAAGTCGTCGATCGCCGCCCCTTCCTTCAGGAACTCCGGATTGGAGGCCATGAAGAAAGCGCCGTCGGTTTCGTTCCGAATAGCGGCGCGAACTTCTTCGGCCGTCCCCACTGGTACGGTCGACTTGGTGACGACGACCTTGGGTTCGTTGAGATGTCGGCCAATGACTTGCGCGACGGCCAGCACATGCCGCAAGTCGGCCGACCCGTCCTCACCGGGCGGGGTGCCCACCGCAATGAAGACGACCTGGCCGTGACGAACCGCGGCGCCGACATCGGTGGTAAAGACCAGTCGGCCCTCGGCCTGGTTCCTAGCCACCATCGGCTCAAGCCCGGGCTCGTAGATCGGAATCTGGTTCCGCTTGAGCCGTTCAATCTTGCCCAGGTCCACGTCCGCGCACACCACGTCGTTGCCCGTTTCGGCGAGACATGCGCCGGCAACGAGCCCGACGTACCCGGAGCCAATAACCGTCACCCGCATCGGTTAGGTCGCCCGGGTCCGCTTCAAGGCATTGCGGGTGTCGACGACCAGCTTGGCGTGAGTGCGCACCGCCTCGTAGTCGATGGTCGAGTGATCCGTGACGATCACCACGAGGTCGGCCGCCGCCAGCGCCTCGGCCGTCATCGGTACCGAGAACGCCCGATGACCGTTTTCCTCGAACTGGGGCACGAAGGGATCGTGATAGCTCACCCTCGCTCCCCGGCTTTCGAGGAGCCGGATGATGTCGAGCGCGGGGCTCTCCCGCATGTCCTCAATGTCGCGCTTGTAGGCGATCCCGAGGATCAACACCGAGGCGCCCTTGACCGACTTGCCGGCATCGTTGAGCGCTTCGCTCGCTTTCCCGACCCAGAACACCGGCATTTCGGTGTTGAGTTCACCGGCGAGATCGATGAATCGGGTCTTGTAGTTGAGGCCCCGCATCTTCCAGGCGAGATAGTGGGGATCAATCGGAATGCAGTGTCCGCCCAAGCCAGGCCCGGGAAGGAATTTCATAAACCCGAACGGCTTCGTCGCGGCGGCTTCAATGACCTCCCACACGTCGACGCCAAGCTTGTCGCAGACGATCGCCATCTCGTT
>JAYTTT010000289.1:0-1658 GCA_043744895.1 Gemmatimonadota bacterium | reverse complement strand
GTCTGGGCCACGGCGAGGCACGGCGCCACGGCCAGCGAAGCAACCAGGAGCAACCCGGTACGACGAGTAGTCAGCATGGGCGAAGGTTAGACGCCTCGGGCCGAAGCGTCTATGTCCCCGCTTGCTTTCGGGGCTTCCGGGGATCGGCCGCGCCTTCCATGGCCGTCCAGGTCTGCCAGTGAGGGCAATTGGACTCGCCGGGCTTGAGCCGTCCCCGCCAGTGCCCATGAGGGCAGTCGCAGGTTCCGATCGTGGCGTGACGGGGGGTGTAGATCCGGCCCTCGTCCCGCTCAGGCCTCCGGCTTCCGGTCCAGAACTGGCAGGTCGCGCAGTATTTCAAGATGTAGGCGTAGTGGAGCATCGATCGTCCGGTCGAAGGCTCCCGAATCATATCCGGCATTGTCAACGGATCGTCAACGGGTAGGCAAACGACCAACCGGCAATAGCTTGCACCTCCCTCTAGCGGAACCATCAGGCGAGGGTACCTTAGGAACATTCCCAACCAACGACGGTCATGCTCAGAGAACGCCGCCGCGGTCGCCCGACAGCGCCGCTCGCCGACTCATGGAGTCGGCTTACCGCCCGGGTCCGGAGGCTCGTGGACGATGTTCATGATGGCAACTTGGTCGAAGCCTCGGCCCATGCTGGCGTGCCCTACGCGAGGCTTCGGGACATCCACTCCGGCCGGGCCCGAAATCCCGGGGTGGCCACCCTTGAGCGGCTGGTTAGCGCCTACGGACTCCCGATGGAGTGGTTCCTCGATGGCGCGGCCAGCGACGACGGCACCATCCCGCTGGCGGGCTGGGCTGGTTTTCTGCCCGAACCGGGGAGCCCCGGCCGAAGGATCACGGTGCCCCACGCCGCCTGGCCGCTGATTCGGGTTCTGGTCCAGCTCGAACAGCGCCTTCGCGATCTCCCCGCCACCCCGGATCGGCCGATCATCGGGTCCACGACCGACCCTCGGGCCATCCGGGCCCAGCTCACCGCCTTCATTTTTCAGCCGCTCTTGGCGGCCACGGCGGCCGGTTGCGACAGCCTCGACGGACCGCCCGGCGAACGATGGGTCGCGATGCTTCGTGACCTCGGCCGCTTCTGGGAGGGCGCGTTGGGGGGCCTCTTTCCGAACGGGGTCCCCTCGGGCTCCGGAGTGCCGCTGGGCGGAGCGGCGTGACGCTGCCGTCGTTCGATGAATCGCCATACCAGCGGTTCCTCAAGCTGGAACTGGTTCGCTCCGAACCGGGATTGGTCGAGATCAAGCTCCCGTTCCGGGAGGATTTTCTCCGGGCCGACGGATCCGATTGGTACCACGGTGGGGTCATCGCCGCACTGATCGATATTGCCGGTGACTACGCCCTGTGGACGGAGGTTGGCAACGGGCTCCCGACCATCGATCTTCGAGTGGATTGGCTGAGACCGGCCCGGCGGGGAGCACTCGTCGCCATCGGCCGGTCGGTCAGAGTGGGTCGCACCGTCTGCTGCGCCGACATTGAGGTGCGGGACGAGCAGGGCACCCTCGTCGCGCTCGGCCGGGGCACCTACGCTACCCCGAAATCCCCTTAGGAATCTCTGCACAAGCGCCTAACGACGTACTATATTTCAAAGCCATCCCGTCCACTCTCGCTCCGGAGCACCGCGCCATGGGGTCCCAACGCACCTTC
>JAYTTT010000288.1:0-1666 GCA_043744895.1 Gemmatimonadota bacterium | reverse complement strand
CAGACGATCGAGCGGCTGGTCAGCTCGGGCGCCACCGCCGACCTGATCGCGACCGCGGCCCGGGCCGGCGGGATGCGGTCGCTGTTCGAGAGCGCGATGATCCGTGTGCTCAGTGGCGAAACGTCGCTGGAAGAGGCGCTCCGGGTTACCGACCCTCCGCGGGAGGACCTCTCGGCCCAAGCGCCGGCGCCGCCGATCGCGCCGGTACCGGTCACCGAGCCGCGACCGCGCCATACCCCGCAAACGCTCCGGGCCGTCATCCTCCCGCCGTCGGGCCTCGATCAGTTTTCCCAGGCGTTCGAGCTGCTCGACGACACCGACCTCCCCGCGGCCAAATTCGAGCTGACCCGGAAGGGCTCGGTGGTGCTGTTGGTCGACGACGAGGATCAGCTGCGGCGGGTGATGCGAGATCTCCTCGAGCGCCAGGGCTTCACGATCATCGAGGCGCGTGACGGCGCCGAGGCCCTGGCTGAGATCGACCGCGCCGCTCCGGATCTTGTCATCCTGGACTTGAATCTTCCCGGGGTCGACGGCTACACCGTGTTGTCCCAGGTTCGGTCCCGGGAGGCGACCCGGAACTTGCCGGTCATCGTCCTGACGGCCAAAGGTGATGAAGACAACGAGGTCCGAGTGCTCGAACTCGGTGCCGACGATTTCCTCACCAAGCCGTTTCGGGCCCGAGCGCTGGCGGCTCGGCTCGAGAGTCTCCTCGCTCGTCGCCGGGCCTCCTGACCCCCGTTTCCCCGATTCGCTATATCGACATCTATCCGGTCCGGTGGGTGTCCGGCCGGCTGGAGACCGTGCTTCTCCGCCGGAGCGCGGCGGTTCGCTGCACCGGCGCCTGGGAATCGGTTCACGGCCATCTCGAGCCGGGCGAGCGCGCGGTCGCGGCGGCCGAGCGGGAGCTGGCGGAGGAAACCGGCCTCGTGGCGGTCCGTCTCTACAACCTCAGCCGGGCGGAGTTCTTCTATTTGCACCGAACCGACGAGGTGGCGTTGATCCCGGCATTTGCCGCCGTCGTGGATCCGGAGGCTATCATCGGGTTGTCGCGGGAACATGACGACTATCGGTGGGTCGGGATCGACGAGGCGCTGACGACGCTTGCTTGGCCCCGGGAACGCCGGGCCCTGGCGGATCTCGTGGTGCTGCTTGGAGGCGGAGACGCGGGACCGCTCGAGGATGTTCTGCGAATTCGGTAGCTCGGGCTCGGCGCTCGGCGCTAGTAGTCGGAGGCGTAGGTGAGGAATTTGTAGTGGCCGTTGCGTCCGAGGATCGATCCGAAGAGGCGGCGTTCGATTGGTCGGTTATTCTGGCTGACGATCAGCCGGCAATCGCGCCAGATCTGGTTCTTGGCCTCGGCTTTCGGCGGGCTTGGGCAGTGGTGGCCGGTAGACGCGAGCGGCCTTCCGCCGTCGCGCGCCAGCACCCGTCCGATGCCTTTCTGGCTCGTTTCGGTCATCCGAAACCAGACCAGTCCGGGTTTCTGCCGGTAGGGTGGCCGGCTGTACTCACTGCTCGGAAAATACAGGTAGGCGAACTCGGCCTTGGAGATGAGCAAGCGGTTCAGGGTCAAGGAGTCGTTGGTCTCGACCGCCTTGACGAAACGCCGAACCAGCTCGGCTCGACTGGTCGGACCCTCCAAAGCAACCGGCGCGGGGGGGGGGCC
>JAYTTT010000287.1:0-1671 GCA_043744895.1 Gemmatimonadota bacterium | reverse complement strand
CGCTGCCCATCGCTAAACTTCTATAGTTGGTATCGGACGATATTGGTTATTCCAATACTAGAGCCAAATCGGACCGAGCTGGTCAAGAGAATTATCGTGGATTCATCACTTGGCAACGGATCGTGGGACGCGGCCCTCGCGATCCTATAGACAACAGCCCACGGAGTATGGCGATCAAAACGGACGGAAAAAGTCGGGGAACTCACCCGCTCGGAGGCTGATGCGGTTGAGCTCGCGTCGTCGTAACGAGATGACCATCGGAAGATCCATGAAGCACCAATGAAACACGAAAACCTCTTGCATCATCACGACTTGCGTTTGGGGCGGGCCTCCAATTGTTTTGCGGTGGCTCTTGTTGAATTGCGGGGTAATGGCCTCGGTTTGCCTCAAAAGACGCGGCTTCACAACCAAGAAGATAGTGCTGGTATTGGACCCAAAATACTGGAACGACAGGAGTTACGCCGGATCTCATGGGTGCGTTGCCGGTCGCCGGAATGTGACGTTTTCCCGACAGATCCTTCACCACCCCGCAATCCATCATGAGCCGTCATTTATTTCGTAGCGGTAGCCAGCGTGTCGGATGTGCCTGCGGCATTCGGATTCGTCGAACTGGTCGATCAGCCGTCCGCAGGCGGCCCACAACGCTTCGACCGTCCGCTCCGCCGCCGAACGCAGCAGCCACTTGAACTTCGAGAACACTGTCTCGATCGGGTTCAGGTCCGGGCTGTACGGCGGCAGGTAGAGCACCCGCGCGCCGGCCGACTCGATCGCGGCCGCCACCCCGGCCACCTTGTGGGCACCCAGGTTGTCCATGACCACCAGGTCGCCGATGCGGAG
Source organism: Gemmatimonadota bacterium (assembly GCA_043744895.1). GTDB lineage: Bacteria > Gemmatimonadota > Gemmatimonadetes > Gemmatimonadales > GWC2-71-9 > SHZU01. The sequence continues at coordinate 834 of JAYTTT010000287.1, read as the reverse complement.
GGTCGGCACCAGGTGCTGGCGCACGTAGGCCAGGAACAACTCCCCGTTGACCGGCCCGTCGATGACCAGCGGGGCGGTCAGGCCCGTCGCCCGCAGCGCCGCCAGGAACGTCGTCGTCTTCCAGTGGCCGTGCGGCACCGACGCCACGAGCCGCGTCCCGAGCGGGGCGCGGCCCCGGGGCCTCGTCATGTTGGTCTTGGCCCAGGTCTCGTCGATGAAGACCAGGTGCTCGGGGTCGAGCCCGGCCTGGTTGGCCTGCCACTCGACCCGCCTCGCGGCCACATCGGGACGCTCGCGCTCGGTGGCGATCAGGACTTTTTTTTTAGGGTCAGCTTCATCGCCGCCAGGGCGCGGCAGAGCGTCGCGACGCTCAGGTCGGTCCCGAGGTCCGCCTTGAGCTCAACGAGCGTGCGGTCGGGTACGTCTCGCGTCGCCTGGCGGATCCGGTCCGCCTCGGCGGCCCACTTCGGCGTGCGTTCCCGGCCCCGGCAGGGGGCGATCTTGCCCGTCTCGCGGCGCTCCTGCTTGATCCGCCGCACCCAGGACTCGCTGACGGCGAACCTCAAGGCGACGGCCCGCGTCCCGCCGCCCGCGTCGCAGGCGGATAGGACATCGCGGCGAAATTCCGGCGAGTAAGGCTTCATGGTCACCTCCAGGTGGCCGCCAACTCTATCTAATCCGCAAGGATGGCGCTAGTCTTATATGAGACGCGCTCTAGCGACTAGTTCCGAACTTAGTGTGAGACGGCTTCGCCAGTTCTGGGTGTCGCCTCCGTACTTAATCGCTGGATCGAGGACGTCAGACAGCTTCTCCGAAAGCTCCGCCCACAGGTGT
>JAYTTT010000286.1:0-6410 GCA_043744895.1 Gemmatimonadota bacterium | reverse complement strand
GCCGCCGCCGCCGCGGATTCGGTCGGGAAACGGGCTGTACTCGTGGAGTCGCTGCTTGCCATGGTTGGCGATGCCGACGACGATGGCCTCAGTCCCTCGCGCTGCGAGTTGGGCCAGGACGGTGGTCAGTTGCCAATGACCGGCAAAGGCGGTGGCCGGATCGAAGAGGTTCTGGCCGTCCTGCATGTAGACGACGGGATAGGTGGCCGTGGTGGTGTGATAGGAGGGAGGCAGGGCCACCATGATGTCCCGGTAGTTCCTGAGCTGGGGACTCAAGACCCGGCGGCGCACGAGGAGCTGGATGCTCGAATCGAGGGCGCCGGGATATGGCTGCCAGGCCGGGTCGGTGGGCGGGAGAGTGCGCTTCATGGGAAACCAGGCCGGAAAATAGCCGGAGGACCCTCTGAGCGGTTAGACTCTTGGCACCTTCCCTTCCTTGAGGCGTTCCCGAATGGGTCGAATTCGAACCGTGGTGTTGGCCCTGGCGCTGGCGAGCGGACCCAGCGCGCTACCGGCCCAGCGGCTAGAGCCCAGTCAGTATTGCCGTGACCCCATACCTCGGACTGGCGAGCCCCGGGCGCGATCTGTTGCTTCGGCCGGGACTCAACGTCGAGCGAGACCCCGAGTCGCAGGCGCTCCTCGGCGTTATCGGCGGCCGGGTCACGGTTGGGGTGACCGAGAAGTTTGCGGTCGAGGGTGATGTCGGCTTCGGCAAAAGTGGGCTCAAGGTGTCGAGTCTCAGCGCGCCGTCGGGTACCGATGCCAAGGTAACGACGATCAGCGGCCGGCTGGTGTACCGACTCAAGCCAACAACGGAGCCGTCGTGGATCGCTTTCCATGCCGGGGTTGCGTCGGTGAGCCGCTCGTTCACGGAAAACTCGGGGCGGCCCAGCAACCTGAAGGATGGGACGGGTGTCGGCGGGGTGCTTGGCGCCGCGATCGGTTTTCGAATGGCCCGCCGAACGGCGCTGACCATCACGGCTGAAGACTACCTGTACAACGCCAGCTTCGACGTGGTCGCGACCACCGGCGGCGCCATTCAGCGGAGCCAGTCGCTGACCCAAAATGATCTCAGGGTAACGCTCGGCGTGCGGGTTTCGTTGGTCGGCCGCTAGCGCGGACTCGGCTGGGATCACCGCAAAAAAGGGGCGGGCCTCAAGCCCGCCCCTTCGCATTCCGGAACCTGAGGAGACTAGAACCTGGTGGTCAGGCCGCCGAGGACGCGGCGTCCGTTGACCGAGCCGCCGAAGATCGAGTACCGTTGCTGGTCGAACAGGTTGTTGGCCGCCAGGTACACCCGGAGGTTGTTGTTGATGGCGTATCCGGCGTTGGCGTCGATCGTGTTCAGGGGCTCAATCCAGCCGGCAAAGACCCCAGCCGCCCAGTCGTAGCCCTTCACCGCCCGGAAATTCACGCCCACATCAAGGCCATTCCGCCCCGCGTAGGTCACCGCGATGTTGCCCTTGGCGCTCGGCGTATTCGGCAACAGTTGATCGCCGGCCAGCTGGTCGTTGATGTCGAACCGGAAGATCGTCAGGTTGGCGTCGGCCCGGATCTCGTGGGCCAGCTGGAGTCCGGCCGCGAACTCGAAGCCGTACTGGGTGGCTTTGCCGGCGTTGGCGTAGGAAAGCACGACCGCGGTCTTGCCGTCTTCCTGGCGGGTCAGGCCCCGGCCGGCGGTCGCGGTTGCCGGATTGCCGAGCAAGGCGCCTCGGACGGCACTCTGAACAGCGGCCCGAGCGGCCGCAGGCACAGCAGTCGGAGCGGTCCAAGGGGCGAAGGTTGGGTTGGCACCCGGCAACAGATCGGTCACAAAGTCTTTGAGCACGTTCAGGTAGGCATCAACCGAGAGATAGAACCGGTCGGTGAGATCGCCGCGGTAGCCGACCTCGATCCCGGTGTTCTTCTCGACCTGAAGTTTGTTATTCCCGCGCGCCCGGACTGGGACTTCGGCGGTGTTGTCGAACAGCTGGCCGGCCGGAACCCCGGCGAGCAAGGGTCCCAATTGCGGATTGGCTCGGAGGCCGGCTTCGAGGGCCGTGAAGTTGGCCGGCGCCCCGGCGGCCACATTCAGGAAGAATTCGGAGTAGTTCGGGGTCTGGAAGGCCTTATTGAACGTGAACCGGAACGAGTGCCGGTCGCTCGGCGTGTAGACGATGGCCGCTTTGGGCGAAAACTGGGCGGTGATCAGGCCGCCGAGATCGTACCGGCCGGCGAGGACCAGCTTGGTCACGTCGCTCATTTTGTACTCGAGCTGGCTGAACAGGGCGTAGTAGTTGTCGCTCCGGTCGTCATCGGGACGATTGATCAGGGTCCGTTGGGTGTTGAGACTGTACTTGCGGAACGAACCCCCGAGGACGAATCGGCCTTTGTCGCCCGCGAAGGTGTTTTTCTGCTGCCCTTCGATGTGGAAGATGTCGGACCGTTCCTCAAGGCCGGCACCCGAGGCGAGCGAGTACTGCGGTTCTTCCGTGTTGCGGCCGTTCCAGTAGGCCATCACGTCAAAGGTCTTGGCGGCGTAGTTGAAACGGGTGTAGGGCCGGATCGACTTGGTGATTTGGACTCGGCCGATGCCGGTCACCGCGGTTTCGTTCTCCGCCAAGGCCATCCCGAACTCACCGGTCGCGACATCGCCGTTTGCGGTATAGTAGTCGAGCCGGGCCGAGCCGTAGGTGCTCTTGACCGGGTCCCGATCGCCGGTCAGCAGACCGGTTCCCGGGGCCGCAGTCTGACCGTTTAAGGCCCGGAGTTCCCGCCGGGAACAGGATGAACAGATGCCTCGGAACGCCAGGGAGTCGGTGGCCGGAGTGTACTCGGTTCGGAGGGCGGAGCCGTCGGCGAGGGTCCGGGAGCGAGACCAGGTGTCGCTTCGGTAGTAGCCGACGTTGACCCGATACCCGAAACGGCCCCCGTACAGCAATCCGGCGTGACGGAGGTCGGCCTTGGCGGTGGAGAGTTGACCGCCGCCGACACTGAGCTTGGTCCCGACGACCTCTCGGGCCGCCGGGGTCTTAATGTTTAGGACGCCGGCATAGGCGTTGGCGCCGTACAGCGCTGAGCCGGGGCCCCGGACCAACTCCATGGTTCCGATATCCTCGGTCGGCACCGCCAGGGCGTTCCATTCTTGGTTGCCGAGGAAGCCGGTGGCCACGTCGCGGCCGTCGATCAAGACCAGCACCCGACGGTTCAAGGAGGAGTTGAACCCGCGGGTGTTGACGTTGAAGTCGTTGACGCCGTTTTGGGCCAGATCGACCCCGGGCACCGCCGCCAAGGCGAGTGGCGCCTGACCGGTGATCGAGGTGGTTTGGAGGGTTCGGGCGTCGATGACCGAAATGGCCGCCGGCGCCTCGGTGGCCCGCTCCGGAGCTTTGGAGGCCGTGGTGACGATCAGGTCGTTCAGCGCGATCGGCTGGGATTCGAGCTTGGCATCGGCGGTCACGGTGCCGCCGGCGGTCACCGTCACGGAGACCTCGGTCGGCTTGTAGCCGAGCCACCGGAACACCAAGGTGTAGGTGCCGGCGGGAACTCGGTCGAGCACGTAACGGCCCTGGGTGTTGGTAACGGCGGTGGTTCCTGGTCCCCGAACCCCCACCATAACCCCGGCGAGCGCGGCGCCATCATCCGCCCGGGTGACTTTGCCAGTAACGGTTCCGGTGCCCTGTGCCATGACCGTGGGTGCTGTGAGGACCGCGAGGGCCGCCGCCAGCACGCCTGCCGAACGAAGCAAACGCATGATTCCGTCTCAACTGTGGGAGTGAACGTTAGCCCAGACCGGAACGGGGTTTCGGTTTGGGTCGAAGAAGGTGCACCCCGAACGAGGGGTAGGCAAGGGCGAACCGGCTATTGGCCCAGGCCCACCTTTGCCACCCGGACCCGGCCGGGGTTATTGGCTCCATCGCCCGGCTCGGCGTAGGCGACATAGAGGTCCGTCCCGATGAGGGCCGTGCGGGGGAATCCGCCGTCCCGCGCCCGGCTGGTTCCGCCAACGGTTAGGACCGGGCGATCGGCGCCCGTGGTCCCGATCCGGCGGATCCGCCAGAAGGCTTGGTCGTCCTTGGCCTCGAGCCAGGTGACGACCCCCCGCCCCGGTCCGGTGAGCTGGAAGTGAACTCGCCCCAACGGGTTACCTTCGTCGACCCGGACGGGCTGCCCGAAGGTCCTTCCCCCATCGACCGAGAAGGCGGCCTTCACCATGGCGGTTCCGTTGGCGGCTGTGAACCAAGCCACGCCAACCTCCGCCCCGGCGGCGGCAACCGAGGGGCCGTTGACCGGGCATTGCCGGGACAGCCATCCATCATCGGAAACCCTGGCCGGTTCGGACCACTGGGTTCCATTCTGGCGGACGATGGCGATGTCTCGGATCTCCTGGTCGGATCGGTCGCGGTAGACCACGACCAACCCTGCCTGGGTCGCTGCCATCGAGACTTGGCAGCATTCGCAGGTTCGGGCATCGATCATCCTTTCGCCCGAGATGGTCCCGTCGGGTTTCCAGGTCGCGGTCCGGACCGACATCGCGCCGGCCGGATTGGTCATTTGCCGACCGTCGAGCCAGGCCACGGCTACCGCGCCGCCGGCGAGGGGGACCATGGCCACGAAGCCATGCTCGGTCGCGGAGGTATCGGAGTGAACCGTCACCGGTGCGGACCAGGTGCGCCCGCGGTCCTTCGAGCTGGCGAGCCTCACGTGATAGGCATACGACTTTGCGGCGGTCTTTTCGAGCCAGTGAACGACCCAGGATCCGGTCGTGGTTTCGGTGATCGACGCGAAGTCGGCCCAATTGACGAAGAACCGGTCGCTTTCGGCGACCGTGACCGGCTCGGACCATCGACCGCCAACCCGGCTGACGGCTCGGAGCGCATAGCGCTTGTCCGGGCGGGGCTCGAGCCAACTGAGCAGAAGGCCGCCGCTGGCCGTTCGAGTCAGATGCGGCTTGCTGCTCCCGGGAGGACCGGACCATTCGACGGCCGGTTCGGCCGGTCTCTGGGGCCCGGTCACGGCGAGCCATGCGACGGCAATCCAGGGTAATTGCATGGCCCAATATCGCTCGCCAATCCGGAGTCCGCCAATCCGGCGGCGGTCATTAATGCCGATAACGACATGATCATATGTCATTTACGTCGGCAAGTCGTTGATCTATCATGGCCCTGAAGGGGCCTTCACTTTTGGTTCACGAATTCTCGGGGTTCGGGGCAGTAGGATCTCTCGGGTCGGACTCCGGGTTCACAAGCAACTTCATGAGCGAGGGTGGAATGCGAAGTCGATTGGCGACAGCGATCACGGTCCTGGCGGTGCTCGCCGGCTGCGGCGGGAAAGACGGGGGCGGATCGGCTGCCTCACCGCCGGCCGCCGGGGCGCCGGCCAGCGATCTCAGCGCATTTCAGCTCGAACACGGGATCGGTCCGATGACCGAAGTCGTGACCCTCGGCGCTCTGGATAAGGCCCTGGCGGATTCCGGTCAAAAGGTCTTCGGGGCCAAGTGTACCGCCTGTCACAAGGTCGGTGATAAGTACATCGGCCCGGCGTTAGGCGAGGTCCTGACTCGCCGGTCGCCGACTTATGTGATGAACATGATTCTCAATCCGAACGAAATGGTCGAGCGCCATCCGGTGGCCAAGCAGCTGTTGGCCGAGGCGATGACGTTGATGGCGAACCAGGGCCTGACGACCGGTGAAGCCCGGGCCGTCGTGGAATATTTCCGAACGCAAGCGACCGGAACGGTCAAAACACAATGAGCTGGAGGAACGGAACGATGCGTGTCGCAGCGGTGGGGTTGCTGGTGCTGGCGGGGTGTGCCGGTCAGAGCGGAAGCCCGATCGGGGGCAGCGGCGACGCTGCGTCCAAGGTCTACGTGGCCCCAGGCCAGTATGACGAGTTCTATGCCTTCATGTCGGGCGGCTTCAGCGGCCAGGTGACCGTGTATGGGCTGCCGTCGGGGCGGTTGTTGCAGCAAATCCCGGTGTTCTCCCAGTATCCGGAAAAAGGGTACGGCTACTCGGAGGAGTCGAAGGCCATGCTCACGACCAGCTTTGGCGTGGTGCCGTGGGATGACGCCCACCATCCCCAGCTTTCGGCCACCAACGGCGAGTATGACGGCCGGTGGCTCTTCATCAACGGCAACAACACCCCCCGGATAGCCCGGCTCGATCTGACCCGGTTCGAAACCGACGAGATCATCGAGATCCCGAATTCGGGTGGCGGTCATGCGTCGCCGTTCCTGACCGAGAACACCGAGTACGTCGTGAGCGCCACCCGATTTTCGGTGCCGACGCCCCAGGCGGACGTGCCGATCGCAGGGTCCAAGTTCGGCGGCCTGTTGTCGTTCGTGAAGGTCGATCCGAAGAACGGCCACATGGCACTAGCCTTTCAGATCCACATGCCCGGCTTTAATTACGACCTTTCGCGCGCCGGGA
>JAYTTT010000285.1:0-6415 GCA_043744895.1 Gemmatimonadota bacterium | reverse complement strand
GCCCACTGCCACGCCGAGGATGAGGCCAAAGCCACCGGCCGCGAGGTAAAGGGATCGTTCCGACAGCCGAACCAGCGCCTTCGGGACCTCGCCGGTTTGGAGGAGGATCGACCGGGCGACCCACAGCAGGTGCCCGGTAAACCAGGCGATCGCGGCCGCCAAGCCGATGAGCTCGAGGGCCCCGGTAATGATGGCGAAGCGGGTGCCGACCAAGGCGGCTGACTCGGAGACCCGCGCCTCCCAGAGGCGCTCGGTGGCAAACTCAGCCGCCCACCGGCCGAGGATCAGGGCGATGACGCCCGCGACCACGCCCACGACGAGCCGGCGCCGACCGCGCGCCATGGCGGTCAGGCTTTCACGCCCTGGGTGGCGAGCCAGGTCCGCATTTCAGCTTGATACCGGTTCAGCGATTCCGGGCTCGTGGCCTCGAACCGCATCACCAGCACGGGCTGGGTGTTGGAGGACCGGAGCAGGGCCCAGCCGTCGGGATAGGCAATCCGGATTCCATCGATGGTGTTGACCGGATACCGGGCCCGGAAATAGGCGGCCGCTTGATCGACAATCCCGAATTTGAGGTCATCGGGGCAATCGACGCGAAGCTCCGGCGTGGCGAAGGTCCGGGGAAGGTCGGCGATCAGCCGCTTCAGGCCCGGGGGACCGGACCCGACGATTTCGAGGAGGCGGGCCGCGGCGAACAAGGCATCGTCGTACCCGAAGTAGTCGCCCCCGAAGAAGATGTGCCCGCTCATTTCGCCGGCCAAGGGTGCCTTCAGTTCCTTCATCCGGGCCTTGATCAAGGAATGGCCGGTCTTCCACATCTCCGGCTTCGCGCCGGCCGCGGCCAGTGCTTTCGGCAGCACCTCCGAGCACTTGACATCGAATATCACCGAGATGCCGGGGCCGAACCGCCGCACGGCATCACGGCCCAGAATAACGAGCAACTGGTCGCCAAAGAGAATGGTGCCGTCTTCATCGACGGCGCCGATCCGGTCGCCGTCGCCATCGAAGGCCACGCCGAGTTCAGCCCCGGTTCGGCGGACCTCGCGGATCAGGTCCTCGAGGTTGGCGGGCACGGTCGGGTCGGGATGGTGGTTCGGAAAGGTGCCGTCGGACTCGCAGAAGAGGGGAACCACGTCGCAGCCTAACGCCGTCAAGGTCCGGACCGCGATCAGGCTGGCCACGCCGTTGCCGCAATCGACGACGACCTTGATAGGCCGGGCGAGCCGGTGGCGGGACAGGATGGCTTCCTGGTATCCGGCAAGGATCGAACCGTCGGTGCGTTCGCTTCCCTGACCGGTCTTCCAGGTCTCGGCGACGATCACGTCATAGAGATCGAGGATTTCGTCGCCGTGGACCGAGTCGCCCCCAAGAACCATCTTGAAGCCGTTGAACTCGGGTGGATTGTGGGAGCCGGTGACCTGCATCCCCCCGTCGGTTGCGAGGTGGTGGACGGCAAAATACAAAGCGGGCGTCGGGACCATGCCAATGTCGACGGCCGTGCCGCCGGCGTCCTGTATCCCTTGGCGGACGCCCCGGGCCAAGGCCTCGCCGGAGGGCCGGTTGTCGCGGCCGACGGCGAGCACCGGGGCCCGGCCGATCCGCGTCCATCCGGCCGAGGCGAATGCCCGGCCTAACGCCCGGCCGAACTCGGGCGTCAATTCGGTGCCGACAATGCCTCGGACGTCGTACTGACGGAAGATCTGCTTGGGTACGTTCACGGTGGTGCCCCTCCCCGACCCAGCCCCGCGTGAGCTAGCGGCCGATCCGATCGAGCACGGTGCCCGCGAACGAGGCCGCACTCTGTTCCGAGCCCGTCACCAGCAGCTCTGGTACGACCCCGAACACCAGAATGAGCACGACACTGACCGCCACCACCCATGTGGCGGCGGTCGGAAGGACCGAGCCGTCGTGGGCCTGCTCGGACAGCGGGTCGCGCATATAGATCGACCGAACCACCGGGAGATAGTAGCCCGCCGACACCAAGCTCGTCAGGACGAGGATGATCGCCAGCAGGCGGTGATGCTCGGCGGTGACCGCGGACAGGATGGCCCACTTGCCGATGAACCCGAAGGTGCCGGGAAAGCCGAGCAGCGAGAACATGCAGACCGTCAGGCTGAACCCGAGCCAGGGCCGTTTCCGGGCCAGCCCCGCGACCGAATCGAGGGTGACGTCCCGTTCCCCGCCCCGGCCCAAGACCGCCAGGATGCCGAAGGTCGCGAGGGTCGTGAGGACGTAGGCGCCGAGATAGAGCAAAGTGGCGCCGGCCCCGGCCCGGCTGCCGGCCCACACGGCGGACAAGAGGTATCCGGCATGGGCAATTGAGCTATAGGCGAGCAGCCGCTTGAGGGAGCGCTGGACCAGGGCGACCAGATTGCCGACAATCATCGAGGCGGCCGCCAGCGCGCCGATCAACGGTTGCCAGGTGTCGACCGAGGTGCCGAACCCGACCATCAGGACCCGGACCAAGGCGACAAAGCCGGCCACCTTCACGCCGGTGGCCATGTAGGCCGTCACCGGAGTCGGCGCGCCATCGTAGACGTCGGGGGCCCACATGTGAAACGGAACCGAGGCGACCTTGAACCCCAGTCCGATCACGATCAGCGCGACGCCGATGGCCGCCATCGGCGCGAGGCCGTGCTTGGCGACCGAGGCGCCAATGGCCGTCAGTGCCGTCTGGCCGGTCGCGCCGTAGACCAGGGCAATGCCATAGAGCAGGAACGCCGAGGCGAAGGCCCCGACGAGGAAGTACTTGATGCCGGCCTCGGCCGACAACACGCTGCGGCGGTTGAACGCGGCCAGCACGTAGATCGGCACCGACATCACTTCGAGGCCGAGGAAGAGGACGATCAGATCCTCAGCTCCCGCCAGAAACATCATGCCCGAGGTGGCCATCAGCAGCAAGGCGTAGTACTCGGGGGCGATGAGATCTTCGCGTTCGAGGTAGTCGAGCGAGAGGAGAACGGCCCCCGCGCTCGCCACCAACACCAGCAGGAGCGCGGCGAACCGGTACTGGTCGAGCGCGATCATATGAGCCGGGCCCTCGGCCACCGCCCCGCCACGCCAGAGCGCCACCAGGGTGGCGATCGAGGCCACGAGCCCGCCGAGGGCGACCCAGCCGGCCAGTTTCGAATCGGCCGCGGTCTGATGACGCCAGGCATTGATGAGGAGCACGATCAGGGCCGTGGCCGTCACCACCAGTTCCGGTAACAGCGCGATCGTCGCGCCTGCCGGGGTTGCCAGGTTGAGTCCGGTCATCGGGCCACCTCGCGAATCGGCACCACGTCTTCACCGGGGACCGGGAGCCCTCGCACCGTCATGACGTACCGGCGCGCGGCCGGCTCCAGCTTGTCGAGCACCGGCTTGGGGTAAAGCCCCATCCAGACGATCCCGATCAGGAGCGGAATCAGCACGATCAATTCCCGCCGGGTGAGATCGGGAAGAGCCTCGTTTTCGGGCTTGTCGAGGCGATTGAAGATCAGCCGTTGCAAGGCCCAGAGCAGATAGGCCGCGGCGAAGATCACCCCGGTGGTGGCCAGTGCCGTGGCGACCGGATAGGCGTGGAAGCTTCCGATCAGCACCAGAAATTCGCCCACGAAACCGTTCAAGCCCGGGAGCCCGATCGACGCGAGCGCCACCACCGTCAGAATCAAGCTGAACACCGGCATGACCCGCGCCAGCCCGCCGTAGGCGCTGATCTCGCGGGTATGACGGCGTTCGTAGATCATGCCGATCAAGAAGAACAGTGCGCCGGTCGAGAATCCGTGGCCGATCATGACCATCAGCGCGCCCTGGACGCCCTGGATGCTGCCGGCCCAAATACCGAGCATAGCGAAGCCCAGGTGGCTCACCGACGAATAGGCCACCAGTTTCTTGATGTCAGGCTGGACCATGGCGACCAAGGCGCCGTAGATAATGCCGATGACCGCGAGGGTCACCACGATGCCCTCGACCGCCTGGCTGTAGCCCACATTCGGGAAGAACGGGAGGGCAAACCGGAGGAACCCGTAGGTGCCCATCTTGAGGAGCACGCTGGCCAGGATGACGCTGCCGGCGGTGGGCGCTTCGACGTGGGCGTCCGGCAACCAGGTGTGGAACGGGAAGATCGGGACCTTGATGGCAAAGGCCAGGAAGAAGGCCAAGAACAGCCACGGAGCGACCCGTCCCATGATCGGCGACTGGGCGTAGGTCAGGAGGTGGAAGTACGAGAACGAGACCGTGCCACTCATGACGGCCGCCACCCGGACCATGACCAAGATGGCGACGAGCATCAGGAGCGAGCCCGCCATCGTGTACACGAAGAACTTGAGTGCGGCATAGAGCCGGTTCTTGCCGCCCCAGACCCCGATCAGGAAGTACATCGGGATCAGCATGACTTCCCAGAAAACGTAGAACAGGAACATGTCGGTGGCCAAGAACACCCCGAGCATACCAGTCGTCAGCACCAGGAGGAGGGCGTAATAGCCGCGCTCGCGCTGGGTGATCGAGTTGAAGCTGGCCAGGACGCAGAGCGGCATCAGCATGGTGGTCAGCAGCACCATCATCAGCGAAATGCCGTCGATGCCGATCGCGTACGAGATGCCCCACTGGGGAATCCAGGGAGTCGACGACAGCAACTCCATGGTGCCGTTGATGGTATTGACCGACCACCAGAGCCCGACCGACAGGATGAACTCCGCGAGCGTTGCCACGAGCGCCAGCCGTTTGGCCAGCGCTGCCGGCAGGACGAAGACGACCAGGGCACCGAGGAGCGGCAGCACCAAGAGCGCGTGGAGGATCCAGGCGTTGTAATGGATCGAGGCGAGGAAATTGATCATAGTGACCTTACCGGACCACGGCGTAGATCAGCCAGACCGCGCCGATCACGAACACGATCACGTAGAACCCGAGTTGCCCCGACTGCAATCGGCCGCCGAGCCAGCCCAGGCCGCGAGCGAGGCCGGCGGATCCGTTGACCCCGAGGCCGTCGATGACCCCTTGGTCGACGAACTTCCAGAGGAAGACCTTGGAGAGGCCGGTCAACGGCCGGACGATGAGCGAGTGGTAGATCTCATCGATGTAATACTTGTTGAAAAGCACCTTGGCGAACCCGACCTCGTCGGGCGCCTTCTTGGCGACCACGATCGGCGTGGCCATCGTGGCGCGGTAGCCGGCCCAGAGACCCAGGACCGCGATGATCACGGCGGCCGCGATCAGGCCGTACTCAATCGACCCGTGAGACAACTCCGCCGGCATGATCTTGGCCGCTGGGCCCAAGACCGGTTCGAGCCAGGTCTCGAGTCCGTGGTGCGGCAGTCCCGGAATGAAGGCCGGCAGGTTGAGGATTCCGCCGATGACGGTCAACACGCCGAGAACGATCAAGGGGCCGGTCATGACCATCGGCGCTTCGTGGAGGTGCTCCTGCTCCTTGGCGCCGGTCCGGTTCTCGCCATAAAAGGTCATCGCGAGGAGCCGCATCATGTAGAACGCCGTCATCAAGGCCGCCAGGGCCCCGGCCAGCCAGAACAGATAGTACACCGGGTGCTCGGCCCCTCGGCTGAAGGCGAAGGACAGGATCTCATCCTTCGAGAAGAAGCCCGAGAACGGCGGCACTCCGGCAATCGCCAGGGTCGCGAGCAGCATCAGGATATATGTGATCGGCAGGTATTTCTTGAGCCCGCCCATGTTCCGCATATCCTGCGGGTCGTCGTGGCTGTGGCTGGCGTGATAAGCGTGGTGCATCGCGTGAATGACGCTGCCGGAGCCCAAGAACAGCAGCGCCTTGAAGAAGGCGTGAGTGACGAGGTGAAAGATCCCGGCCGAGTACGCCGCCGAGCCGACGCCGAGAAACATGTAGCCCAGTTGGGAGACGGTCGAATAGGCCAGGACCTTCTTGATGTCGTACTGGCGGAGCCCGATCGAGGCGGCGAACAGGGCCGTCAAGGCGCCGACCCCCGCCACCACCATGCTGGACGTGGGCGCCATCGCGAAGAGCACGCTGGTGCGGGCCACCAGATAGACGCCGGCCGTGACCATCGTGGCGGCATGGATAAGGGCCGACACCGGCGTCGGACCGGCCATGGCGTCAGGCAGCCATACATAGAGCGGAATCTGGGCCGACTTCCCGGCACAGCCGAGAAAGAGAAAGAGAGTGATGGCCGTAACGACCCCGCCACCGATGGCCAAGATCTGGGGCGCCCGGGCGGCAATCTCGGAGAACTCAAGGGTGCCGAGGTGCCAGAAGATCAGGAACATGGCCAGCATGACCCCGAAGTCGCCGATTCGGTTGACGATGAAGGCCTTCTTGCCGGCGTCGGCATTGGCCTTTTCCTGATACCAGAACCCGATCAAGAGATAGGAGCAGAGCCCGACGCCTTCCCAACCGATGAACAACACCGGCAGACTCGAGCCGAGGACGAGGATGAGCATGAAGGCAATG
>JAYTTT010000284.1:0-6449 GCA_043744895.1 Gemmatimonadota bacterium | reverse complement strand
TCGGGATGTCGTACGGCGGAGCCACCGCGGCCGATTTCTGCCGCCAGGACGATCGCTGCAAGGCAGCCCTCAACATGGACGGCGGCCAGTACGGCGGTCTCATTGATGATTCGCTCCGGGTGCCGTTGTTGATCATGGCGAGTAGCCAGGCCTACTCGGTCCACGTCCCGGTCCTCGAGCTGACCCGGGGGCCGGCCTACCTGATCAAGGTGCCTGAGACGAACCACATCGGGCTGACCGACCTGAGTCTCTTTGCCCCGGTGCTCCTCCGCTGGGCCGGCGTCACCGGCAAACTCGACCCGGATCGTCGAGAACGGATCATGACCGCCTATGTGCTCGGCTTCTTCGACACGTACTTGAAGAACCATCCGTCACCGCTCCTCGATGGCCCGTCGACTGAGTTCCCAGAGGTCTCGATCGTGCGGCGGAATACGCCATAGGTCGTTTCATGGGTTCGGCTCCTGAGCCGGTAACAATGCGACTAGATTCCGGTCCATGGAGGTTCAAGTCTTCGGGGTCAAGAAGAACGCCGAGACCCGGGCCGCGCTGCGGTTTTTCGCCGAACGGCGAGTCAAGGCCCACTTCGTCGATTTTGCGGTTCGCGGCCCGTCCAAAGGCGAACTCACTCGCTTTGCCCAGAAATTCGGCGTCCCCGCGCTGATCGACCCCACCTCGAAACGGTTCGCCGAACTAGGCTGGGCCGCCGCCCGCTACGGCGATCACACCTGGCTCGACAAACTGGTGGAGGAGCCATCGGTCCTCATGCAGCCCCTGGTACGCTACCAGCAACACCTAACGATTGGCGCCGCCGAACCGACCTGGAAAACCTGGTCCTAACCCCCAAGCCCCCATGCCCCAATCAACCCGCCGAGCCCCGAGTGCCAAGCCCCGAGTGCCGAGCCCCGAGCCCCGAGTGCCGAGTGCCGAGCACCGAACCCGCGTCTACGAAAAAATCCGCGACCTAGTCGTTCGCGGCCGTCTGGCTCCCGGAGCCCGGCTGGTCGAAGCGCAGATCGTCAGCCGGCTCGGCGTCAGCCGGACCTCGGTCCGAGCCGCGTTGCAGCGACTCCAGCACGAGGGATACATCCGCGGTGCCACCTCCGGCACCAATACCCGTGTCACGGTCGCGGCCCTGACCAGTGCCGACGCGGTCGAGCTCTTTCGCATGGTGGCCGAGATCGAAGGCCTCGCGGCGGAGAGTGCGGCCCAAGTGGCCGGAACCCCGCGGCGGGCGTTGGTGGCCGAGTTGACCCGGGTCAACAACGAGTATCGCCGAGCGGCGGCCGGTTCCCGCCCGGACGGCGACCGACTCTACACCCTGGATACGCAGTTTCATTGCCTCTACGTCGAGGCCGGTGCGGGACCGCGGCTCTTGGCCCTCCACCAAGCGGTCACGCCCCAGATCGAGCGGTACGTGAGGATCTATCAAACGATCCTGACCGAGGAGATCCAAACCTCGGTCGTCGAACACTCGGCCATCGTGGCCGAGATTGCCACCGGATCGGGGCGAGGCGCTCAGGACGCGGTCCGGACTAACTGGCGGAACGCCGCGGCCCGGCTTCGGCTCGTCATCGACGCCCGGGGCGAGTCGGGATCCTGGTAGTTGCTTGCCGGGTCAGTCGGGGGCTGGTATGATCAAGTGTTGAACTTGTTTTGGATACAAACATGTGGCGGAATGGCCGTTCTTCGTGCGTCCTTAAGGCCCTTAAAAACGGAGAAGCTATGAGGTGGAGAAGGCTGGTCGGTTTGGCCGCGGCCCTAGTGGCGCTCGCGGCGGGTCGTGCCAAGGCGCAAGAGGTTTCCGGCGTGGTTCTCGACGGTCGGTCCGGCCGCCCGGTCGAGGCCGCCCGGGTCTTCGCGTCTGATCGGGTGGAGGTCCGGACCGACTCCCGTGGTCGGTTCACGCTGACCGGACTGACCGGATCCGAGGTCACCATCCGGGTCTCCATGATCGGCTACCGACCGGTCACGGTCACGGCGCCCATTGGGAAGACGGACCTCCGCATCACCATCACCGAACAGGCCGTCAACCTCGCTGAAATCGTGGTGACCGGGACGCCCGAGGCGGTCCAGAAGCGAGCCCTTGGCAACTCGATGTCCACGGTCCACGCGGCCGACCAACAGAGCTTCGCTCCCGCGCCGGACATCGCCAGCTTGATCAACAGTCGGGCGCCCGGCGTGGTGGTAATTCCCGGCACCGGCCAAGTCGGCTCCGGGCCGCAGATCAGAATCCGCGGTGTCAACAGCTTCAGCCTAAACGGCAACCCCCTGATCTACATCGACGGAGCCCGGGTCAACAATGACGTGGCCCAGGGTATTTCGGTTCAGGGCTTCGGCTCAGGCATCAGTTCCCGTTTGAACGACATCGATCCCGATCAGATCGAGAGCATCGAGATCATCAAGGGACCAGCCGCCGCCACGCTCTATGGCACCGAAGCCACCAACGGGGTCATCCAGATTATCACCAAGCGGGGCCGGTCGGGCCAGAAGCCGACCATCGGGATGTCGATCCGCCAGGGCACCAACTGGTTTATGAACCCGGAAGGCCGGATCATTCAGCCGGTCAATGGGGTCAGCACCACCACTGGCGGTGGGTGTGCGGTGATTTCGGCCACCTGCGTCTTGACGTCGTGGAACCCGGTCCGCCAGGAGGATTCATTGTTCGCGGCCAAAGCTCCCGGGGTCGGGCGGCCGCTGTTCGAGAACGGTTTCTTAATGGGCTACGGCCTGACCGTCAGCGGCGGAACCGACGCTGTCCGCTATCACCTTGGGACCAGCTTCGACGCCGACAACGGCATCGAGCCGACCAATGACATGCGCCGGCTCACCACCAATGCGAACGTGTCGATCAGCGGTGGCGAGAAGTACGACATCAACATGAGCTTTGGGTTCGTCAAGAACAAAACCAACCAGGCGTTCGAGGCGGGCTCGGGCGGGATCTGGTTCTCGACAATTTTCGGCGACCCGGGTTTGGTCAACAGCCCGCGACGCGGCTTCAACGGCGCGCCGCCCGAGTACCAGTGGGGTGCGCGCCAGTCGGTCTTGTCGGTCAACCGGTTCACCACCAGCGTGACCATCAATCACCGGCCGACGAAGTGGCTCTCCCAGAAGTTCACGGCCGGGCTCGACCAGACCGACCAGGCCGCCGAACAACTCAATCGGTTCCTCAAGCCGGAATGGGTCCAGTTCAACGCCGGGATCGGGGCGCTGGGCGGCAAGTTCAAGAATCGGCGCACGGTCAACTATACCTCGTTCGACTATAGCGCGACCGCCCGAACGAACCTCACGTCGGCGATCAACTCGGCGACCTCGTTCGGGGCCCAGTATTACAAGCGCCGGACCGACGATCTGACCGCGAATGGCACCCAGTTCGTCGCGCCGGGGCTCGAAACCGTAGCGGCCACCGCGATCACCACGTCCTTCGAGGACTACGTCGAGAACGCGACCCTCGGCGCCTACCTGCAGCAGCAGTTCGGCTACCGCGACAAGTTCTACCTCACCGGCGCCGTACGGGTGGACAACAACAGCGCGTTCGGGGACAACTTCAGTCTGATCGCCTATCCCAAGGTCAGCGGTTCATACATTGCGAAGGAGAACGGCGAAGGCTTCCTCAACACCCTCAAGCTCCGGGCGGCCTATGGCCAGTCGGGGAACCAGCCGGTCGCGTTCGCCGCGATTCGCAGTTGGCTGGCGGTCACCGGCGGCGACGGCTCTGCCGCCCCGATTCCGCAGTTCGTCGGCAACCCCGATCTTAAGCCGGAACGAGCTGCCGAGATCGAACTGGGCGCGGACGCTGGTTTGCTCGGCGACCGGCTTGGCTTCGGCGTGACGGCCTTTTCCAAGACCACCAAGGACGCGATCCTGCTGCAGAGCCTGGCCCCCTCGCTCGGGTTTGCCGGGACCCAGTTCATCAACGTCGGCGCGATCCGAAACCGGGGGATCGAAATCGAGACCTACGGCCGGCCGCTCGAACGAAAGAATCTGAGCGTGGATATGCGGTTCTCCCTGTCCTACATCAAGAACAAGGTCACCGATCTCGGCACCCTCCCCGACGGTTCGCCCAAGCGGACCCTCGGGGCAGGGCAGCCGACGCTGGGTGACCCGGTCAATGCCCGGTACAATCGCCGGGCGGTCAGTGCCACGTTCGACCCGGCCACCGGCAAAGCCATCAACGTGCTGTGCGACGACGGCAAAGGCGGCCCCGGGGTTGCCTGCAGCATCGCGCCCTTGGTCAACAACGGTCAGTTCGATCCGACTACGGAGGGCGCTCTGAGCGCCACGGTAACGTTGTGGAATCGGCTCCGGGTCTATGGCTTGGCGGATTTCAAGGCCGGGAACGTCCATGTGGACAACAACCGGCGCGCCCTCTGCCAAGTCTTTCTCCGCTGCATTGAAAACTTCAAGCCGCAGGACTACGACCCCAAGTTGATTGGTGAGATCCAGTCGGCCGGGACCGTGACGTCATTTGCGGTCAGCAAAGCCGATTTCATGAAACTCCGCGAGCTGTCGGTGGCCTATCAGTTGCCCCGGGGCATTGCCAAGTGGTTCCGGGCAGCCGACGGCAACATCGCCTTCTCGGCCCGAAACCTCCACACGTGGACTGGGTACAGCGGGCTCGATCCTGAATCGTACTTCATTACCCAGCAGTTCGTCCGGCTGGAACAGGATCAGACGCCGCAGCTCGCGTCGTTCAACGTCTCGCTCAACCTCACTTTCTGACCGATGATCCGAGGAACTGATCTTATGCGAACCAAGTTCATCAGACTCATGAGCCGCGGTGCGGCTGCGGCCGGCCTCACGGCCGGTCTGGTCGGCTGCGGCAAGCTGCTCGACCAAGCGGCCCCGAGCCGCGTCCTCGAGGAAACCCTCCAGGGCGCTGCCTCGGCCAAACTCATTGTCGACGGGGCCCGCGCCTCGTTCGGTTGTGTTCTCCAGGCCTATATCACCGGCATGGGCCTTCTCGGAGACGAACTCGAGGATACCCAACTCGCCGCCGCGGGGTGGGATTGGGACCGGCGAAGCGTGCTGCCGGTCGGCGGGAATTTTGCCACCGCCGGCTGTGACGGCGGTCAACAATTCGGGATCTACACGCCGCTGCAAACGGCCCGCTACACGGCCGACCTCGCCGTAACCAACCTCAAGAAGTTCACCGACGCCGAGGTCCCCGGTCGGGTGGGACTTTTGGCGACGGCGTCGCTCTTTTCTGGGTATGCCCACATCCTGCTGGGCGAAGGCTTCTGCTCGGGCACCGTCGACGGAGGTCCCGAACTGACCCCAGCCCAAGTCTTTGCGCTGGCGGAGGCCAAGTTCACCGACGCCATCGCCGCGGCCACCACGGCCAACAACGCGAGCCTCCTCAACGCCGCTCGGGTCGGTCGGGCTCGGGTTCGTTTGAATCTCGCGAAGCTTCCCGGCGCGGCCATCGTGACCGCCAAGCTGACCGAGGCTCGGGCGGACGCCGCCTTGGTCCCGGGCGGCTTCGTCTACAATATTCCGTTCAACGCGGCGTCCACCTACTCCCGTAACATGTTCATGGTTCGGAATACGGAGGCGCGGCTCTATGGTGTCGCACCCCGGTACTGGCGGATGACCTTCAACGGCACCCCGGATACCCGCGTCCGGGTGACCGCCGGGGCCCGGGGCCAGGACAACCTGACCGACAGCGTCTATCTGGCCCAGAAGTACTCCACCCAGTCATCGCCGATCGCCTTGGCCAAATACCAGGAAGCTCAGCTGATCATCGCCGAAGCCGACTATCACTTGGTTGGCCCTTCGGCGGCGATCCCCATCATTAACGCCTTGCACACCGCGGTTGGCCTCCCGGCGTTCGCCAGCACCGACGCCACCGCCATCCTCAATCAGCTGATCGACGAGCGGTCGCGGGAACTATTCCTCGAGGGACAACACCCCTACGACATCAAACGCTTCAACCTCCCGCTCGACCCCGCGGTGGGGGCCGGCTTCATGCCGAACAACCCCAACGGCGGCACCCGGAACAAGGGCGGCCAGTACGGCGATGTGCGCTGCCTGCCCCTGCCCGACGTCGAGCGCGATGCCAATCCCAACCTGGCCCGCGGCCGCTAACCCCCGCGACCAACTCCAGCCAAAGGGCCCGGGTAACCGGGCCCCTTTTTTTCGCCGAGTGCCGAGTGCCGAGCGCCGAGCCCCGAGTCTCTATAGATTAATTCCGTTCCATCTCACGACTTTCGACGAAGGGGAGCCCCTGTGATCCTCGAGAAGTTCTTCGGAGCCATTCGAGCGCAACTCAACAAACTCGCCAACTTCTTCTGGGAGAAGGACCCCATCGCCCAGATGCAATACGAGTACGACAAGGCGGTCGAGCAGCTCAAGGAGGGCCGCAAGGGCCTCGAGCTGTACCGGGCCCTCGTCGAGAGGGTCAACCGGCAGGTCGCCATGAACAAGGACCATGTCGCCAAGCTCGAGGCCCA
>JAYTTT010000283.1:0-1699 GCA_043744895.1 Gemmatimonadota bacterium | reverse complement strand
GTGCCGAGATCTAGAGCCCCAACCAGTAGTTGAGTTTAACGAGGAGAACGTTGTCGGCGGGGGAGCGGAACAGGTCGCCGAGACGGTCGCCGAGTCGGAACCGGCCGTCGGTGTCGAAACCGCTCCGGCCGTGTTGCCAGACCATGAACAGAGTGGAGCCGAGGCTGTATTCCCAGCGGAGAACGAGGTTGGAGCGGAATGAGAGATAGGTGAAATCCGGGTTGTTCAGGGTGACGTCCCGGGTGCCGTTGCCGTCGACGTCAATGTGGACGGCGCTGGTCCGGTCGCGAGTGGCGCGGGTGGGTCCGAAGGTCTCGAGCCGGTCGGCGAAGCGGTCGGCGCGGGGAGCGATGACCCGCTTGAAGGAGTTGTAGATGCCGGTCGCCACGAAGGGTTGGGCGTAGAGTTGGAGCGACAGGGTCGGGCTGAACGTGATGTTGGACCGAATCGTCATCGAGGCGGTTGTCTGGGCCAGGCCGGCCACCAGGTATTCCGGCCGGCCGGCCACGGTCGCTTGGGTGAGGTACTGCCAGTTGTCTCGGTTGCGGTTGAGTCCGGGCGAGGCGCTCAAGTCGACGTTGGGTGAAGGCCGCCAGGAAAAATTTAGGCTGAAGCCGTAGCCCCACGAGCCGCTTTCGTCTTCCGAAAAAACCCAGCCGCTGCCGCCGGTTCGGAATGCCTTGCGGCTGTCGGTTTCGAAGCCGAACCATCCGTTGGTTTCGGCCGGCCTGATGAAGCCCGGTCCGCCTCGAAGCGCCGTGGGGCTCAGGCCGCCGAGGTTGCGGTTGATCCCCAGCCAGCCGTTCCAGTAGTTGAGCAAGGTGTAATTCAAGTTGATGTTCCCGCCCAGGTTCCGGCGATCCCATCCGAAGGTGGAGGACGACCATTGATTGACATTGACGTTAAAACGACGGAAGACCGTCCCGGGTTCGAGCCAGCGGCGGTTGAGCCAGACGCTCTGGCCGATTTGGTCGGTCTCGCGCAAGTAACCGAGATCGTTGACCTCGAAGCCGGGCGACCGGGCCGTGAGGTTCAGGTTCCAGCGAAATTTGCCCGCGGTGCGCCCGGCGTTGAGCCCAAGGTCGAACCCGCTGAGGGAGGTCCGGGCCGAGTCGAGTTCGGTGTAGTCGTTGTCGGGCCGCTGAAAGTACCGGGCCGACGATTGTTGGGTCACCAAGAGGGCCTCGGGGCTGCCCCGGACCACGCTCCCGGCCACCCGGCCGCTCAGTTGGTAGGTATTGGCGTGGAATCGATGGGACCAGGCGAGGCCGCCGGTGGAGGCACTTGAGTGCAGCCAGGACAGGTTCGCGGGCAGCGACCGGGTCACGGAGGTTCCGAACAGGGAGATGACCGTTTGGCCGTTCCGGAGTTCCTTCTGGACCCTGGCGACGCCGTACCCGGTTCGCGGTTCCACCACGTCGGCGAACGACTGGCCGGCGCCGCTCACCACCCGGGCCTCTTCTCGGCCGGTCAGCGCGCCTAACAGGCCGAGCGACCAGCCGGATCTTGTCTTGCCCGAGACTTTCGCGGCCGAGATGATGGTGGTGCGGTCGATTCGCTCGGCGAACCCACCCCGGGGATCGGCGCCGCCCTGGGGCGCCCGGCCAATCCGACTGGTGTAGCAAAGCTCCTCCTGCGAGCCGTCACCGTCACCGTCGCCCAGCCGGAACCGGAACAGGTCGAGGCCCTCGGTGAAGAA
>JAYTTT010000282.1:0-6525 GCA_043744895.1 Gemmatimonadota bacterium | reverse complement strand
AAATAGAATCTTGCCCGCTTCAACCGGTTTGGCAACTCCGAGGTTGGCCTGGACGTCTTGTTCCGTTCCGCATTTCGGGCACTTCACCTTCACCACCGCGACTTGTCCCGCTCCGGCGGGACCCTGACCCGGGGGCGGCGCGTTGGGCGCGATGAACCGGTAGATCTGACTCGAAGGCGTTTCGATCACCTTGTAGATGTTGGTGGCAAAGGTCATTTGGAGCAGGGTGTAGTACCGCTGGATCGCATCCGCCAGCTCCGGCTGCTCGGCGTAGTCGGTGACGAGGAGCCGCATGCCTTGAAGGTCCGGGATCTTGATCGACCGGCTATGGGTCAGCCACTTCTTGTGGGAGCGGAGTTCGTTCGCGATTTCGTCAGCGCGAACCCGCTTTTCGTCGTCGGTTACCGGCTCGCCAGTGCTCTTGTGGTGGGTCCAGTCCTTGAACTTGTAGGTTCTCAACCAGTCGGTAACCAGCCGACAGGCAAAATCGAGGGCGTTCTGAGCACTCTGCAACTCGCCCGGAGAAATGTTCTGAAGAATCGGGATGTATGCCTTGTTGAGGGCTCCCGTTCTGATCACCTCACTCTTGATCTTCTCCATCCCCTCAAGGAGGGCCTCGGCGGAAAAGACCTTCCCTTGCCAGAACAGCTGGGCGTCAATCGGTCCCAAGGCCGAGGTTGGCCCCATCAGGATCTCATCGCCGGCCATCACCATGATGGTGCCGGCGCTCTTGGCGTAACCGGGTACGATGAAGCCGATGTCCTTGAACCTCCCGCGAAGGGTGCGCACGATATCCTCAGCCACCGAGCCGTCACCGCCTGGGGTCTCGATGATAACGTCAAGTTTGTCTCCGGCGAGGTTGGCGAGCTGATCACTGACCGGCAGAAGGTCGGAGTAGTCGATTGAAATCGACGCTCCGCTGCCGCCCTTGTTGAGGTCGGCCGCGTAGACGAGGATTGCCCGCCCGCCTCGAAGTTCGGCAATTCGGGCCAGTTGTTTTTTACGCTCGGAGGTCAGGTCCTCGAAACCAAAATTCCGGTCCAGATACTCGGAGTAAACTCCCATGCGGGCTCCTACCGATTGAAGGCGGGGCAACGTCGGTCGCCGCCGTGCTGCCGGCCAAGAACGCTCGAAGAAACATACGATGGGCGGACCGTCCAACCATGACCAGAAAAGCGCGATTGCTTTGAGGCCGATGGCCTCCTGCTCCCGAGCCGGTCGCCTTCGCGTAGCTTGCGGGTATCTAGTGGGCAACGACTGACGCGTGACCTGGCGGGGATTCCTGAGGGGTGGGTTGACGTCGACGTGGACGGGAAGGCGTACCAGGCCGACTTCAAGAAGATCGCGGTGAATGTGCTTCACGCCGAGGGCGCCGAGGCGAATGGGTTGCCGGACGTTTTGCGGGGGTGGTTTGGGGCGGATGCTGGGTTGCCGGGGACGAGTCAGGCGGCCGAGTTCGTGCGCCAGTCCGCCGGGTACCTGTTGCGGCCGATTCGCGGGCCGCGGGAGGATGAGCTTACGCTTTGGCAGACGTATCTGCGGGTCAAGGTGCCGCCCTTGTTTGGGTTTGAGTTCAAGGGGTTCGAGTCGCAACTCGGTGTGGTCGAGCGGCCGGGGGTGACGCTGCTGTTCGTCACCCTGGACAAGTCGGGCCAGCCGGAGAAGCACAAGTATCAGGACTCGTTCGTGAGCCCAACTGAGGTTCGGTGGCAGAGCCAGAACAAGACCAGCCAGGCAAGCGAGTCGGGGCAGCGGCTGGCCCGGCATCGGGAACTCGGCGTCACCATTCATTTGTTCGTGCGGGCCCGGCCGAAGGATGGGGCGAAGACGGCGGGGTTTGTGTATTGCGGGCCGGTGGAATTCCAGCGGTGGGAGGGAGAGAAGCCGATTACGGTTTGGTGGCGGTTGGCGAGCCCGGTTCCGGAAGAGGTGCGTGGGTCGCTTCGAGTCCCACGTCCTGGCGTGAGTTGACCTGGATTGGAGCGTCACCGCTTCAGCGAAATATTTCCCACGGTCGCTTGCGAGATACGGAGCACGTCGATGTCGGCCAGCGGGGCTCCGGGAAGCAGAACTTTCGCCGCCCGCCATTCGCCCGCCGGCAGCCGATCAGCGACGAGGCCGGTCCGGGACCGGTCCTTCGAGATCTCCGGCATACTGTCGGCGTCCAGCGGGCCCCATTGCAGCGTAGCCTCGAGGCGGGAGAGCTCGGCCGTGGTCGGATTGCCGATGTTAAGGAACACCAAAGAGCCGTGTTCGGTCGGCAGAATGGAATCGAGGGTCACTGGAAGGGTGCCGATGCCGACGTTGAGCAATCCGAAACCGGGATCACCAGGGCGAAGATCGACAGAGAGGCCGATTCGGGCCACGGCCTCTGACAGAACCATGGCCGGGTCCTCAGGCGTTTCGGTGGAGGCGATCTGCCTGAGCGCCTTGCAACCGCCGAGGGAAACCAAGGTGACGAGGAGGAGACTACGAACGTGGCTCAAGCCGGCGCTGCCAGGACCGGCCCTTGAGTACCGCCGGTCTCGATCGATGAGGTATAGCGCAGTGTCTTCCGGACGATGACTTTCGCGGGAGGCCCGGCCCGACGGGGCGATAGCCAAGGAAGTTCGGCATCGCGGGGGAGAGGGATCGGGTCGCCGAAGTGGAGGTACGCCTCCAGGGACGCTCGAAGGGACGCCCAAGTATCCGCCTCGAGCTCGGCGGGTGTGGCGCCGGTGCCGACTGCGCTTGGAATCTCGCGGACCCGAAGGAGCGCGTCCCCTTCAGCGGTCGTTTCGCGGACGAAGGTCCACGGCAAGCGAAGGAGGTAAGCGAGCTTTGGTTCGAGCGTCATTGCCTACTCCTGCGCCAAATCCGGTGGAATGAGACCATGAGCATGCAGCTGCGCCACCATGTCTCGAATTAGGTGAGCCTTCAGCGTCCCAGCTCCCTTGTCGACCAGACCAATCACAACGACAGCGCCGCTTGGCAGCTTCCGACGCCACCTACGATGGCTCCCACCGCCCAACGGGGCAAGGGCGAAATCGAGGTGCTCTAACACCGAAACCGCTTCGTCGTAGGTGTAAGATGTTGGCGAAGAATCAGTTAGCATCTTCGCCAGCCGTTTCTTCCAGACGGCCACGGTTAGGCCGTCGGTGGGGGCGCAAGCACTGTAACGGAGACCCGGCCGACCTCCACAGCATCGATCAGAAAGACGAAATGGTAGTCGCCAAGTGTGGGGACTTTGACCGTCTCAGGGGCGAATGCGGCGAGGAAGACCGCTCGCTGCGGGTAGCCCGGCCCAAACGGCCGGAACGTCAGTTCAGCCTTGATCGGATCGACAACGTTGTGCTCGTCAGCGTCGGCCAACCGGACTTCAAGCCGATGCACGCTGCCCTCGGCCACGCTTGATGCGAAGTTGGCAATCAGGTAGCAGGGCGGGAACGCAATCGGCCGAGTCTTTGCGTGATCGAAGACGATGTCGAAGATCCCAACAATGGTCAGCTTGCCAGCAGCATCGCCTGCCGCGTAGTCGGCAAGGTGGGCGAAACGAAGCTCCATCGGTCACATCCAGTGCGAAAAGGCGAACCCTATCGCCTACGGCAGGACCACGCAAGAGCATTTGTCCGCGAGCGCGGAGTGGGTCGCCCTTCCTTAACGGGATCGACGAGAGCCGCTACCCCACCCTCGGCGGGGCCCGGCAATGGATCGCAGCTCGGCGTGGTCGAGCGGCCGGGGGTGACGCTGCTGTTCGTCACCCTCGACAAGTCCGGGGGAGAAGCCGATCACGGTGTGGTGGCGGTGGCGGCGGCGGTACCGGCGATGGTTCGGGACCGATCGGTGCGCCGGGCGGTGGTGTTGCTCGGTCCGCGCCGGGTGGGGAAGACGGTGCTGATCCACCACGCGATCGGGGCCTTGCTGCAGGAAGGGGTGCCGGCCCGCCGGATCGGCTACCTGTCGGTCGACCTTTCGCTCTACACCGATCAGAGCCTCGAGCGGCTCCTGGCCCTTTCGGAACAGGCGGCCGGCGGCGCGCTCGGCTGGATCTTCTTCGATGAGATTCAGTAGCTCCGGGATTGGGAAGTCCATCTGAAGCGGCTGGTGGATGACCGGCCCGATCTCAAAATTGTGGTCTCGGGCTCGGCGGCCGCGGCCCTCAAGCTCAAGGCGCGGGAGTCCGGGGCGGGCCGGTTCACCGACTTCCTGCTCCCGCCGCTCACCTTTGCCGAATATCTCGATCTCACCGGCGCCGCGGCACCGCCGACCCGGACCGGCCCGGGCGGGAGCGCGGTGGTTGGCGACGTGGCGGCGTTGAATGCCGCCTTCGTCGAGTACGCCAATTTTGGCGGTTACCCCGAGGCGGCGTTGAATCCGGCCATCCGGGCCAATCCCGGCCGGTTCATCAAGAGCGATATCATCGACAAGGTGCTGCTCCGCGACTTGCCCCAGCTCTACGGCATCGGCGACATCCAGGAACTCAATCGGCTGTTCACCTCGCTGGCCTGGAACACCTCGCAGGAAATTTCGCTCGATGAGCTGTCAAAACGGTCCGGCGTGGCCAAGAACACCATCAAGAAATATCTGGAGTATCTGGAAGCCGCTTTTCTGATTCGGGTGGTGCACCGGATCGACCGGAGTGCCCGCCATTTCCAGCGGGCCGGCACGTTCAAGGTCTATCTGACCAACCCGTCCCTGCGCTCCGCGCTCTTTGCGCCGGTTGGACCGGATGACGAGGCCATGGGCGCCCTAGCGGAGACCGCGGTGGTGGCCCAATGGTTCCATGACCCGGGCCCGATTCACTATGCCCGCTGGGACAAGGCCGAGGTCGACCTGGTCCGGCTCGGCGGCGACGGGCGCCCGGCGGGTGCGGCGGAGGTGAAGTGGTCCGACCGCTTCGTGGCCGCGCCGGACCAGTTGAAGGGGTTGATCCAGTTTGCCGGGACCAACGGCCTGGCCGCTGTCACCGCGACGACCCGGAGCCAGACGGCCGAGCGGGCCTTCGGGGGCGTGACCATCAGGATGATCCCGACCAGCGTTTATGCCTGGAGCGTCGGAGCAGCGATTCTCACCGGCGGTCCCGGGACCGTCAGCCCGTGATGCGACCTTCGTCGGATCGTTCAGGTTGTTCCGTAAGACAAATTGACTAATTTTTCTTACATAATGTCCCGACCATCATCGGCCGGAAGCGTCGAGCAGCGCATCCGCGCCAGACTTCGCAGGAAGCGACGTACCGGTTCGCTCCCCCTCCTGTCGCCCTCCGACTTCGCCTCGATCGGAAGCCGGCGCGCGATTGATGTCGCCCTCCACCGCCTCACTGTCCAAGGAATCGTTCGGCGGCTATCGCGCGGCCTCTACCACATTCCCCAAACGCACCCGCTGGTGGGCGATCTGCCACCGACCGCCGACTCAGTCATCGCGGCGCTAGCGGCCAAACACCGGCTACGAATACAGCCGTCCGGCGCCTACGCCGCCAACCTTCTCGGCCTCTCCCGTCATGTCCCCATGCGCCTGGTCTACCTAACCGACGGCTCCCCCCGGACCATTCGCATCGGGAGGCAGGAAATCACCCTCAAGCGGACGACCCCCAAGAACATGGCGACCGCGGGCAAGGCCAGCGGCCTCGTGATCCAGGCGCTCCGATATCTGGGCAAGGCATCGGTCAACGATGCGACAGTCGCCACCCTCCGCCGCCGTCTGGGTCCCGCCGAGTGGAAACAGCTTATGGCCGACGCTCACCTCGCGCCGGCCTGGATTGGGGAAATCATGCGCCTGGTCGGCTCCGGAACCAGCCTGCACGGCTGAAGCGCCCTGGCGGTCCGTTGACCCGCTCCTTGGAAATGGTCGTCGTCGGCCTCAGATTCTTGCCATGACGACCGCCGACCTCCAGAGTCTTCTCGACCGCACCATGTCGGGCGACGGGCCTCATGCGGAGAAGATCACCGTTGCGGCGGCCGTTCTGTCCGAGGTGTTGCGCCGTCGGGGCATGGAGGCGACCCTGGTCGGCGGAGGCGCCATCGAGTTCTATGCGCCCGAGACCTACGCGACCAGCGACATCGACCTCGTCGTCGAGGGCCAGCCCCGGACCGACATCGACGAGGCGCTCACCGCGTTCGGGTTCGACCGGTCGGGCCGCCATTGGGTCCGGGGCGATCTTTTTGTTGAAGTCCCCGGAATCGTGATGTCGGATCCGGTTGAGGAATTGTCAGCCGGCGGCTTTCGGCTCCGGGTCGTTCGGCGGGAGGTCGTGCTTGCTGACCGGATTATCGGCTTCAAACACTGGGGTGCCACGGCCTACGGCGCCCAAGCCATCGCGCTCTTGGCGGCACTCGGTGGCATCATCGATGAACGAATGCTTCGCGAGCGGGTGAGGGCGGAGCAGGCAGAGGACGCCTTAGATCCCTTGACCACCTCCACGGACGAAACGAAGGTCACCATGAGTGATCCGCTGGAACTCGATCTGAGCGAACTTCGTCGCGGCTGGGCCGAGCGTCGCGCCCGGACCGTCGAGGCGATCCGCCGGATCGACCCGCGCGGAATGACCAG
>JAYTTT010000281.1:0-6555 GCA_043744895.1 Gemmatimonadota bacterium | reverse complement strand
ATGGCCGCGCCCTGATCGAGATCAGGGGTGAAAACGGCGAGGAACTGTTCCACCTCCGGGCCGACGACAACGGGGTTTCGATCAACGCCAAGGACAAGCGCGGCCGGAGCCTGCTCAAGCTCTTGGCTGGTGAGACCGGGGTCCAGCTGACCGCGGAGAAGCCCTAGCGGGAGTGGGTGTACATCAGGTCGAGCAGTTCGTCGTACATGGCTTCGGCTTTGGCGTCGCCCGCTCGGACCGCATGGGTGGCGCAGTGCCGAAGGTGGTGGCGCATCAGTTCCCGGCCAACCGACCGCAGCGCCTCGTGTACCGAGGCGATTTGCGTCATGATATCGGCACAGTAGCGATCGTCATCGACCATCCGGGCCAGGCCTCGAACCTGGCCCTCGATTTTCCGGAGCCTGGCCAGGTTCCGCTGCTTCTGCTCGGGGTCCACCGCCACGGCCTTTCGCCCCTGGGTTCCGCTCATGGTGCCGCCTCCGCTGGAGAAACCACCGCCGGCCGGGTCGGTCGAAACCCCCGAAGGCGAAGGGAATTCGACACCACGCTGACCGAACTCATCGCCATCGCGGCGCTGGCCAGGATCGGACTCAACTGGACGCCGAACACCGGGAAGAGCACCCCGGCAGCCACCGGAATGCCGATCACGTTGTAGACGAAGGCCCAGAAGAGATTCTGGCGCATCAGGCGGAGGGCCCGCCGGGACAACTCGATGGCATCCGCCACGGCGTTGAGATCCGAGCGCATCAGGGTGATGTCGCCGGCCTCGATGGCCACATCGGTGCCGGATCCCATCACAAAGCCGACGTCGGCCTTGACGAGTGCGGGCGCATCGTTGATCCCATCGCCCACCATCCCGACCGAGCGGCCGCTGTCGATCCGGCGGCCGACTTCAGCGATCTTATCCGCCGGCATCGCCTCCGACACCAGGTCGGTAATCCCGACCTCGCGACCGATCGCCTCGGCGGTAGCCCGGCGGTCTCCGGTCACCATGGCCACGCCGAGCCCCATCGCCCTGAGGCGGGCCACGGCGGTCCTGGAACTGGGCCGGGCGGCGTCGGCAAGCGTCAGATGGCCGAGGAGCGATCCATTGCTCGCGACGAACACGGTGGTTCCCGTCCGGAGCCCGGCATCCGGGTCGACCGTTACGCCGTACTCGTCCATCAGCCGGCTGTTGCCAACCACCACCAGCGCCCCGTCAACCACGCCGACCGCCCCGAGGCCGGCCATGGCCCGAAACCCCTCGACCGGCCCGAGTTCGATGCCGCGGTCGCGGGCGGCCCGAACGATGGCCTCGGCCAGCGGGTGCTCGGACTGCCGCTCGATCGCGGCGGCGGCGGTGAGCGCCTCGATCGACGACATGGCCACGAGCCCGGGCTTGCCTAACGTGATGGTCCCGGTCTTGTCGAGCAACAAGAGATCGAGCCGGCCGGCGCGTTCGAGCGCCTCGCCACCCTTGATCAGGATCCCGAGCTCGGCGCCCTTGCCGGTGGCCACCATCACAGCGGTGGGAACCGCGAGCCCCATGGCGCAAGGGCAGGCAATGATCAGCACAGAAATGGCGGCGGTGAGGCCCCGAACCACGGGTGCGGTGTCGGCCGCGAGGTACCAGACCACAAAAGTAGCGACGGCAATGGTCACGACCACGGGCACGAAGACGGCGCTGATCCGGTCGGCCATCCGCTGGATCGGCGCCCGGGTTGCTTGGGCGTCCCGCATCATGGCGACGATCCGCGACAGCACGGTCCCGGCGCCCACGGCCGAGACCGTGAACTCGACGGCGCCGGTCCGGTTGATCGTCCCGCCGGTTACCCGATCGCCCGGGAGCTTCGGCACCGGGAGCGACTCACCGGTCACCATCGATTCGTCGATGTCGGTCAGGCCCGTGGCGATGACGCCGTCGACCGGCACCCGCTCGCCGGGACGGATCAAGACCCGGTCGCCGACCCGGACCTCCTCGAGGGGCACTTCGATCTCTTCGCCGTTCCGGCGGACCCGGGCCCGCTTCGGACTGAGATCGATCAGGCGCCGAAGCGCATGGCTGGTCTGGCGCTTGGCTCGCGATTCCAAGGCATGCCCGAGCAGGAGGAGCCCGATGATCAGGATGACCGCCTCGTAGTACACGTCGGCCGGTAAGCCGTTGCGTTCGAAGACTTGGGGCGCCGCCGTGGCCACGACGCTGAAAGCGAAGGCCGATCCGGTGCCCAGGGTCACCAGCGTGTTCATGTTGGCGGTCCGGTGGCGAAGCGCGGACCAGGCCCCGGTGTAGAAGTGGCGCCCGGCCCATGCCATAACCACGGCTGTAAAGGCCAACAACGTCCACCGCAGCATCCCCGCATCGACCCGGAACAGCCACGGCAAGGCCCGTTCGAGCGGCTCGTTCAGCACCTCGGCGGCCCAGCGCATCACCGGGTCCATGCCGGCATGGGCACCCCGCATCAGCGGCATCGACAGGACCATGGCCACGAGACCCAACGCCACGCTGACCAGCGCTTTGGCTCGGTAGCCACGGTATTCGGCGTCCTGATCGCGCTCGAGCTCGCGATGGGCGTCCTCGGCGGTCCGGCCCGGGGCAGGCAATTCGGCGCCGTAGCCCGAGTCGCGAATCAACTCGACCAAGCGCTCGGGCGTCGTGGCAGCCGGGTCGAAACGGACGGTGGCGGCGTGGAGCATGAGGTTGACCGAGGCGAGGTCAACACCAGGCGCCCGTTCGAGGGTCCGCTGAACCCTGGCCTGGCAGGCGGCGCAGGTCATCCCGGTGACGGGCAGGGTGATGGTTTCAGGCATGGCCAATGATACTATACCCCCCTATGGTATGATAGGGGCTCGGGGTTCGGCACTCGGCGCTCGGCGGGGGCTAGAATTTGATCGAGAGGCCGGCGGAAGCGACCAGGTCCTGGGTGAATTTGGCGCCTCGGCCGAAATTGCCGTTGTAGAAGTAGTCCTCAAAGTCACCGCGGAGGGCGACGTTGTCGCCGATGTGGAGCCGAAGCGAGAGGCCGCCGACCCCGCCGAGGTCGGTGGTCGAGGCCGTCGGATCGGCCACCGTCTTCGCGGCGTGCACGCCGGCCACGCCGCCACCCAGGGCAATGCCGACCAGCTTGCTGCCGGGCGTGAGGTTGAACATCAGTTTACCCGAGCCCAGGGCGACCGCGGTGCTGCGGGCAAACTGACCCGCATTCGAGGAAACCCGAATCCGAGCCGGTGAGAACGCCCCGGTGAGTTCGATGCCGATGGCTTTCCCGGTCCAATAGGTGAGGCGGCCGCCAAACGCCGCCGAGCCGCGACGGAGCGCCTCGCGGGTGCCTTGGAGCCCGTTCTTGTCCGTGGGACCGTAGATCCCGAAAAAACCATTCAACTCGACCCCTTTGGTCTGGGCCGCTGCCGAGTGAAGCCCGGCCAGCCCGAACCCGATGACCAGCAACCCCCTAACGATCGTCGTCTTGATCCACCCCATGAATGCCCCCGGCAAAGTGTGTGAGTAAAGATAAGACGATCGCCGCCAGGAGAAGTGGACACCGGCCTCGCCGGGCAGTTGACAAAGGGCCGTCCGCTTCTTATCGTGCGCGTCCAGTGAAGCGTTATGCAGTGTGAGGTGGGCGACTTGTGACGGAGATCACCATGGGCGTTGTCCTGAGTAAGCAGGCAGTCGGCGAGGCACGGGATCTTCCCGATGCCGGTCGTTTCCTGTCCCGGTGGAGGCCTGATCCGTCGTAAGCGCTCGAAACGCCCACGTCGTTGACCGCCCCACCTCGCATCAGGACGCCAGGTGGGGCGCCGTGTTTCTAGGCAGTGACTAAGATCCGAGAAGGGAGGGTACGACCATGTTGCGACCAACCATCTACATCCCGTCGGGACAAATCCCGCGACTGGATTCGCGCCCCAGCGCGACCAATCAGTCCGGGGCGCCGCCGGCCCCGGACGCAACCAAACCTGAGACCAATCCGGCCGGGGAGCGCGAGCGCTCCCCGGAACCGGAGTTCCAAGGAGTGTAGGCGGCAAAACAACGGGGGCCGGTTCTTCAACCGGCCCCTGCGTCCCCCATGGCGAATTCGTGGGTTTTCGGTCCGATTACTGGACCGCGTTCACCATGTCGAAGATCGGGAGGTACATCGCGACCACCATGCCGCCGACGACAACGCCGAGGACGACGATCATGATCGGTTCCATCAAACTGAGCAACGCGCTGACCGCGACGTCGACTTCGGCGTCGTAGAAGTCGGCGATCTTGGAGAGCATTTCGTCGAGGCCGCCGGTCTGTTCGCCGACGGCGATCATCGAGATGACCATCGGTGGGAACACCCGCGAGGTTTCGAGCGGCCCGGCGATCGTCTCACCCCCGGCGATCGAGGCCCGGGACTGCATGACGGCATCGTGGATGACCCGATTGCCGGCGGTCTTGGCCGTGATTTCGAGGCCATCGAGAATCGACACGCCCGACGAGATCAGCGTTCCCAAGGTCCGGGTAAACCGTGACACTGCCGACTTCCGAAGCAGGTCACCCAATACCGGGGCGTTGAGCATGGCGCCGTCGATCAGTTTGCGTCCGTCGGGCGTCATGTAGTACTGCCGTCCCATGAACCCCAGCGCCCCGATGCCACCCAGAATGGCCCACCACCAACCGGTCAGAATTTTGGAGGCACCGATGACGACCCGGGTCGGTAGCGGCAGCTCCATGTTGACCGAGGCGAACATGCTCTCGAACGTCGGGATCACGAAGATGAGCAGCACCGCGATGGCGATGGCCGCCACCGAAATGATGACCGCCGG
This sequence comes from Gemmatimonadota bacterium, assembly GCA_043744895.1. Classification (GTDB taxonomy): domain Bacteria; phylum Gemmatimonadota; class Gemmatimonadetes; order Gemmatimonadales; family GWC2-71-9; genus SHZU01. Next base: position 1,785 of record JAYTTT010000281.1, on the reverse strand, counting down.
GTAGACCATGGCGCCCTTCACCTTGCGGATCAGGGCATCGCTCTTTTCGAGAAAGGTGGCCAACCGGAGCAAGATGGTGTCGAGAATACCGCCGGCCTCGCCGGCCGCCACCATGTTGACGTAGAGATCGGGAAACGCCTTCGGGTGTTTTCGGAACGCATCGGCCAGGGTATTGCCGGCCTCGACGTCGTAGACCACCTGTTTGACGACGTCTTTCAGCGCCTTGTTCTCGGTCTGCTGGGCCAGAATCGTCAGCGACTGGACCAGCGGAAGGCCGGCGTTGATCATGGTCGCGAACTGCCGCGTGAAGATGACGAGGTCGCGGGTGCCTACCCCCCCCGATCCCGGCATCTTGAACACGAGCTGCTTCGGCTGTTCGCGAACCGTCACGAGCAGGAGGCGGTTCTTCTTGAGGTACGCCATGACGTCGTCCTTACCCGCGACGTCGAGGGTCCCCTTCATGATTTGGCCACTGGTGGTGTTCTTGGCCGTGTATTCAAAGACTGCCATCGGCTACCTCGCCTGGTTTATCGGCGGGCGAAGGCCCGCTCGCCCTTTCCCTGCCCCGGGATCTCCGCGATCAACTGCTCTTCCAACGGTTTTTCACCAATCATGCGCAAGAACTCGTTCTGATCGCTCGCGACGCGGAGGCACTCCTCTTTGGGAACCTCTCGATTCATGTACAACTGGTAGAGCGAATCAGTCATGGTCTGCATCCCGTGTTTCTTGCCGGACTGCAGCGCCGAATAGATCTGGTGAATCTTGTCGTCACGGATCAAGGCCCGAATGGCCGGCGTGGCGACCATGATCTCGGAGGCCATGACCCGGCCCTTGCCCCGGTTCCGTTGCAGCAGGGTCTGGGTAATGACCCCTTCGAGCACGAAGGCCAGCTGGGCCCGGATTTGGGACTGCTGATTGTGAGGAAAGACGTCGATGATCCGGTTGATCGACTCGGCCGCCGAATTGGTGTGCAGCGTGGCCAGGACCAAGTGACCGGTTTCCGCGATGGTGAGGGCCGCCGCGATCGTTTCGAGGTCCCGCATTTCGCCGACTAGAATGACGTCGGGGTCTTCCCGAAGGGCGTACTTGAGCGCCGTGGCGAACGACTTGGTGTCGGTGCCGATTTCGCGCTGATTGACGATACAGCTTTGATGACGATGGATGAACTCGATCGGATCTTCGACCGTAATGATGTGGCCCTTGCGTTCTTTGTTGATCTTGTCGATGACCGCCGCGAGGGTGGTTGACTTCCCGGAGCCGGTCGGGCCGGTCACGAGAATCAGCCCGCGGGGTCGCTCCGACAATTTCGCCATGATCGGGGGCAGGCCGAGCTCGTCGAAGGTCCGGACCGAGAACGGGATCATCCGGAGCACCATCGCGACGCAGCCGCGCTGCTTGAACACGTTGCCACGGAACCGGGCCAGGTTCTGGATGCCGAACGAGAAGTCGAGTTCATCTTCGAGTTCGAACCGCTTTTTCTGGGACTCAGTCAAGACCGAATACGCCAGCTGAAGGGTATCCTTCGGGGTCAGGATATGGTCGACCGACGAGTCGAGCATATCGCCATCGACCCGGAGTTTCGGCCGCTCGCCCGCCGTGACGTGAAGGTCCGACGCCTCCCGGTCGATCATTTCCTGGAGTAAGGACCGGAGGTTGAGCCGATTGCGGCTATCGCCGGGCGGCGCCGAGTCGTTCAGGCGGATTTCGTTGTCGCTCATTGCGCCGTCTCCTTGACCACTTCCTCGAGGGTGGTCACGCCTCGCTCGATTTTCTTGAGTCCGTCCA
>JAYTTT010000280.1:0-6591 GCA_043744895.1 Gemmatimonadota bacterium | reverse complement strand
TCGAACTACTTGGCGGTCGTGGGGAGTGCCGCTGACCTTCCGGGTGGCGTCGTTGATGCACTCATCGATGGCCCGCCGAATGCTGTCGGACTCGGCTTTCCGGGCCACCGAGTCGCCTGGGGGTCCAACTGGACGGTGACGGGTGGTCCCGGCCGGCTTGAAGGTACTGGCTGGATCCGGCGGGGTGCCCCCCTCGACCTCGTAGTCCGCGTAGACCCGTTCCATCCGAAGCGGCATCCCAAGCCACGAGCCCACCGAGCCCACCGCATCGAGGGCAACGTACCGAAGCATCCACCATCGGTTCTCGTACAACCCGTACTCGAGGGTCACGAACTTGACCTCGCCGGTGGCGTTCACCCACTTCGGAACGTCTTCTCGATCCTCCGGATCGGAATCCCGCCGGAACTCGTACGGACGAGCGGGCCGAAAGACGGCCCGAACCAGACCATAGGTGTCCGCGTCGAACCACAGGGAGCCCGACATCAGCCGCCACTCGCTCCGCCGGGGCATGATCCTCAGTTCAACCAAGCGAATCCGCTTGCCGGAAGGCAGCGAGATGATCGTCGAATCACCGATCGCGAACCGGTAATCCCGCTCCCCACCCTCGCGGAGCGGATAGATGAATCCGTCGTTTTCGTTGTCCAACCCGACGACCCTGAGATAGTCCTCGGCGGGGTTGATCACGAGCCATCGGGTTTGGCTGTCCAAGTCGCTGGGGACGTGATCGCCGCGGCTCACGACGGGGAGCGCTTCCCGGGCTCCGGTGATTTCGATCTTGCTCGGGCCGTCGCGGTGCCATTCGATCTTGGCCGCCAATTCCTGGCGAAATAGCATCCGGTCCCGCGATAGCGCCTTGATCCCGCCACCGAGCCGCTGGGTGACGGTCGCGCGATAGGACGTTACCAGCCGCTCGTTTCGCTCCCGGGCGGCACGGGCCCGGGCCACCAGCACGCCCGTGGCCGAATCGGCGTAGCTGCCGGCGGGGATGGTGCGGGTAGTGTCTTGTCCCGAAATGGAGAGCGCCAGGAGGAGGGTCGAAGGTAAGCTCATAGCTTGCTCTGTACGGGTGCGGGGCGGTCCCGGTTTCGCTTCAGGGGGGTCAACGAACCTCGAACACTCCCATCATCCCGGTCTCGAGATGCTCGGCAATATGGCAGTGCATCATCCACTTGCCCGGATTGGACATTTCGACCAGCAGGTCCACGGTCCCTCCCACGGGGATGAGCACCGTATCCTTCCACACCAGATTCTGGTTCGGCACGTCGTTATGCCCGAGCACCAGGAAGCGCTGGCCATGCATGTGAATCGGATGCGACATCGGGTGGAGCGAGCTTCGGTCGTTGCCGATCCGGATCTTCACCACGTCCCCAAGCCGGAACTTCCAGTCGATCGCCATGTTCTCTTTGCCGGTGGCGGGGTCGCGCAGCACCCATTGCGCTTCCCGGCTCGTCGGCAGCCAGTCCATCATCGGCATGGTGCCACTCCACTCCACCGGGTGGGAGTACATCACGTCCCGCCGGAGCATCTGCATCACCCCAAACGGAAGCCCCCCCAATTTGAGCGTCAGGAAGAGTTGCTTGTCCGCAGCGCGGGCAAACCAGGGCCGGTACCTGGCAATGTCGGTCACAACGTCTTGGTTGGTCCGAAGTCGCTCGAAGGCGCTGGTCAAATTCGGAGTCATCGACGTCCCGCTCGCGGTCACCACGCCGAGGGTATCGTATTCGGCGTAGAAATTCCCGATATTATGGTCGATGGCCTGAATCTGATTCATCAGCGGATAGCGGCCGGCCGCGGGAAACCGCACGTCCACGATGTACCGCTGGGCCGGCGCAATGGCGACGTGATCGGTCCACTCCTCCCGCTCGTACCGGCCCACATCGGCGCCGGCCAGTTTCATCTGGGCGCCGGGAATCGACAGGTTGAAGGTTCGGGTATTGGCGACGTTGGTAAAATAGAACCGGACGATCTCGTTCGGCCGGACCTCCAGCCGGTAGTTCGGGTCGCCATTGACGAGCAGGAGGTTGCCGAACCGGCCCATCAACGCATGGGTTGCGACGTCCTTCCCGAAGGGAACCAGCCCGGTGTCTCCAAGGAGGATATCATCGAGCATGACGGTTTCTTCCCGGTGACTCGGCCCGAACGCATCAGGACGCTTCGGCCGGACCAGGATGTTGCCGTAGAGTCCGAGGTCTTGCTGGATGTCCTCTCGGATATGCGGGTGATACCAATAGATCCCGGAATCGCGAAACCGGATCCGATAAGTGAACTGTTCACCGGGCCCGACCGGGTCTTGGGTCACGCCCGGCGCCCCATCGCTCCGGTTTTCGAGCCGAATTCCATGCCAGTGAACCGCAGTCGGCTGGTCGAGGGCGTTATGGAATCGGACCACGACGGTGGCGCCTTCGCCGACCCGGATCAGGGGGCCGGGATACTGGCCGTTGTAGGCGTACATCACCAACGTCCGGCCGTTGATGGTGCGGCGGACCAGCGACGCGGTGAGGTCGAGAGTGTCGCCGTTCCGGAGCCAGGCAACCGTTCTCGGTTTCGCTTCCGGCAGGGTGGCCGCGTCGATCCCGCCACCCGGCAAGAACGGCTCGACCGGCGGCACCAACTCATCGACCCCCGGCATCGGGATCATCGGGGTACCGGGTCGGGTCGGAGGCATCGTCCATCGGGCCCCGCCGGATTCCATGCCCGCCATGTCGTGGGCCGCGTGACTCGGGGCGCCGCCTCGGCTCATCAGCAGCAACGAATGCTGTTGCATCCGAATGCTGGGCGACATCCCGCGAAGCACCAGCCGCCCGGTTCGCTCCGTCACGTCGGCCGACGCCTCGGCGCTGATGAACACCAGGAACTTGTCGAAGCTGATTTCGCCGAGATGGTTCCGGCCGTTCGACACGGCGCCGAGCTTGATCGACGGGTCGAGTGACGGCGGGGCCACCCAGGCCACATAGGTGGTGTACGGCCCCAGGGAACTGGGCGCCGGCAGCCCGCTCAGGACGAGGCTGGCATCGAACCGTTGGTTTCCGATTCGATTGGTGGCGACATCGAACGGCGACTCGGCCCGGCCCAGCTCCACCATGGCGGTGGCGGTTCCGGGAAGGTCCGGACGAGGGATCAACTCGAAGCAGTAGAGGTCCTGGCTCGGCCGAAGGCGGTCCCCGGCCTCCGGGCCGCATAACGGCTGCGGGCCCTGACTCGGCACCGATCCGCCTAACAGCAACACCGCCAATGCCGCCGCCGCCACGGCCACCCGTTGTCTCATCAGGGTTTCACACTAGGGAACAAACTCGAAGTCCGGCAATCCGATCGGACTCCCCGGGGGCGCGTCGGGCGCCGCCATCGACTTGGTCGGGTCGTAGGGCCGGGCCAGGAACCGCCGGATATCCGCCGCAAACAGCGCCCGCGCGGCGCGGTTCTCGGCCGAGACCGGTCCCCGTCGATCCGCCAGCAGGGTGAGCTTCTGGGTGGCCACCGCGCGAACCTGGCTCATCTCGGCCGACACGGCAAGTCCCATCAGCCGATCGAGCACGACGCGCTGGACCGCCCGGCCGATTTCGGCCTCGTAGGGCGAGGCCGGCACCGCATCGAAGGTCGCGGAGACGACTCGGTCGATGACCAGATCGAGCCCGGGCTGCCCTGGATCGAGGGCCCGCTGTTGCACCAGGCGGGCCGCCCGCTCGGGATTGAACAAGAACTGGACGACCAGGTCCGCGGCGGCCGCGGCGGGGCTGATGGCGTCGAACACCAGTCCGGTGGAGCGATTGAAGAGTTCCCGGTGCGACGGGTAGGTGACCGGTCGGGGCGGAATCTTGGCCAGGATGGCCCGCGGCAGCGCCAGCTCCGAGGGCTTCAGGGTCGCGAGGACCGAGGCGAGCGCCGCCAACTGGTCTTTCGGAGCGACCGGCTTGACCGGCTCGATCCCGTCACCCCGGAGCGCGTAGTCGTACCACTGGCCACCGATGACCTTGACCGCCGCCTCGACCTGATAGCGATGGTGGAAATAGAGTGGGACCAGGACTTCTTCGAGCGTGGCCATGGGGGCACCAAGTGGAATCGCCCGTTCGCTGAATTGATCGAGTGCCACCCGGCGGACCTTCATCATCCGGTCGAGTTCGTCGGCAATACTGACGCCGTTGTCCCAGAGGTGAGTCTGTGGATGCGCGCTGCCGGCCGGACGAGCGTCCTGGTCGGTTAGGAACGTGAGCCCGCGGGAGCGGGCCGCGCCAATCAGGCCCGCCAGCGCCGCCTTCTCGTCGGTACCGGGGGGAAAATCCTGATACCCGAATTTGATGGCCTCCTTGTCCCAGGCCCCGATCCCTTCTTGGTAGGCATCGCTGAGGTCGATGCGGCCGTCGGTCAGCTTGATGTTGGGGTGGGGATAGTCCATGACGGAGGCCCGGCCCTGACTGCTTGCGATGTAGTTGTGCTGGATGCCGAGTGTATGACCGACCTCATGGGCGGACAGCTGCCGGATCCGGGCCAGCGCCATCCGTTCCGCCTCGGTGGCTCGTTCGTCGCCATGGAGGAATGGCGCCGTCAGTCCCTGGGCAATCAGGAAGTCTTGGCGGACCCGGAGCGAGCCTAACGAGACATGGCCCTTGATGATTTCGCCGGTGCGAGGATCGGTGACCGTGGCCCCGTAGCTCCAGCCGCGGGTTTGCCGGTGGATCCACTGGATGACGTTGTAGCGCACGTCCATCGGGTCCGCGCCTTCGGGCATCAGCTCGACCCGAAATGCGTCCCGGTACCCGGCGGCTTCGAAGGCCTGGTTCCACCAGCGAGCGCCGTCGAGGAGGGCGGTCCGGATCGGCTCGGGCACCCCCCGATCGAGGTAATACACGATCGGCGTGATGGCCTCGCTCACCGCGACGCGGGAATCCTTCTTCTGGAGCCGATGCCGGGAAATGAATCGCTGGACGATCGGCTCGCTGATCGGGGTCGCATAATCGGCATAGCTGATCCCGAAGAAGCCGGCGCGGGGATCACTCCGCCGCGGCTGGTAGCCGGGTTCCGGCAAGGCCACGAACGAGTGGTGCTGGCGAACGGTGACCGCTTCGGCGCTGGCCGCTACGTCCCGGACCCACCGGCCGGGATTGTCGCTCAGGAAGGTCAGCGTCGCCTCGATCTCGGTGTTCCGGGGAAAGCCCCGGGTTCGTTCCAGGTACAGTGCCCCCCGGGACGGATCGAGTCGGAACGTGCCTTGGCCACTCCGGCGCATCCCGCCAATCACGTCGTGCGCATCGCGGGTCACGAAATCGGTGGCGTCGACCAGCACGGCGCCGGGCGATTCGGCCTCGACCTTGAAGCCCCAGAGCACCGATTTGGCGAACGACTGCTCCACCGCCCGCTGCTCGTCAGGGTTATCGGTCACGGCCCGAAAGGCGTAGTTCGGCTGGACCAGCAGGACCTTCGGGCCCACCCGCTCGAACCGGACGATTCGCTCCCCACCGAGCTGGCCCCGATCGAGGCCAATATCGTTGGACCCGACCCCGGCCGGCAACGAGCTGATATAGAGGATTTCCTGGCCCAGCCGCGACAGCTCGAGCCAGAGCTTCCCGGCGGCCGCGTCCCAGTACATCGGGACGAAGCCGTCGATTCGCTCGAAGGCCCGCGTCTTCTCGGCGATCGTCGGGGCTTGGCCGATCAGCGACGGCGGCAAGACCAGCGACACCGTCGTCGCGAGGAGGAGTTTTCGAAGCATGCAGGGTCTCCGGGGAAGGGTCGGCAATGGCCCGGGCAATCTGACCCGGTCGGAGGGCCGGCGCCAGAGGAACCGGCCCTGAACTCTCGGGTTCTTTCGTGCTTCCTCGCCCGGTATTCTTCAGGCAAGGTGCCGATGGCCGCGGTGACCTGGCCTGACCCCCCGATGCCAGGTCTCCGGGATCTATTTCGGGCCCGGTGGCGTTGTCATGCTAATCAATCGAGGCCGATGCTCATGGTAGTCGTTAGCTGGCTGGTGGCCGCCGGGAAGGCCTATGGCCTGATCGGCGCCGTCTTTGCCGGATGGTTCGCCATCCGGGGGGCCGACCGCCTGGAGCCGGGGGCCATTGGCGGCACCACCGGGTTCCGGCTCCTGCTTCTCCCCGGCGCGCTGGTGCTCTGGCCCTACCTGGCCACCCGGCTGAGGCAGGCCCGCCGATGATTCGATCGCTTCGAATTCGCCACCGAAGGTGGGCCCGCTTTCTGCTGGTCGGCGGGCTGCTGGCGCTCGGCGCGGCGTTGGTGGCCCGGCCATGAGCCATCACTACCAGGCGGTCACCTGGAACCGCCAGAAACGAATCTACGACGGCGGGCTCGGCCTGGGCGTCATCGGCTCGGTGGGCATCTTCGCAGCCGTGACCCTCGTAGCCCATCCCTCGGCCACCGCCGAGTCGATCCTGATTCGAGGGTTTGGCCTGACCGCGTTCCTCCTGCTCCACTTCATCTTGGTCATTGGGCCGGCCGCCAGACTCGACCCCCGGTTCCTTCCGCTGCTCTACAACCGCCGCCATCTCGGCGTCACGCTGGGGCTGCTGGCCCTCGCGCACTCGACGCTGGTCCTCGTTCAGTACCACGCCTTCGGCAACACCGACCCCGTCGTGAGCCTGT
>JAYTTT010000279.1:0-1722 GCA_043744895.1 Gemmatimonadota bacterium | reverse complement strand
TTCTTCGTCGGGGATGTCAATGTCGAATTCCTTCTCGAACGCCATGACCAGTTCGACGGTGTCGAGCGAATCGGCACCGAGATCTTCCATGAAGCTCGCCCCCTCGGTGAGCTTTTCGCGTTCGACGCCGAGTTCCTCGGCAATGATATCCTTGACCTTCTCGACCATGTCGCTCATGTCATCCCCTGCGTTAAGAGACCATGCCTCCGTCCACCACGAGGACCTGACCGGTCACGTAGCGGGCGAGATCGGAGGCGAGGAAGAGCACCGCACCGGCGATGTCGCCCGGTTGTCCCAGCCGACCCAGCGCGATTTGAGATAATAACGCGTCCCTGGCCTCTTGGGGCAAGGCAGCGGTCATGTCGGTTTCGATAAAGCCCGGGGCGACGCAGTTGGCGGTGACCCCCCGGCTGGCATATTCCTTGGCCACGGACTTCGTGAAGCCGATCAACCCGGCCTTGCTGGCCGCGTAGTTGGCCTGCCCCTTGTTGCCGGTGATGCCCACGATGCTGGTGATGTTGATGATCCGGCCGGCGCGTCGCTTCATCATCCCGCGAATGACGGCTTTGGTCGTGTGGAACGCGCCTTTGAGATTGGCCTCGAGGACCTGGTCCCAATCCTCGTCGGTCAGGCGCATCAAGAGGTTGTCGCGGGTCAGGCCGGCATTGTTGACCAAGATCGAAATCGGGCCCAAGGCCGTCTCGGCCTCCGCGATGGCCGCCGCGACCTGGGTGCCGTCGGCGACGTTGCAGGCTACGCCGACCGTCCGGTCGCCGAGTTCGGCCGCGGCCGCGATCGCCTGGTCCCGGTTCCGGCCCACGACGGCCACGGCGGCCCCGGCCTGATGGAGAATGGTGGCAATACCCCGCCCAATGCCCCGGGTACTGCCGGTGACGAAGGCCACGTGGCCCGTGAGATCGATGGTGACGCTCATCCGAGGAACTGCTCCACCTCGTCGGCGGTGCCCAACGAGAGATACTCGGCCTGCTCGACAATCCGTTTGACCAGACCGCCCAGCACCCGGCCGGGGCCGATTTCGACGAACCGGACCACCGGGGCGAGAGCCGCGAGGGCCTGAACGCACTCAATCCACCGAACCGGCGCGGTCAGCTGTTCCTGGAGCAGCCGTCTGGCGTCGGAGGCGGTTCGGACCGCGGTCGCGGTGGCATTGGCGAAGACCGGGAAGGCCGGGTCGGCAAAGGGGACCGCGGCCAAGGCCGCAGCCAGGCCCGGCACCGCCGGGGTCATCAAAGGCGAGTGGAAGGCGCCACTGACCTTGAGCGGCATGACCCGCTTGGCGCCGGCGGCCTTACAGGCAGCGCCGGCTCGGTCAACGGCGGCGGGGTCGCCGGAAATGACGGTCTGATCGGGAGCGTTCAGATTGGCGGCGACGGCCAGGTCTTGGGCCTCGGAGACCGCGGCACAGTGGGCCACCACCGCCTCGTTCGGCAGTCCCAGCACCGCGGCCATGGCCCCGGGGCGGTGGCGGCCGGCCTCCTGCATCAGGTCGCCCCGGCGCCGCACCAGCTGGGCGGCATCGACGACGGACAGTGACCCGGCCGCCAGGTAGGCGGAGTATTCGCCGAGGCTGTGGCCAGCCGCGCCGGCGACGGGGCCGAGCCGCTCGGACACCACGGCAAGGACGGCGGCCGAGTGGGCAAGGATGGCGGGCTGGGCGTTTTGGGTCTGCTGGAGCTCGTCCTCAGGACCTTCCGCCATGAC
>JAYTTT010000278.1:0-1724 GCA_043744895.1 Gemmatimonadota bacterium | reverse complement strand
GGCCCATGGCGCATCCCGGCCATGCCGCTATCCGCGATGGGGCCAACGAGCAAGCCGGTTGCCGGCCCGCCCATCGCCGCCACCCCGCCCATCATCTCGCCCATGTTCCGCCACTCATCCATCGACATCACGTTGCGGGTCCCGTTCCGAAACTCGGCGAGCTGCTCGTAGATGACCGCTCGCTTCCGGTCTTTCGAGATCGTATCCGCCGCCAACACATCGGAAATGATGTCGTGCATCATGTGGAGATTGTCGAAAATGACGGCCGCGCGCGGGTGTCTCGCGGTGAACGCCGGCGCCACGGTCGCGGTCATTGGCATGACCCGGGGGAACCGAAACGGTGGTTCCTCGAGCATGGACCAGAAGCGAGCGAGTGCTGCCTTGACGCCGGCCTTCTTCCCGGCGACTGTCTTTCCAGCGATCAGAGGCTCGTACAGCCCGATCTGGAGCCAGTGATACGCCCAGATCAGCCCGTTGAATTTTGGTTGCGCCTTTCGGAAGACCTGGCTGAAATACTGTTCGTCCATGAGCGCCATGGATTTCGGCACATCGGTGAAGGCGATGTCATCCCGGGTCAGGTAGTAGTCGGTGACCCGCTCGATCAGGGAGTCTTTTGCCTCATTCTCCAATCGTTCGTCCGAATAGATGTCGTAGATTTGCCGGTGTAAGAGGTGGGCCCAGTCGAACATCTGCTTCGCCTGCCAGGCCACCTTGGCGTAGGCCGGCTCAATGACCTCCTCGGCCACGGCGAACCGAGGTGGCCGGACGAGGAGGTCGGTCGTCAGGAACTGGTATTCCCTCTCGAGCGCGCCGGGATCATTCGGCGCAGTGTAGAGCCGCTCGTAGAGGACCGCGTGTCCGTAGTCGAAGGCGTTGAAGAGTCGGGCCGCCTCGGGGTAGATCTTGAGAAAGGTCCAGTTGAACGATCCGGGGTAGTAGAATTGCTCGCTCCGCCGGTCCTGGGACCGGGCGGTCGCGGGCCAAAGGGCCGCCAGCGCCAGGAGGAGGCCGGTGGTCTTGGTCAGGCGGCGGGTCGGGGTCATCGGTTTGCTCCTGCTGGTGAGCGTCTGGCCGGGAGGAGCCCGGGAATCGCCAGGGCCCGCGAGAACCCAACCGTCAGTTCGTAGTCCGGGCCGGCGACTCGGCGCAGGCGACGGGCGACGCCGGTATCGAACACCAAGTAGGGCGTCAGCTGGTACCGAAGGCCGATCGACGTGTTGACCTGGGTCGGCTCCGAGCTGGCCGGCCGGAGGGCATAGACCTCTCCAACGAGGAGCAGGCTGTGCCGATAGAGGGTCCGGTCTACCGCCGCCCCGTACCACCACTTGTTCGCTGGCTCCGCCGCACCGAGCGGACGTTCCGGGCCGAAGGTGTAGGCGGCGTTCACGTGGAGCCGGTTTCGGCCCCACGATCGGGTCGCAAGCGCCTTGGCCGAGACCCGGGTTCCCTCCCCCGCGAGGCGGCCGACGGGAAAGGTCGCATCGGCCCGAAGGGACAGGGCCGGTGCCACTCGGCTCTCGGTGTTGAAGTTGTAGAGGGCGAAGAGGCGGAGACCGGCAAGCCCCCAGGTTCTGTCACCGTGGCCACCGACCCCGGCGACCGGCAGCTTCAGGCCGAGCTGTCCGTTCGGGAGGATGCCATAAGCGATCTCAGGAATGAAAGCGTGGGTGCTGCCGCCATCCCGGTTCCGGCCAAACCGCCAGGGGGCGAGCAGCTCAAAGGCA
>JAYTTT010000277.1:0-1734 GCA_043744895.1 Gemmatimonadota bacterium | reverse complement strand
GATCGACCAGGACGTGGCTCACGAGGGCGACAACGTCTCGCTGGATCCCGTCGCGGCGGAGTCGGTTGGCCAGCGCCCGTGCGAGCAGCGGCCCGACCTGCCCCTGGGTCATTCCAACGCAGACATCCATGGGTTGCATCGGCGCGAAGGCCGCCGCCTGGGCCTGCTGCATCAAAAGGTTCCCGACCTGCGGCCCGTTTCCGTGCGTGATAATGATCCGGTGACCGTCGGCGATCAGTGGCACCAGATGTTCACAAGCTTGCTCAAGATTGGCCATCTGTTCGCCGGCCGATCCCGCTTCATGCTCCTGGAGAATGGCGTTGCCCCCCAACGCGACGACGATAATTCGTGGACGACCGTCGTCCACTCCCACCACAGGCGTTGTCACAGGAGCTTGTCCAGAAGAGCAATCATTTCCGGATCACCCCCGGCCGGGGGCCGCCAGTCCACCTGGACGACGGGCACGCCCTGAGTCCGCAGGCTCGCAGCGAAGTCGGCGAGACCCACGTTCACAACTCGAGGACCAGCCTGGAGGAGATCGCGGCGGCTGTCGTTCATATTGCCCCCCTCTTATGCCCTATCAATGATGGCAGCAGCGGCTCTCGCCGCCGCCATGGTAGAACCAAAGACCAGCACACCGGCCTCACCCAGTTTCGATTCTTGCTCCTCGAGACCCTGCGGGTCCTCGGAAGTTCCACAAATTGATGCGACGACGGGGAGGTACGCACCGCGAGCCTCCGCCCGCGCCCTGGCGGACCGGATTGCGTCGAGCAGGTCCCCCGCGGGGTCGGCCGCGCTGCCGAATCCGAGCACCACATCGAGCAGGATGACGGCAGTCTCGGGATCATCGCCCTCAGCCTGGATCCGTTCCGAACGCAACGTCGAGTCGATCATCGGGTGGGGACGCCCGACGGTGAACACGTCATCGCCAAGGTCCACCGCACAGTGCCCGACGCTCCGGTACGGGTCCGCCAGGGCCAGCGTCTTGTCCAGCGGTGTGTTGGAGCGCACAGTGATCCCACTGTCGCGCAACACCTGCTGTGCCTCGTAGCAGAGCGTCCCGCCGGCAAACACCCCGCGGATGAACTGCTGCTGTGAAGAGAGCCGCGCTCGCTCTTTCGAAACCTGCGGCGGTAGCTCGGAGGACTCCTCTTCCGCACCTCCGGGCCTTCCGCTGACGATCTCCACCGCAGTTCGCGCGGCGGAGACGAGGCTCGAGGTTTCGACCACACGGCCAACCCCTGAAACGCTCGGCTGGGCCCCAAGAAAGCAGGTCACGATCGGCGTACTGCAAACCAGAAACCTGGCGCGAAGGCGGGCCAGTGCTTTCGGCCCCGGGGGTTTCGAAATCACCACGATGACGGCCGTGCCGGGGTCTTTATCGAGGAGATCGAGCGCCGCCATGGTTGTCACGCCCCCGACCTCATCCGACAGATCGCGGCTACCGGTCCCGATCGCATGGGAGATGCCGGACCCTGCGCGGTGGACGAGGGTTGTCACTTCCTGTATGCCGGTCCCCGAAGCGCCGATCACGCCAACCGGGCCACGCCGTACGACATTCGCGAACCCGATACCCGCGCCGCCAATGATGGCCGTCCCACAGTCCGGCCCCATCACAAGCAGGCTCCGTTCTTCTGCCAGGGACTTCAGCGAGATTTCGTCCTCAAGTGACACATTGTCGCTGAAGAGAAAGACGTTGAGGCCAGCTTCAAGCGCCCGCCGTGCCTCGGCCGT
>JAYTTT010000276.1:0-1736 GCA_043744895.1 Gemmatimonadota bacterium | reverse complement strand
CAAGATGCTGTTACGGAGCCTCCGCGGTATTGTCGACGTGCCCCAGGTTGCTCTCTTCGTCACGACGGCACTCATCATGGCCGCGGTTACAGCCGCCTATCTTGTTTCACGCACATTTGGGATCAGTCATGCTTTTCTTGAGTTTGCTCACCGGGGAGCTGAGGGCTGGCTCATTTTTGGGGCTTTCCTCGTCCTGGAGTTCGTTCTCTATGGCGTTCTGGCACGAATGGTCCTCGGCGAGGAATCGCCGGCCCAGACGACCCTGTGGTGGGTGATGCTCACCTGCCTCTCAACCTACCCCCTGCTGAGGGTGGGCCTGTACAACGACTTTGCCATGAGAACCTCGATCCCCGCCTTGTTCTGTCTTTGGATCTTTGTCGGGCGGGCCCTCCCTGTTGCCCTGCAGGAGCGGACGTTCGCCGGCGTGGCCCTGTTGATCTCACTAGCGATTGGAACGGCGACCGGAGCCAGTGAACTTTGGCGATCCTACCAAGCGGCGCCATTCCTCTCGATCCGGCAACCGCTTGTCTCGGCCACCATCAGCATTCCAAGTATCGCCACACCGGAAGAAGCTGCGCAGTACCTAGGTGATCGCCACTCCTTCTTCTTCAACCACCTATCGAAGTAAGGGCTCGCAACACCTCAAGGGGGCTCTGGGCAGACGCCTAACGTGAGGAACTCTTGGCAGCAGCTCGAAGGGCGCGGTATCGGTCCATCGTCGCCTCGCTCTTTCCTCTCGTTGCGACCGGGCGATTCGCTGGAGTTATTCGGTCTGGCGGCTAACTTTGGTGAGCAGGGCAATCTCGCCGATCGCCCCGAGCACCGGTTCTTGCGTGATTCATTTGGCAATCCCCTGCGGCGATGGCGACAGGACGCCGTCCGGTCATTCATCTCCTCGTCTCCAAGAGGCCACACGGCATGACAACCTCGAAAACGGCCCGCGGTCTTCCCGGTATCCGTTGGTGGCACAAATGGGTCGGGATCGGGATCGGGATACTGCTGATCGCTTGGACGGGGAGCGGCGTGGTCATGATGATGCCGCGGTCGTCGGTAAGCACCGCGGGTCAGGGAACCGGCGCGGCGGTCGACTGGACTGCCGTAACCGTTTCGCCGGCCCGCGCCGCGCAGACGGCCACCGCCGATAGCAGTGGCCTCGCCAAGTCGGTCGATCTGCAACGACTCCGCGACGCTATGGTGTACGTGGTGCGCTTCGAGGGGGGCCGGACCGTGCTCGTGGATGCGAGCAGCGGGTCAACGTTCCGCATCACGTCAGAACTGGCAGGCCGGATTGCGCAGGATGCCGTGCCGCGGGCTCGAGTGCGCCGAGTGGACCACCTTGATTGGGGGGGCTTCAGAGTTGAGCTGGACGATCCCCAACGCACGGAAGCAATCGTGGCCGAAGCCACCGGCGGCGTGTCACGGACCGTTTGGCGCGATCGGGTCCAAGAGCGACTCGGGGGCGGCATCCACACGTTCCAGCCACTGAGCCGACTTCCCGGACACCAGGCAACCCAGAAGACCGCCCTGGTTGTCATGAGCCTGATCGCCTTGGTGTCGGTCCTGACGGGCTACTGGTTGGCCCTTCCCCGACGGTGGCGCGGACCCGTATAGCTGGGGCGAAGTGCTGGTGCCGCAATCCATCGGTGGCGCCTGCCCCCAAGCCCAACTAACCAAAGCGAATCCTTGATTCTAGGAGTGTGGCGTGTATGCCACACCCCAACTACGGGAGTCGGTGC
>JAYTTT010000275.1:0-6659 GCA_043744895.1 Gemmatimonadota bacterium | reverse complement strand
CGCTGGCGCTCGGAGCCATGGCCTTTTTCGCGGACAAGTACGGCGACCGGGTCCGGGTGGTGCGGATGGGGCCGAGCATCGAGTTGTGCGGCGGAACCCATGTCACCACGACGGGAGCGTTAGGGATGTTCCGGTTCGGCGGGCAGGGCGGGGTCGCGGCCGGCGTGCGGCGGGTCGAAGCGGTGACCGGTCCGGTGGCCTATGCCGCGGTGGAACAAATCGACGCCCGGATTGCCGCCGCCGCGGAGCTGCTCCGATCGCAGCCCGACCAACTGGCCCGACGGATCGAGCAGTTGCTGGCCGAGCGAGACAAGCTCGAGACCCGGCTGGCCGACCTGGTCCGCCGGGGTGGGGCCGGCGATGAGAGCGGACGCCAGGTGGTCGACGTCGGGGGCGTCAAGGTGACGATCGGCACCACGGCCCTCGAGGACCGGAACGACGTGGCCCAAGCCGCCGATCAGTTCCGGGGAGCCGGGACGAGCGGGGTGCTGGTGCTGTTCGTCGAAGCCGGGCGGGGCGCCATTCACGCGGCCGTCACCGATGATCTGGTGGCCCGCGGTAAGAAGGCCGGCGATCTGGTGGGACGAATTGCCGCGGTCAGTGGCGGCAAGGGCGGCGGGCGTCCGACGTTCGCCTCGGCGAGTGCGGGCGATCGGTCGCGGTTGTCGGCGGCCCGCGAGGCCGTTCCCCGAATCGTGAGCGAATGGCTGGCGGTCTGACCGCCGACTGGCTCGCGGCTCGGTTTGCGGGCGCGCCGGTGGAGCTGGTCGACCGCGCCTCGGAGTTCGTCGGGGGTGTCAGGTCGGCGACCACGCCGGCGGCTTTGTCCGAGGCCGCTCGGCGGGCACTCGATGCCGCGTTGGCCCGAACTGCCGGCCGGGGCTCTGCCCTCGATCTGCTCGCCGCCGACGCGTTGGTGACGGTGGCGCTTGCCGCGCAGGTCGAGGCCGACCCGGCCGGCTTGGAACGGTTTGCTCGGGGGCTTCGCGAGCGGGACAGCGGCGCGTCGTGATCGATCTTCATTGTCACCTGCTGCCCGGCGTCGATGACGGGTCGCGGACGGTCAAGCAATCGGTGGCGGTGTTGACGAGAATGGCCGCCGAGGGAATTACCGACGTCGTGCTGACCCCGCACCTCGAGGCGAGCCGAATCCTCGAAGGGCCGCCACCGGAACACGATGAGGCGATGGCGGCCCTCTCGGCGGAGGCGCCGGCCGGCATCACGCTCCATCGGGGTGCCGAGATCATGCTCGATCGGGCGTTGACCCCGCAGGCTGTCTCCGCTCGCCGAGTCACGCTGGCCGGCACTCGGTATGTCTTGGTGGAGTTCACCCGCTTGGTTGCGGGGCGGTCGGCCGCGGCGGCCCTGACCCACGTGCTGGAGGCGGGCTTGGTGCCGCTGGTGGCCCATCCGGAGCGCTATGCGGTCTGCTCGCTGGCGATGATTGCCCGCTGGAAGGAACTCGGGGCGCTGATGCAAGTCGATGCGAACACGTTGTTCATGCCGACGAGCCGGGGCAATCGAGCCCGGGATCTGGTGGACAATGGATTGGCGGACGTGCTGGCTGCCGACAATCATGGCGACCTGCGTTCGCTCGGGATCCCCTGGGCCAGGCTGGTGGAAAGCGGGCTCGAGGCCGAAGCTACCTTGCTGATGAAACAGAATCCGGCCGCGATCCTCGCCGACCAACTGCTCGAGGCGGCGTTGCCGACCAAGGTGAAGGTGTCGTTGCTCACTCGTCTCAAAGGCTGGGTCAGCGAGGTCCAGGAATGAGTCACCAGGTGGTCCGGGGTCACTTGGAGGCGCTGGCGTCGCTGGCCACGGTCATGGCCGGCCAGAGCGAGGCGATCGCCCGGCTGGCGGAACGATATGTGGGGGCGCTCCGGGGGGGCGGGACCTTGTTCTTTGCCGGGAACGGCGGGAGCGCGGCCCACGCCCAGCACATCGCCACCGAGTACGTCGTGCGGCTGGGCCGGACTCGGCGGCCGTTCCGGGCGATGGCCCTGTCGGTTGACACCTCGGTGGTGACCGCGACTGGCAACGATTTGGGGTTTGCCGAGGTCTTTGCCCGGCAGATCGAAGCGCTCGCGGGCCCGTCCGACGTGGTCGTGCTGGTCAGCACCAGCGGGCAGAGCGAGAATCTGATTCGGGCTGCCGAGGCGGCCCGGCGGGTCGGGGCGGCGGTGGTGGCGCTGCTGGGTTGTGGGGGGGGCGCGCTGGCGGCGCTCTGCGACGAGGCGGTGATCATTCCATCGGATGACACCAGCCGGATTCAAGAACTTCAGCTGGCGATCGATCACACGATCGTCGATCTGGTCGAACGGGAGCTGGCACCATGATTTCGTTGGCAGGCAAGTCGGTCTTGATTACCGGGGGCTCGCGGGGCATTGGCCGGGCGGCCGCGCTGTTGTGTGCCCGGGCCGGGGCGGACGTCGGGGTGACGTACCATCGGCGCTCGGCCGAGGCCGACCAGGTGGCCAAAGAGGTCCGTTCGTTAGGCAGGCGGGCCTACGTCGGGGGCGGCGATCTGGCCGATCCGGCGGTGGTGGCGCGAATCTTCAAGGAAACCAAGGTCGCGTTGGGGGGCCTCGATGGCTTCGTGGCCAATGCCGGGGTCTGGCCCAGCGACGATACGCCGCTGTCGCAGATGGCCGAGTCGCGGTGGCGGTCAACGATGGCGCAAAACCTCGACTCGGTGTTCCTGTCCACCAAGGCGGCGTTAGGCCTGATGCGCCCGGGCGGCTCGGTGGTCATCGTGTCGAGTACCGCGGGCCAGCGGGGCGAGTCGTTTCACTCCGACTACGCCGCGACCAAGGGCGCCTTAATTGCCCTGACCAAGTCGCTCTGCATCGAGTGCGCCCCGGCCATTCGGGTCAACTGCGTGGCGCCCGGGTGGGTTGACACCGACATGAGCGCCTTGGCGTACGCCGACGGGGGCAAGGAGCGGATTGCCGCGGGCATTCCCCTGAAGCGGGTGCCACCGGCGGAGGACATTGCGGGGCCGATTCTTTTCCTGCTGTCCGATCTGGCCCGCCACATCACCGGCGAGGTCCTCAATGTCAACGGCGGCAGCGTTCTTTGCGGCTGATGGACCGGCTCGACATTCCGGCTGAGGTGGTCGAGATCGCGGCCACCCTCGAGGGCGCCGGGTTCGAGACGTGGTGCGTTGGGGGCGCGATTCGGGATGCGCTGCTCGGCGGAAGCCGGGACGACGTCGATCTGGCCACGGCGGCCAAGCCGGAAGAGGTCCAGCGGCTGTTTCGCCGGACGGTGCCGGTGGGTCTCAAGTTCGGCACTGTCGGGGTGATCGACCGCCACAATCATCTCCATGAGGTCACCACCTTCCGCCGAGACGTGACCACCGACGGCCGCCATGCGGTGGTCGAGTACGGGGTGTCGCTCGAGGCCGATTTGGCCCGGCGGGACTTTACCATCAATGCCATTGCCTACCACCCGATTCGTCACGACTGGCGCGACCCGTTCGGCGGGGCCGCCGACTTGGCGCTCCGAGTGGTGCGGGCCGTGGGAAACCCGGCCGAGCGCTTTCAAGAAGACTATCTCCGGATTCTCCGGGCGATCCGGTTCGCGGGCCGGCTTGGGTTCGAGATCGACCCGGCGACCTGGGCCGAGGCGAAGGTGGCGGCTGGTGGGCTCGAGCGGTTGTCGGCGGAACGGGTCCGGGATGAGTGGTTTCGGAGCCTCGAGTCGGCGCGGGTGCTGCCGCCGTTGTTCGATCGATGGCGCGAGGTCGGGGCCGCCGAGCGGTGGCTGCCCGGGTTACCGGTCGACTACCCGTTTGCCGACCCGAGTCCGGTGGGGCGGGACCCAGTGTTGCTGACCGCGGTGGCGTGTGGCAACGGCGGGCCGGTGCTGGCGCGGCTCAAGGCGCCCACGGCCGCGATCGATCGGGCCGAGCGGATTGCCCGCGGGCCGGCGGCGCCCGCGTCAACCGACGCGGTGGCGACCCGCCGGTGGCTGGCGGCGGTCGGGCCGGCCGCGGAGGACCTGATGGCGGCCCACCGGCTCCGGCACGGGGTCGAGGCACCGTGGGCCCCGTCGGTGGCCGGGGTTCGGGAGCGGGGCGAGGCCACGGCCCGGGGCCAGTTGGCCGTGACGGGCACCGATCTCAAGAGCGCCGGCGTCGGGGCGGGGCCCGAGATTGGCCGGGTGTTGGGCGAGTTGCTGGAGGCGGTGTTGGAGGATCCGAGCCAGAACCGGCGGGATCTCCTGCTGGCCCGGGTCCGGCGGCCATGAGCGACACCCTCGGCTTGTTCGCGACCGAAGCCGGGCCGCTGGCCGAACGGATGCGGCCCCGCTCGCTCGAGGAGTTTCTCGGCCAGCGCCAGTTGCTCGGTCCGGGCAAGGCGTTAGGCGAAGCGATTCGCCGCGGCGACTTGGGCAGCACGATCTTCTGGGGCCCGCCCGGGGTGGGGAAGACGACGCTGGCCCGATTGATCGCCCAGCACACCGGGCGGGAGTTCGTCGGGTTCAGCGCCGTCACCGAAGGAGTGCCCCGGGTTCGGGAGATCATCAAGGAGGCCGAGGGCCGGCTGTTGATGGGCCGGGGCACGGTGCTGTTCTGCGACGAAATCCACCGGTTCAACCGGGCTCAGCAGGACGCCTTCCTGCCCCATGTCGAGCGGGGCACGGTCGCCCTGATCGGGGCGACCACCGAGAACCCGAGCTTCAGCCTGAACGGGGCGTTGCTGAGCCGGTGCCGGGTGTTCGTGCTGGAGCCGCTATCGGTCGAGGACCTGTCCGGCCTGCTGCAACGGGCGCTGACCGACCGCGACCGGGGCCTCGGCGCCCAGGCGATCGAGGCGGATCCGGAGGCGCTCCAGATCATCGCGACTCAGGCCGACGGCGATGCCCGCCGAGCGTTAGGTACGCTTGAGGCGGCGGTCCGGTACGTCGGCCTCAAGGGCCATTTGACGGTGGGGTCGATCGAGACGGCGTTGGCGCGCCGGATGCCGCGGTACGACGCTTCGGGCGAGGAACACTTCAACCTGCTCTCGGCCTACCACAAGTCGCTCCGGGGCAGCGATCCGGACGGGGCGCTCTATTGGGCGGCCCGGATGATCGAGGGCGGGGAAGATCCCCGGATCCTGTTCCGGCGGGCGATCGCGATGGCGGCGGAGGATGTCGGGCTGGCCGATCCGAACGCCCTGTTGATCGCGGTGGCGGCGCGCGAGGCCTATGACCAGCTCGGCGCCCCGGAGGGCTTCCTTCCGCTGGCCGAAATGACGATCTATCTGGCTACGGCCCCGAAGTCGAACAGCGCGATGAAGGCGATGCGGGCGGCGTTCGAGGCGGCGCGGGAAACCCCGGCGGCGCCGGTGCCGATCCATCTCCGGAACGCGCCGACCCGGTTGATGAAGGACTTAGGGTACGGGGCCGGGTACAAGTATGCCCACGATGATCCCGATCATTTCGTGGCTCAGAGCTATTTGCCCGACACGCTGGCCGGGCGGGTGTTCTACGAGCCCGGGCGCCTCGGTTTCGAAACCAAGGTGGCGGAGCGACTCACGTGGTGGCGGCAAAAGGCCGCCGGACCTCCAACGCAGGGGAGTACACCATCGCACGAGACATGATAGAGGTCGCGCCGCCGGTCGAGCGGGCGATTTTGGTGGGGTCGCCGCGGAAAGGGTCTCGCGACGTGCACCAGCTTGAGGAGCATCTGACCGAGTTGGCGCGGCTGGTGGATACCGCCGGAGCCCAGGTCGTGGGGCGGCTGACCCAACAGATTGCCGCGGCCAGTTCGGCCACCTTGATCGGCGAAGGCAAGGTCGAGGAGTTGAAGGACTTGGTGGCGGCGTTGCAGGCCACGCTGGTCATTTTCGACGAGCAGTTGAGTCCGGTCCAAGGGGCCAACCTGGAGAAGGAACTCAAGATCCGGGTCATGGACCGGTCCGAGATCATTCTCGACATCTTCTCGACCCGGGCCCGGAGTGCCGAAGCGAAGTTGCAGGTGGGGCTGGCCCAGCTCCAGTACCTGCTGCCGCGCCTGGCCCGGATGTGGACCCACTTGTCGCGGATCCGGGGCGGCATTGGGCTTCGGGGCCCGGGCGAAACCCAGATCGAGACCGACCGCCGGATGATCCGGGAAAAGATCCAGCACCACCGTCTCAAGCTCAAAGACGTCGAGCGGCACCGGGAAACGGTCCGGGCCGGCCGGCACGCGATGCTGAGCGCGTCGCTGGTCGGGTATACCAACGCCGGCAAGTCGAGCATCCTCCGGGGCCTGACGGGCGAGCGAGACATCGTGGTCGAGGACCGGCTGTTCGCGACGCTCGATACCCTGACCCGGGAGTTGTCGTTAGGCGACGGCCTCCGGGCCCGGGTGACGGACACGGTGGGGTTCATTCGGAAGCTCCCTCACCATTTGGTGGCGAGTTTCCGGGCCACGCTCGAGGAGGCGCGGGAGGCGGATGTCTTGCTGCACGTAGTGGACGCGAGTCATCCGGAGTATGAGGAGCAGATTGAGGTGGTCGAGTCGGTGCTCGGCGAGCTGGAGCTGGAGGACCGGCCGGTGATCATGGTGTTCAATAAGAGTGATTTGGTGGTGGATCAGGCGGAGTTGGCGCAGCGGGTGCGGGAGCTGCATCCGGGCGGCGTGATCGTCAGTTCGGTTAGGCCTGGGGGGTTGGATCAGTTGATCG